>CALXDB010000020.1 GCA_944386955.1 uncultured Oscillospiraceae bacterium
AGCCCGTTTGTCTTTCTGGATAACTTTAAGGAACTGTTTCACGATGAAGTGTTTGCGATCTCACTGCGCAATACATTTTTCGCGGCATGACCGCTGCAAAGTAGGGGAAGTATCCCCTCTGGCAGGAGACCGAGGGGGAGACCCTCAACGCATCTCTCTCCTGGCTAACTCCGGCCAAGGTGGGATCCCTGACCCGGCGGGCCGGGTCGGACAGCATGCTCTATCTGCCCGCAGTCTGCGAGCTGCTGGAGGCTTTGTACGGCGGTGTCCAGACCGGCGAATAAGAAAAGCGTCACAGAGGGAGAAAACGGATGGATACCAACTACTACAAACAATATGAGCCCATTTTCGGTTCCTGGCACATCACCCGGCTCATCGGGGAGGGCAGCTTCGGCAAGGTTTTCGAGATCCAGCGGGAGGACTTCGGGCAGGTTTACAAGGCGGCGTTGAAGGCCATCACCATTCCCGCCAGCGAGAGCGAGGTCCGCTCGGTCATGAGCGAGGGAATGGACGAGGGCAGCGTCCGCACCTACTTCGGCAGTTTTGTGAAGGAATTGGTGCAGGAATTTGCCCTTATGAGCAAGCTGAAGGGCAACAGCAACGTGGTGAGCTACGAGAACCACCAGGTCATCGAGCACAGAGACGGCATCGGCTGGGATATCCTCATCCAGATGGAGCTGCTGACGCCGTTGGACGACTACATCCGTCAGCAGAAGACCATCTCCCGGCAGGAGATCATTCAGCTGGGCATTGATCTCTGCAAGGCCCTGGAGCTGTGCCAGAAGCACAACATCATCCACCGGGACATCAAGCCGGAGAACATCTTTATCTCCGAAAACGGGGATTTCAAGCTGGGGGATTTCGGCGTGGCCCGGACAGTGGAAAAGACCACCAGCGGGCTTTCCAAGAAGGGAACCTACCCCTACATGGCCCCGGAGGTGTACAAGGGGGAGGCCTACGGCTCCACGGTGGACCTCTATTCGTTGGGACTGGTGCTGTACCGGCTGCTGAACGGGAACCGGACGCCCTTTCTGCCCCAGGCCCCGGCACCGGTGACTCACGCGGACCGGGAGAACGCCCTGGCCAAGCGGTTTTCCGGCGCGCCCCTGCCGCCGCCGGTCCACGCCGGGGGACGGCTCAGCGAGATCGTGCTGAAGGCCTGCGCCTTTGAACCGAAGGACCGGTATTCCAGCCCCGTCCAGATGCGGCAGGAGCTGGAGGCCATCCTCTACAACAAGGAGGAGGGGAAATACATCTACCCCGACGGGGACCAGGTGCCCCAGGACTCCGTCCGCAGCGCGAAGACCGAGGAGCAGCCCCCCATCCGGCAGGAGGAGGGCACCGTCAGCGACTTCGGCGGCACGGTCAGTGATTTTAGCCATGGGCCGGAAGAACCGCATACAGAGAGATCCGCAGCCCTTCCCCAATGGGAAGCGACAGAGTTCCAGCTTTTGATCACAGGTGTCATTTCAGTTGACAGCCAGAAGGCGCTGGTGTCCGGCATGGTGCGGGACGGCTCCGTGAAGCGCGGGGATCGGGTGTTCCTGCTGTGGCCCAACGGCAGGTCCCATCCGGTGACGGTGGGGAACATCTGGTGGTTTTGGACCGGACTGGGGGCAAATGTGGATCGGGCCGAGCCGGGGCAACCGGTCCAGCTGGAGCTGCTGGGCCTGCCGGAGATCGACCTGGTTTACGCCTGCCCCTCCTGCGGCACCAGAATTCAGATGCAGAACAGGGCCCGGACTTTCGTGCACTGTCCCAAATGCGGCGGCGAGATCTCCTTCTGTGAGCGAGTGACCAACCGGCCCATGGGGGAACCGGTGGCGCAGTACGATGTGCTTGCCCGGCTGTCCGCGGGGCAGCACGCAAGGCTGGAACGGATTTTTGACGCAAATGTGAACGCTCCCGGAAAGGGAGCAGGGGGTGATTACACCGGAAAGCGGTATCTTATCCACCGGTATGATGCGCGGGGACGCACACTGCGCAGAACATGGTATGAGAATGGAGAGCGGATGGAGGATCGGATCTTCTACCTGAAAAACGACAAGATCTGCCGGGCGGCAGACTTTGACCGGCAGATGCAGGTGACTGCCGTCTACGATCTGGCGCCGGAACGCCGCCTTGCGGGAATGCAGACGTTCCGCAGCGGCCAGTTACGCTATTCCCGCGGATTTGACTATGACGACCAGGGCAGAAACAACCGCTGCGTCTGTTTCGGTCCGGAAGGTCAAATGCTGTGGTACTATCTCATTGCATATGACAAGGTCGGGAAACTGCACAGTCAGACCGTTCTGACCCCCCAGGGGGAGATTCTCCTGCGGAAGGATTTTTCCTCCGGCATCACAGAGTATCTCGGACGGGATGGGCGGCTCACCGCCGACAGGAGCAGCGCGGCGTTTTCCGCGGAAGAACTCGCCTGTATGGAGAACGCATACCGGAACCTTGTTGAATGGGATATCCTGGAGGTGAATCCTGCCGTGTCCGAACGGCGGAAAAATCAGGAACGGGCGCAGAAAAGCGGCGCTGCCGCCACAGAACCGCGGGGCGAGGCGGGCGCAGATCCGGTTTCCGGAAGCTCTCACCGGCCGTCCCACAGCCCTCATGGACGGGTGGAGGTCCTGCCGATCCTGCGGGAATTGCTGCCCCCCTGTGCCGAAGGCGGTTTGAACACGCCGCTGGCCAGATGTTTTCTGAGTCCGGATCTTCCGCAAAAGGAACTTCGGATCTATCGGGAAAAAATGATGGTACCGGCGGCCCGGAGATCTCCTTCCGCAGAGGGGCAGAACGTTCTTGGAATTCTCCGGCAGAGTGGAAACCTTTTGGGGCTCGGCAATTCAACGGCGCTCGCGCGCAGCCTGCTGTTCCTGGAGAAGGGACTGGTGGCGATGGCGTGGACGAAAGCAATGACATCCCAGATCGGGAATACAGAGTTTGGCCTCCTTCCTTCTCAGGCATTTCAAATCAAGGATGCAGCGTTCTGCTATATCCCCTATGAGGACATGAGAAGAGTGGAATTCCGGAATAACGGCCCGTACCGGTGGCTGGAGATCACTGCACTGGGTTCGACATTCCGGCTGTGGCTTGCATGGTGCAATCAGGACCGGGTGCGGGAGCTGCTGGCCCGGCTGTCCGCAGCCCAATAGGGAATTTCTTTCATAATTGCAAATTCCTCACATGCGGAGGATCATGAAAGGATCTGAAACGTTCTTTTGATGATACTCCGCATTTTTTATATCCAAATCTATATGGCAGGCGGTGTCAAGAATTTTGCGCAAATCGGCCTGCGGTAAACCAGGCCCCGTCCCGCAGCGCCCTCAAAAGCAGTTCCATCCATACATACCAGGGATACGGATATATGTGCTGGCAGATGGTTTGACTTGCCTCAATCAGAAAGTTTCTCGGTACCGAAGCGGGGAAAGCGAAATTCCGCATATCCCGGTAGGGGATGTAGTATGGAACCGGTTTTGCCGAAAATCCCTTCTTTTGAGCGTGGCCGGATCGCCTGCGTGGATTCTTCCGCCCGCTCCATCTCGAAGACCTTGCCGAAGCTGCCCCCTCCGATGAGCCGGGTGATGTGCCGTGACCCGAAAATCGGCTCGTATCGCCTGTAGTAGTGAATGTCTATTCACTTTTTCCCTCTGGTACGAGTGCGATACAGGACTTTTTGAATAACCCAATAGTATCAAGGGATTGTAGGCATCCGAACGGTGGTCAAAAAATCCGAAAGGTATGGTTGTATATTACAAAATTTACCACTATATAGTCTTTAGGATACAAAGGATTATTTGTAAAAATGAGACCCCAATTATAACCCGGCCTCCGGGTTATAAATGGGGGTCTCCAATCTATATAGTTCCCAAATGCTTATTTTTCATACCCACGCAGTACATCAAGTAATTTCGCGGCATGCGCCGCTTCATCTTCCGCAAACGCGGAAAACAGCTTGGAAAGCTCCTCGTTATCTGCCTCTAGTTCATGGGCATAGGCCTGATAGTCCCGCACAAGCTCGGTTGAATTCTGCCAGGCTCTGAGCACATGGTCGCGGTTGGTAATGGTAAAACCATTTTTGGTATCCATACAAATACCTCCTAACTTTGATCTCGCTTTAGTATCTCCATCATGAGTTGCCGTTTATTCATTGGTGGCAGGCAGGACTGATTCCGGCACACATAGAAAGTGGTTTCATCGTTCAACAGCTTATATCCCTCCAATGGGCAATCCAAAACCTTGACTATAGCGTCAGAAGGCACCGCAAAGGGGAGGTCGCTCAAGGCTTCCCCGCTTGGGACCACGGTGATCAGGACCGGTGGTTCCAAAAAATCCGACAGCGCCATTAAAAACACAGAAAATCCAGCAGGAGATCGTTCCGCCTCTCCTGCCATATAGGCAAGCTGTTTGTTGAGGATGTTCTCCCAACTCTGATCCGGAAGCAACGCATTTAGACGCCCAAGAACATATGCTATGAGGGAGTTGCCGCTGGGGAGCGCCCCGTCATAGCACTCCTTCGGGCGAAAAAGCAGGGTTTCGTTCTCTGCTCCGCTGAGATAAAAGCCGCCATGCTCCGAGTCGTAATACTGGAGGACAGTTTCCTTGGTTACCTGTACTGCACGATTAAGAAATGTGCGTTCGAGTGTGGCATCATAGAGAGAAAGCAGGGCAAAAATATAGCTTGCATAATCATCCAGAAAACCGTGCTCCCCCAGCTTGCCGTCCCGAATGCTTACATAAAGTGCATCCTGATCGCACAGGCTGTTTTCTATAAAAACTTGAGCCTTTTTCGCAGCTTCCAGATATCCGGGATCCCGGCTGCACTGGTACAGTCGGCACAACGCGGCAATCATGAGCGCATTCCATGCGGTCAAAATTTTGTCGTCGGTATGCAGATGGGTGCGTTCCCGCCTGTATTCCCGCAGTGTTGGCAGAAAGGGGTCAAAACGCTCATCTGTCAGGTTTTTTGTGTGGAGAAGATTGGGAATGCTCTTGCCTTCAAAATTCCCCGCTTTCGTAATGCCGAATCGTTCACAAAAAGCGGCACCATCGCCTTGCCCCAGCAGCCCGATGATTTCCTCCGGGGTAAATACATAGTATTTCCCCTCCTTGCCGTCGCTGTCCGCATCCTGGGCGCTGTAAAACCCTCCGTTTGGAGAAGTCATTTCGGTGAGAACATAGGATGCTGTCTTTTGCGCAACTTCCAGGTAAAAAGACCGTCCTGTGAGTTCATAGGCTTTGCAGTAGGCGAGAATCAGCAGAGCATTATCATAGAGCATCTTCTCAAAGTGGGGAACCAGATAATAGCGGTCTGTGGAATATCGGCAGAAACCGTATCCGATATGATCAAATAACCCACCGGCATACATCTTTTGAAGGGTTATTTCCGCCATGTTTAAGGCTTGGCTGTCCCCGTGCTTTTCGTATTGCTGCATCAGGAACAGAAGATTGTGCGGCGTGGGGAACTTCGGTGGGCCGCCGAACCCCCCAAATGATGCATCAAAGTTCTGTTTATACCACTGCAGGGCAGCGTCCAGCAAAGTCTCATCTGCTTGTGCCGCAGGAGCATAACGCTGATGGAAGGCCGCTGTGATCTCGTCCGCAGAGCCAAGAAGCGCATCCCGTTCGTTCTCCCATTTCTGGTGAATGATGAGCAGCAGTTCTTTGAGCCCTACCGCCCCGTACCGGGCGGCCTTTGGGAAATAGGTTCCCGCAAAAAACGGTTTCTGCTCTGCGGTCATGAAAATACTGGTGGGCCAGCCACCGCTCCCTGTGAAAGCCTGACAGACCGCCATATAAATGCTGTCAATGTCGGGGCGTTCTTCTCTATCTACTTTAACGGACACATAGTATTTGTTTAAGATATCAGCAATTTCGAGATCCTCAAAGCTTTCATGGGCCATGACATGGCACCAGTGGCAGGTGCTGTAGCCAATGCTCAAAAAGATGGGCTTATCCTCTGCCCTTGCTTTGGAAAAAGCATCCTCGCTCCAGGGATACCAGTCCACCGGGTTTTCCGCGTGCTGGAGAAGGTACGGGCTTGTCTGATGCTTCAGATGATTGCTCAAATTCTCACCTCATTTTTTCAGATTACCCGTTGCCGGGTTGTCGATCAGCTTTCCGCCCTCGGTGAAGCGGGAGCCGTGACAGGGGCAATCCCAGGTGTGCTCCATAGGATTCCAATTCAGAGCACAGCCCAGGTGGGGACAACGTTTGGTGGTGGGCGTCAGCAGGCTGACCACAGACTCAAACCCGTTGACGGCCAATTGGGGGTGAAGGATGGAACGAGAGGGGGAGAATACCTCCTCATATGGGTTTTCCTTCCCTTGCACAAGATCGCTGAGGATCATAGCGGACGCCATGGAGGTGGTCATGCCCCACTTGTTGAAACCGGTAGCCACATACAAATCTGTAGTGGAGGCGGAATAGGGCCCGATATACGGGACCCCATCCAGGCTCATACAGTCCTGCGTGGCCCAGTGATACTGCTCTTCCGCTTGCGGGTAGTGCCGCCGGGCAAACTCCCGCAGTTCCCGCCAACCGCCGCCCTGTTTACCGGTGCGGTGTCCTCCGCCTCCGACGAGCAGCAGATTTTTGTGATTGCGGAAGGACATACCAGTCTGCGCCTCATCCAAATACATACCGTCCACATCCGGTGCGCGCTGCAGAGCAATGACATAGGAGCGGTGCTGGTACAGCTTGAGGAAATAACTGCCATGCTTGTTGAGAAAGGGAAAGTGGGTAGTCACAATGATCTTCTTGGCACAAATCCGGCCATGATTCGTCACAGCTGTAGTGCCGAGCAGCTCCCGCACCCGCGTATGCTCATAGATGTGCAAACTCTTCGCAATGCCGGAGATGAATTTCAGTGGATGAAACTGTGCCTGATTCGGGAATCTGACTGCGCCGGCAACGGGAAAAGGAAGGGGGAGCTTGTCCACAAGTTCAGCCGGAAATCCCAGCCTTTCCAGGGCCTCCAGTTCCCTCTCAATCTTTCGCCGGTCGTCCAGAGAATAGGTGTAGGCCGCCTTTTCCTCAAAGCCGCAGTCAATCTTCCGGCATAACTCCCGGTATGTTTGAAGCGCTGCCTCGTTGGCGGCAAGATATTGCTTTGCCCGCTCGAGTCCAAACCTGGAAATCAGCTTGTCATAGATCAGACCATGTTGGCTGGTAATCTTGGCGGTGGTGTTTTTGGTGATGCCGCTGCATATTGTTTCCGCTTCCGCCAGCACATAAGGCACTCCGGCCCGGTGCAGCTGATAGGCGCACAGAATACCCGCCATACCGCCGCCGATGATCAGTACGTCGGTGTTTTTATCTCCGTCCTGAGCCGGAAATTCCGGCTGCTCCCAGTTTTGCTCCCACAGTGATTCCATATGCTTCTCCCCAATGATGGATTGTTTTGATAATAGTGTGATCTAAAAAGTGTGATCTAAAAGAAGAAAAGGATATCTTTTCTTGTTGCTGCTTGTATACAGAGGAAGTGGAACGGTATATTAACTCCCATGATCCGGTACATATTCATAGGCCGCATGGTTGCTTTGCAGATCAAATACCGGTTTTCCTCTTTTCCACAGTTTTGCTCGCAGGTGCGCATTACAACTCTCCCGAATGGTATTGGACATCTGTCCGCACTGCGGCGCACGAAGGGGGTGTCCCATATGGGAAGGTGCTATGTCCAGTTCCAGCAGAAACCTGCCCTGAGACAGACAGATATGTTCTGGAGAAAATGATGGAACCTTAACGCCTCTGTAAGTTGCCAAACGATACTCCCGGCCCTGGTACAAGATGGCGCAGATACATCCGCGGAAGGAGCTTCCGCAAAATGGAATGTGGGCGATTGAAACCATCACAGAACATGGTTCCGAGAAATCGCTGCACTGCATCCACAGGTAGGAGCGCGGAAAGGAGGTTCCGCTGTCTTTTTCTACATAGCCTAAACCACCGTCGAAGCTGTGCAGATGACCATCCATTATGATGCTGCCCTGGAGGGTATGCGCCATGCTGAGAACGCCGTGCCGACACTCCATGGGAAAAAACCGAAATGGGCCCATGATATCGGAACTGAGCGGCGCAAATGGTCCATAGGAAATCTCGCCGCTGATTCCGGGCAACACAATATGACACCCCTGTCTTGAAAACCAGCATCTATCCGCTCGTATCATACCGTCACGGACGGTCAAATTGGATATCTCAAATTGTTGGGCGCCTTCCTGCGAAATCAGTTGGATAAACGCGCCGCTCTCTGCCTGCCCGGGGATGAATGCGACCATGTCATCTCCTTTTTGATGCTTAAAATACCAGCCCTCAAAACCTTTCTGTCCCGACATACTCATGTCACAGCCTTCCTTTTAGGGATGGACTTAGTATGTCCGTATGAGTGTCATATAAGACGATGTTCATTCGGTTCTCGACGTGTAGTTACGTCCGTACTCCTGATCCGCAGGATCCCAGTTTACCATGTTCCGCCAGTCGTTGATGTAGTCCGCTCTCTTGTTATAGTGCGGTAAATAGTACGCATGCTCCCATACGTCTAAATTGAGAAGTGGCTTTACAGCTCTTAACGGTGTTTCCTGATTGGTGGTGGTCATGAGATAAAGCCTATTGACCAGCCACACATATCCGGATCCAAAAACAGACAAAGCCCCCGCACAGAAAAGCCGGAAAAGACACCCAAAGAGAAACCGGGGAAGAAAGCAGGCCTCACGGTGCAGGCCGCTCCCGCTCCGAAGGAACCCGAGGGGCCGAAGGAGGCGCCCGCCGCAGCGAGGAACAGATCGTATATATCAAGCTGAACGAGCTCCACGCCTTCAAGAACCATCCCTTTGAGGTTCGGGGCGATGAAGAAATGCAGGTTATGGCGCCCAGCGTCAAGAACAAGGGCGTTACCCAGCCCGCTATCGTCTGTCCCCGTGAGGACGGCGGAAGTTGTAATAGACGATGCAATCTTGAATCATACCAACCAGCGCATCCCGGCTGGTAAGGCGTCTGCCGTAATACGCTTCACGTTTCAAAATGCCCCGGAAGCCCTCGGAGCGGGGAGCCGGGCGGCGGGTGCGCTGTGACTTCGCCGGAGCAGGCTGCCTATCTTTCGCTTCCACGCAAGCGTGAAAGCTCAATCATTCCAGATGCTGTCAAAAGAAAGTATATGCCCACAGAGAGCGAAAACTAATGTTCAAACCCCATCTGTGGTTCCGCCAGGTCTTCCACTCGGCAGTTCAGCGGCTTGGCCGGCGCGATCAGTGTGACGGTCCGGGCTTTGTTGATATCGTTTTGCCTCTGCTCATAAAGCCGGATCATCCTCAGCGCAACGTCTGAAACCTCCGCAAGATGCTTTTGGGAAAAGCCATTTGCTCTGCGGATACGCTTTAAGGTTGTTTTGCTTTTCAGAGATTTTCCTGAATGATCTTGTCTGCCGCCTCTGCAAACTTGTTGAGATCCGCCTCGCGCAGCAGATACATAGAACAGACCTTGCTTAAGGGCCGGCTCCTTTGAAATCCCAAAGACCGTCTCTCCCTTCAAATCATCCGCCAGCGGGATGGTAACCCCAATATCCCCTTTGGGCTGATATGGGCGCGCTCGATCCCTCTTTTTACAAAATCTGCACGATTGTTTTAACACGTTTTCCAGCACAAAACAAGAAACTCCATAACCCGGCAATTGGCCAAAATTCACCGGGATGCTGCAGAATATTTTTCCTGTTCCGCAAAGAAGAATTCCGAAAACAAAACATGGGCCGGGCCGCTGTGTTTGGCGGCCCGGCCCATATATCGGCATCATTCAAACAGGCGCTCCCAGTCAAAGCCATCCGGCATGAACCAGAAGTAATGCTCCACATTGGAGGTGTCAAAAAGCTGAGGGGAAAAGTGCAGGATAAAGCTGCCCGGCACGCCATAGAACATCCGGCTCATATCCGTCACCTTGGAGGTGTTCCAGCGGCCGGCATCAATCTCCTGCAGGGACTTGCAGCCGTCAAACATATAGCTCATGTCCGTCACATTGGCCGTATCCCAGTTGCTCACGTCCACCGCCTGCAGACTCTCGCAGCCCCCGAAGGCACTGCCCATGTCCGTCACGGCAGAGGTATCCCAGCCGCTGACGTCTACCGTCTCCAGGCTCAGGCAGTTATGGAACACGCTGCTGAGATCGGTGACGCCGGAGGTGTCCCAGCTGCCCACGTTCAGGGAAACCAGGCTTTCGCACCCGTCAAAGACATAGCACAGATCCGTTACCCCTGAAATATCCCAGCCGCTGAGATCCAGAGTGGTAAGGCTCTTGCACTCGTTAAACATCCAGCCGATGTCGGTGACGCTGGAGGTGTCCCAGCCGCTCACATCCACCTCCTCCAGACTTGCACAGTGCTGGAACATACTGCTCATATCGGTAACTTTGGAGGTGTCCCAGCCGCTCACATTCAGGGAAACCAGGCCCTCGCACTCCTCAAACATGGAGGAGATGTCGGTAACGCTGGAGGTATCCCAGCTGCTGAGATCCAGCGTCTCCAGGCTCCGGCACTCCGCAAACATCCAGCTCATCTCCATTACGCCGGAGGTGTCCCAACCGCTCACATCCACCTCCTCCAGGCTCTCACAGTAGCTGAATATACTGGCCATGGATGTCAGCTGGGAAGTGTCAAAGCCACTGACATCCACACTCTTCAGGCTTCGGCAGCTGGAGAACATCCTCCGCATGCCCCTCACCTCGCCCGTGTCCCAGCTGCTGAGATCCAGGGATTCCAGTGCATTGCAGGCATTGAACATATTCTCCATATCCATCACATTGGCCGTGTTCCACCCGCTGAGGTCCAGCTGGGTGATCTGCTGGCAGAAGTTGAACATCTCCACCATGGACTGCGTATTGTCCGTGTGGAGAGCGCCGTTAAAGCTGATGGATCGGGCATTGCGGTAGCCGCTGAAGAGATCGTTGCAGTTGGAGGGGGCAGCCATGCCGCCCTGAGCAGCGATGTACAAATCATAAAGCCCGGTAGCGCCGTCCTCCTCCGTCCAGGCCATCACAGTGCCGTCCTGTGCCTCCGACACATCCCAGGCGTTTGCCCCCATCCCATCCAGGGTGTCCAGGAAGGTAACGGATCCAATCTCATCCCGGATAATGTCCGAACGGAACACCGCAGAGGAATAGGTATCCGCCAGATAGAGATCACTGGGGTCGGCCATCAGCACATTTGCCTGCCAGGCGTCCGACGGTACCTCCGGTGTATCGCCGGCGTCTCCGTCGGAAACGGGGGGATCAGGCGTCAGGAACCGGTTCAGCATGCCGTTTTGCCACAGCAGATAGCCGCCGGCCGCCACGCACAAAAGCAAAAGCACCGCCGCAACAGCCCGGCCGCCCCCTTTTTTCCGCGCCTTGCGCTGACGGCGCTCCTCATCCTTGCGGGCCTTGGCTTCCTCCCGCTGACGGCGCAGCTCCTCCTCTTCCCAGCGCCGCTGCGCCTCATCCGCCTGCCTGCGGCGCTCCGCCTCCTCGCTCCGGCGGCGCGCTTCCTCCTCCCGGTGCCGGCGTTCCTCTTCCTCCCGCCGCATCCGGTCATCCGCCTCCCGGCGGCGGCGCTCCACCTCCTCATCCCGGGCAGCGTCAACCACCGTGCCGTAGATGCTCAGGTCCGCCTGACAGCTGGGGTTTTGGCAGATGGCCTGATTAATAGGGGTGCGGCCGCCGCATTTTCCGCAGCGCCAATAGGTATTCTCTGATGCGTGATACTTCTCACCCATGTAAGTCTTCCTCCTGGTACAGGTCAGTCAAAATCGGTGCGGTTCCCCCTTTTGCCGGGTCACTCCCCCGCAAAATAAGCCGCCCAGGGAATGCCCTCCCCATACCGAAGAGAGTCCCCCATGTCCACACAGTAATCTGTGATATATTTCTCAATCTGGGCCGGCGTTTTGTCCGGCAGATACAGCTTCAGCATAGCCGCCAGGGCGGAAATGTGGGGCGCCGCCATGGAGGTGCCGTCCAGGGCCTGGAAGGTTCCGCCGGGAAAGTAGCTGATCACATTCACCCCCGGCGCTGTCACATCCACCGACTCCCCGTAGTTGGAAAAATAGCCCAGATCCCCGTTGTCGTCACAGGCGGCCACCACGATACAGCTTTCGTTGTGGGCAGGGCAGTAGCCGCAGGTATCGATGGGATTTGCATTTTCGTCGCCGTTGCCGGCAGACACCACCACGGTGATCCCCTGGTCAAAGGCCTCCTGGAGGATGTAGTCAAAGGGGCCGCCGCACTGCTCCCCCGGCGCGGTGGCATCACACACGCCGCCAAGGCTCATGTTGATCACGTCCACCCCCATATCCATGGCATACCGAAGCCCCTGGAGGATATAGGAATCGGCAGTGCTGTCGTTCTCAAACACCCGCACCGGCAGAATGCTCACATCCAGGTCCCAGGTGCAGTCGATAATCGTGCCCGCCACATGGGTGCCATGTCCGTCCTGATCCGTCCAGCCGTTGCCGGTGGTAGGAAAGAAGGCGTCAAAGCCCTCCAGAATGCGATGGGCGTTCTCCTGGCAGGGCTCCACCCCCGTATCCACCACAGCCACCGTCACCGGGGTGGTGGGCTGCTCCATCAGCCACGCCGCCAGCTGGTCCATCCCCAGGTACTCCACCCCCCAGGTATAATAGACGATCCCGCTGTAGGGGGACTGGTATGGCACATTCTGGCTGGCCGTGCCGGAGGTGGATCTGTCAGGGGTATTCTGATAGGAGTCCATATCCGCAAAAAGGATGCCGTCCATGCTCCGCAGGGCCTCCAGGCAGGCCTGGGCCTCCTCCTCCGTTTCAAACTGGATGACCAGGTAGTTCTCCTCGTCGGCGATAACGGTGGCCGCAGGAAAGCGGGAGAGGTCGATGCCCGGCCCCTCAAATTTCAGCAGCAGCCGGTTGGTGCTGCGCTGCCCGCTGACCACCAGCTCGTCATCATACTGGCCGATCAGATCACCCAGGGCCTGGCTGAACTCCTCAAAGGTGACCGGCGTAATCAGCTCCGTGTCCTCATGGACCAGAACCCCCTCCGGCGGCGCCTTGGGATAGAACAAATACAGGGCGAAAGCAAGAACCGCCGCACCCAGCACCCCGGCGCACCCCGTCAGGATGCGCCGCCGCCTGGCCTTCCTCAGCCGGGCAAGGTGATCCGCCGCCTCTGCACTGCCCAGTGCCGCGGCCTTTTCATACCACACCCCGGCCATTTTCCAGCTGCGGTGAACCGCCCAGCCGTATTGGAACATCTGCCCCATGGCCAGCGCAGCCTGGGCCAGCCCCAGATTGGCCGCCTTCTCCATGTGGTAGACGGCGTCTGCCGTCTCCCGGCCTTTTCCGGCTTTCCCCAGAGCGGCGTCTGCCAGGGTATACAGTGCCTGGGGATTTTCCCGGTTGAAGGGCTCCCGGCACCAGAGGAGCAGCGCCTCATCGTAGCTGCCGCTCTCCCATGCTTTCCACTGTCTGTTATACATCCAGCGTGCCGCCCCCCTTCCGCTCTAT
Source organism: uncultured Oscillospiraceae bacterium (assembly GCA_944386955.1). Lineage (GTDB taxonomy): Bacteria > Bacillota > Clostridia > Oscillospirales > Oscillospiraceae > CAJFPI01. The sequence continues at coordinate 13,476 of CALXDB010000020.1, forward strand.
CTTCACATAGGCCGCGCCCAGCAAAAGGCAGGTCAGCAGAACGCTCAGGTCCCCGGATCCGCCCAACGTCAGAAGCACCGCCAGCAGAGCGCCGCTCAGGGCGTTGCGGACCACCATGCCGCCCCGCAGCTGGGCAAAATAGCCCACACCGAACAGCACAGCGCACAAAATCAGCGTCACAAAGCGCACCGCAAGCTGGTAGCTGGAGATCCCATCCGCGCTGATCAGCAGCTCCTCCTTCATGCCCATCCGGTGCTCCGAGGTGGCCTGGAAGGCCTCCTGGAAGGCCTGGAGCAGCGCGGCGGTATCCACGCTTCCGTCAGCGCCGGGAACCAGCCTGGTGTCAAAACCGCCTGTCCGCTCGGCCAGCTCCGTCAAAGCCTGCACCTCAGCGCTGGAGGAGCCCACCGCGTCGATACGGATGGAGAAAAGGCGGATTCCGCTGTTCAGCAGGGTGTCTGCCACCTGGGAGGAGAAGGTCCCCTCCCCGTCCGTCAGCAGTAAAATCGCCCTGTTGCTGTCGGTCCGTTCCTGGGTAAGCAGGGTATCTGCCGCCAGGGACAGGGGAGCGTCAAAATCGGTCATGCCCACTGCGTCAATGGCCTGAATAAAATCCACCAGCGTCTGCCGGCCGGCGGCGTCCATCGTGAGAAGATCCGTGCTGTCCAGCACGGTGGAGGCAAAGGAAACGGCCTGGATCCGGGTGTCCTCTCCCATGGCCTCCACAAACTGCACAGCCGCATCCGTGCGGGGCAAGCTGTAGCCGGAGGTGTCCATGCTGCCCGAGGCGTCCAGCAGCAGGGCCATATCCACAGCGGAGGAGGTGGTAACCTCCTCCCGGGAGAGCATGAAGAGGGCCTGGCCCCCTGCGCCGGCGCCAAAGATCAGTGCCCCGGAGAGCACCAGAGCGGCAAACCAGCCCCGGCTCCGCCTGGCGCGGCCATAGCGGCTGAGGGCAAGAGACAGCTGCAGCCCCACAAAGCCCCCCAGGAAAACCGCCAGGAAGAAGCGGCCGCTCCAGAAAATATACACTGAGGGGTCGCCCGCCCCCGCCGGGGCGGTGCCCACAAAACCGGCAGCCAGAAAGGCTCCCAGGAGGGAAAGGGCCCAGCTCAGCGCTCCGGAAAATCTGCCCATTACTGTTCCTCCTTCTCCTGCAGCATTTCCGGCGCCCACTGGGGATTGCCGAATTTACTGCCGTAATGTCCCCGGATGCCCCGCATCATGCCGCTCTCCGCCGTGTCGGCGAAGTAATCGGTGTTCCGGGCGGCGCAGATGGCCTGAATGGTGTACAGGCAGGGAATCTGACAGTTGTCGGGAACGTAGGACTGGTAGAAGCTGTTCTGTCCGATGCGCAGCAGGGGGTCGTGCTTTTCATCCAGTCCCGCGCACTCCATGCCGCCGTAAACCTGAACGGGGATAAGGGCCACCGGAATACCGGCGGAAAAGCGCTCCCGGCACAGGGCAGTGACCCGGGCAGATACCTTGGGCGGCAGGAGGGACAGGGCCCCCGGCCCGTCAAAATGGCCCAGCCGCTCGATCTGGGAGAGGATCAGGCACACCGGCCCGGCATTCTCCCCCTTCCCGGACAACCCGTCCAGCATATCCTGCAGCGCCACCAGATAATCGTCCCGCTCATCATACAGGAGAGCGCCGTCGCTCAGCAGCCACATCCCGTCGGCCTGCCCCCCGGGGATTGTCCCATCCCCCCGGGGCGTCACGCAGCGGATGACCAGATCCAGGGCCTGGCCCTGGCTTCCGGCGGGGCTGATGCTGAAGGTATAGGTGCGGCTCTCCTCCCCGCTCTCCGGGTAGCGCCAGTCAGCGTCGCTGAAGCTCCAGCAGTACTGCTCCAGCCGCTTTTTCTTTTCGATGATATCGGAGATGGAGGCCAGCTCCTGGGTATAGAAGGCAAGGCCCTGCCCGCTCAGCGCCTCCCCCATATTCTGGTTCATAGAGCAGAGAAACTCCTGCATCAGGGCGAGATTGCGCCCCACCAGCAGGATCTCCAGCCGCTTCCGACCTCCCGCAGAGGGCGCAGCTGGCTCTTTGGTCACCGTCTGCACCTCACGCACAGGCGTACTGACCGGCTTTGCCTTCACCGGGCGTGGAGCGCGCTCCTCCATCACGATCGAACCGAATGCCATGGGATGCCCCTCCTTCTGCTTATCCTTCCGTCTCCAGCGTCCAGACAGGCCCGCGCCCGGTGAACGCCTGGTAAAACTGCTCTTCGCTCAGTGCACACCTGGGTTTCCAGCGCCAGTTAAGCCGGTCCCCCATGGTGGCTGACACCTGCTCCCAGCTGCCGGTGTACACGGCCAGGTGCAGCAGATCCCGCTCCAGGCGGGGGGGCTGCCTGCGCCGGAGATAGGGCAGCAGTGCAGCGGCGGGGTCTCCCTCCGGCGACAGCACCCGCAGGCGGCTGCCGGCGGCGCAGCGCCCCAGCCACCCATTGAAGGCGGCGCCGTCCAGCTGATAGCCGCAGGGGCCGCCCACCCGCAGCCATCCAAAGAGCATCTCCCGAAACCCGTCAAAGTCCCCCAGAATAGTCAGGGCCGTCCTGCGCAGGGCGGCCTCCTCCCCTTGGGGGGCATAGAAGGCCAGGTTGACCGTACCGCTGCGCCCGTCGGCAAAGCTGCCCTTGAGCTCCCGCAGGCCAAAGAGACTGGCGGTGGGCTCGGGGCGGCGCCAGGGCCGATCCACCGGATCGCTCAGCTCCCGCCACAGCAGGAGGAAGCGGTCATAGGAGAAGAAATCCCCCAGTGCCGGAGGCAGGCCGGCATGGCCCCCCTCCACGGGGAGCAGCTCGCCGCCCGCCAGGCGGGTGTGAAAAAAACCGGTGCGGGAGTGCTCATAGGAGCAGTAGAAATAGGCGTCCATAGCGGCCTCCTGTGTGGCTTTTTACAGATCCTTGGGATTCTGGATAAAGTAAAACCCATCCTCAGGGTGGTTGCCGGTGTTGCGCTTGAGCTTTTTGCGCAACGTCTCCACCGCCATCACCATCTGGGTCTGGTTCATCCCCCGGAAAAGCTTGGGGCCGCCGCCAAAGCGCTTGGGCGCCGCAGCCTCCCCCAGCTCCTGCAAAAGGATGTAGATCAGGGCATAGATCATGGGCTGCTCGCAGAATTTGGGGCTGTAGCCCTGCTCATACTCGTGAAGGAATTCCGGCTCCTGGTACAGGGAGATCACCTTTCCCGTCTCCGCATCCGTGCGGAAGCGGACAAAATCGATGCCGCCGGCGGAGAGGATGGGGGTGATGGCCATAGTACAGTTGTTGACCAGGGCAGCCGTTGAGCGCAGATACATCAGCAGATCCCGGTAGCCGCAGCCGATGGCGTCGATCAGCTCCTGCATATAGTTGCGCTTGCAGATGTTCAGCTGGGGGGTATTGGTCAGGTGGTAGTAGCGCTCGCACTTGATGGGCACAAAGAGGATCATCCGATCCTCCACATTTTCCACAGACAGGCTGTTCTTGAAGAAATTGGCGATCTCCAGGGGCTTGTTGTACTCCTCGTGGTAGATGCCATAGCCCTTGCTGGTCATCTTGGAAAAGAGGTAGGGGGTGTCGATGGCGATGATGATGACCTGGCATTCCTTCACCAGGTTCTTCACCTCCCGCTGGTGGCTGTCCGTCAGCCACTCGCCGGGGATGTCGTGAATCTTGAAGGGGATCCTGCTGCCCCCCTCCACCACCAGGCGGAAGGAGTAGGTCTTCAGGGCGCTGGTAGGATTGTCGTCCACCTCCACCCGGGTCAGGGGAATCTTGAAATCCTCCATCTTGCGGGCAATAGAGGCCCGGGCCCGCACCAGCTCCTGCTCGGTTTGGGGATCTTCCACCTCCAGGCGCAGGGCGGTGCCCGCCAGAGCCTTGTTGATCTCCCCGTACATGGAGGCCAGCACTGTGGTCTTGCCGCAGCGCTTCCCGCCCATCATCAGAATATTGACCTGTTTCATGGGTTACTCTCCTTTCTCCGCTCAGGCGGTGGCCGTCTGCAGGAATCCCTCCAGCTGGGCGATCATCTCGTTGTAGCGCTCCACCAGCCGGTTGACCACGTCAAAGCGCTCTGTGTCGTCCTTCCACAGCTTGGAGCTGTACTCCTGGAAGAAGGAGCCCCACACATCGGACATACTGATAAGATAGTCGCCGGAGAGGTCGCTGGCAAAGGTCAGCCGGTCGTAGAACTCCTCTGCGGCGGCATAAAAGGCCTGGTTTGGTGTGCGGTAGAGCTTGGCCAGGTGGTAACGCAGCTCGTCCTCGATCACCGACATGCGGGAGGTGAGGTAGAAATGGACGGCATTGCCGCAGTTGTTCTTCTGGAAGGTGATAGAGGGCTTGGCGTACTCCGGGCAGATGGGGTTGATGATGTACATCTGGCGGCGGACCTCCTGGATCAGCTGAGCCCGGGTGTTGAACTCAAACTGGTAGAGGAAATGGAAGCCCTTGCGGATCTGGGCGTACTGGTCGTTGCCGCCGAGGATCTCATCCATCATGGTCTTCAGCCATTCCACCATGTCGCACTCCTCGTCCGCCTCATCGGCGCTCTCCGCTCCGGCAGAAAGGCGGCGCAGCTCATGGTACAGCGTCCGTACCAGGGAGTTTTTGAAGTCTCTGGTCTCTTTCTCCAGGAGATTGTCAATGGCGATAAACCGGTCGGTAATCTCATTGCGCACATAATGAAGCACCATCTCCCATACGCCCTCGCCTGTGAGGGCACCGTTGTTCTGGGCAATGGCGTCGATCTTCTCCGGGGTGGGGATGATCCTGTCCAGATTGTTGAGAATGGACTGCACGCTGTTCCACAAGGCGGTGTTGGGCTTCTCCCGCTCCTGGCTCCAATGGGTCACCGCCATGCTCAGATCGGCGGTCATTCGGTTAAAGCACTGCTTGCCCTTCTCGGCGGCCTCCTTTCCCAGCAGACCATGGGTATTCACCGTCTCCAGGGGCGGCAGCTGTTGGAGGAAGCTGCGGATCTCCTTCCATACTGCGGCCTCCAGGTCATCGATCTCCTTGAGGTAGGCGCCGTCAATGGCGTCCATGTTGGCCGTGAGGGTCTGGAGCATGGGCATGACAAAGCGATCCCGGACCGCCGCCTGGTCACTGGCATCCACCACGCTGCAGGCCGCCACAGCCCACTTGGAGGACTGGATCTCGCTGCTGAAGGCCTCCACGGTGTTGTCGTTCTGGCCCTTGAAGTGGTTGACCAGGTAGAACAGCCACTTGCCGGTGTCCCGCTGGCGGAACTTCTCCCGCAGACTGTTGTACAGCGCCTGGTCCGAGGTCTGCACCCCGCTGATGGGGCGGGTGACCACGATGGCCGCGTCACACTCCTTGTCCACCGTATCCAGCATCATGTCCTCGATGCCATACTTGGTGTCTCCGATGCCCACGGTGTCCACCAGGCGGACCTTCCCCGTGTCGGTGAAGAAGGGACAGTAGATATCCGCCCTGGCCACAGCCAGATACTTGTAATAGAACTCCACCGCCGGGTCATCCACTTTCTTCCCGTTGTTCTGGGCCACATAGGTCTTGATCAGCTCCGGATCCGTCAGGGAAATGGGGGAGGAGCCGAACAGATCCCGGATCTCGTCGAAATGCTCCACAATGTTGGTCAGGTGCCGCAGGGCGGTGGCCTGGTTGGCGTTGCCCGGCTCTGCCATCATGGCCAGGGCAGGCAGGCGGATGTAGCCGATGTCATCAAACTGCAGGGGGTTCTCCTCCAGATAGGCGGCGTCCAGCTCCCGGATGTAGGGAACAACGATGTCCAGCAGCTCCCCGGGCTGGCGGAAGGTGATGGTGGCCCGCACAGTCCCCCGCTGCATGCCGGGGGAATTCCAGATAATGGAGGTAGCCCCGGTGCAGGAGGTGGCGTCGTAGGCGGGGATAATGCTGTTATCCAGGTCGCCCACGGACTGGAGGAACTGGCTTTTGCCCTGGCGCTCCTTGCCCACGGTGGCAATGCTGATGTAATCCCGCTCAAAGCGGCGGATACCGTCATCCATCCGGCGGAGAAGCTGATCGATGGACTTCTCTATCCGCCGGGTATCCACAGTGCGGAACACCGCGCCATACTGCTCCCGCAGGTTTTGGTCCTTGATGCTGCCCGTTTCTGTGATCAGCGCGGAAGAAGACGCCCGCAGCTGTGCCTTCAGCTCCTGCAGGGCGCTTTTGCGCCCCTTTAGCGCCTCGCTTTTTTCTTTTCTGGATGCGATAATCCGATCAATCTGCTCTTTCACTGCCATGGGAACGCCTCCTCAATAGACTTTCCGGGCTCGCCCCCGGATGCAAGGGCAAAACGTATACATATGTAACAAAATGTATGGCCTCAGTATACAGAACGGAGTTACAGGTGTCAACAGGTGCATAATGAGAAACTATGGACATAGTGCAAATTCCGCAAAGATTCTCAGATAAAGTATTTTTCTGCATTTATTCAGATAAATCGTTGCTTTTTTCAAACTTCGCGTGAGAAAATTTAATTCAGCTTATCCCCGCACAACTCATTAACGCCTCGTTTAAAAAATAAGAAAAGCACCTGATTTCACAAGAAATCAGGTGCTTTTCTGGTCCGAGTGGCGGGATTTGAATTTCCCACTCGTAATATTCAGCCCTGTTTTGTGGGTTTATTTTTTCTTAAAATACCACAGCAAAAGCCCTTTTTGAGCCCTTTCTTGCCAATTTGTCATGACCTCTACGATTCCCATTTTCACGTTTATGGGAAAAAATAAGGGAAAACTTATTGTCTGAAAGGAGAGTATCAATGGATTATTTGACTCAAGATCAAGGGCTTGTAGATCCTTTGGTTTGTCAGCAACAGGCGTCCCCGTATCCTCAACAAGGGGGACCGCAGCCTATGAACTACACCATGGTGCAGTACTTGCCGGATTATCGGTACATGCAGGCATTCCAGCAGAGCCAGGCGGAGATTGCACGCTTGCAGAATCAGTTAGAACGTAAAATTTTGAAAGAGGAAGAGCTAAGGCAGGTTCTCCTGATACAGGGGAATGCTTACTTTAGCATTATAGCAAGTGGGCGTACAGTGCAGCTAACCCATTTTATTTTTAATAAGGTGGAACACATCGTCTATGACCCGATCTATGGCC
>CALXDB010000021.1 GCA_944386955.1 uncultured Oscillospiraceae bacterium
TGTTGTTTGGACGGCGATTTGAACCATGTTGAGTTCCGCCACGATGGGAGCTCCGATGAAGCAAGCGAACGCAGGGCCAATATCTTTGCGGGAGAATTACTGATTCCTCTGCCCCAGCTGGAAAAAGTTTCAAAGGAGCTATTGCTACCTACAATAACCAATTTGGCCACAGTATTTGAGGTTTCTGAAACCGTGATGGCTGCCCGGATAGAGTATTTGGGCCGTTCTGATTTGCATATTTAAGGGTTTTGAGGAATTGACGATGTCTAAACTTTCAGAGAATCCTACTGGCCAATAAAAAGTGACCGATTGTCCGCCTATAGACAACTTGGCGTTTGAGAAATTAAAGCAAAAAGTACCAAAATCTGTCGAAAGTGATCTTCCTAAACAGAGGCATGATTCAAGCAAGGCTATTCAGGAAATTAACGAAAACGCTACTTCAACCTTGATGGAGGTATTGCATTCTAGTGAAGAAGCTAGAATTAAGCAGCAAAAACCTTTGCAGATTTCCTTGCTTGTTTTTGTGGGTATACAGTTGCTTTTCTTTAATGGAATTATTGGTTTCCTAGTAGTGCATTCCTGCCAGTTAGATAATCAATCTATTACAGCGAATGTTTTGGAATTCTTGAAATATTATGTCGGTGCGGTCTTGGTAGAACTGATTGGCATGATTATGTTTATTACAAAAAGCACGTTTACTTCCCCTGCTCAGGATATTATTAAGGGCTTTTTTAGTCGAAAACAATAATTTGGGCTGCTTTTTGTGGATAATTTCTGGTTGTCTCCCGGAATACGGCAAAAGAGAACGATAGGTAGCGGTATCTATAGTGTTACGCTATTCCACGCCGGAGCAAGCGATACATCGCTTGCTCCGGCTTTTTTGTTGGACAAGCGCCGGTCCTGTGTACGCCGATGCAATGTACCCCGGAGTTCCCCTGTGCACCAGCAGGGGGACTCTGCCATACTATGGACCGAGGGAGGGATGGAAATGAGACGAAGCGTGTCTGTGCTGGGGGGCGACCCCCGGCAGCTGTGTCTGGCGGAGCTGTTCCGGGAGGAGGGCCACAGAGTACATACCTGGGGTCTGGCGCCGCCGGAGACGGAGCTGCCTCTGCCGGAGGCGGCCTCCGGTGATGTGGTGGTGCTGCCCCAGCCTCTGAGCCCCGACGGCGTGCATCTGTCGCTGCGGCGGGGAGAACTGCTGCTGGAGGATCTGTGGCCTCTGTTGGCTGGACCGGGAAGGACCGTGCTGGGAGGCCGGGTGGACCCGGCAGCAGCGGCCTCCGCCCAAGCGGCGGGTGTGGAGCTGATCGACTATTTTCGACGGGAGGAGCTGCAGGTGGCCAATGCAGTCCCCACCGCAGAGGGTGCCTTAGCCGCCGCCATGGCGGCCACGGACCGGACCCTCCAGGGCTCTCAGTGTCTGGTCATCGGCTTTGGCCGCATCGGAAAGCTGCTGGCCTGCCGCCTGCGGGGCCTGGCCGCCCAGGTGGCTGTATCTGCCCGGCGGCAGGAACATTTGGCCTGGATTCGCGCCCTGGGATATACGCCGCTGCGGACCGACCGGCTGGAGGGCTGCCTCCGGTCCTTTCACCTGATCTTCAATACCGTCCCTGCCCTGATCCTGGACCGAACCCGCCTGGAAGAGATCCGCCCGGACTGCGTGATCATCGACGTGGCCTCCGCCCCCGGCGGCGTGGATTTTTCCGCTGCACGAGAGCTGGGGATCACTGCCCTCCAGGAGCTGTCCCTTCCCGGCCGGGTGGCCCCTCTTGCCGCCGCCCAGGCTGTTCGGGACGCTATCGGTCATATCTTAGAGGAACGGGGGGAACCCATTTGAAGAACATACGGATCGGGTGGGCCATGTGCGGCTCCTTCTGCACCCATGCCAAAGCACTGGCGCAGCTGGAGCTCCTTGCTGCAAGGTACGAGATCCTGCCTATCCTGTCGGAGACCGCTGCGGGAACCGACTCCCGCTTCGGCGCTGCCCAGGCCCTTCGGAAGCGGCTGAAGGAGCTCACCGGCTGCCCGCCGCTGTGCACTGTAGCGGAGGCGGAGCCCATCGGTCCCCAGAAGCTACTGGATGTGCTGGTGGCGGCGCCCTGTACCGGCAACACCCTGGGCAAGCTGGCCGCTGGGATCACTGACACCGCCGTCACCATGGCCGTCAAAGCCCATCTCCGCAATGACCGGCCCGTGGTGCTGGCACTTGCCACCAACGACGGCCTAAGCGGCAGCGCCGCCTCTATCGGCACCCTCCTCAACCGCAGGGGATATTATTTTGTGCCCTTCGGTCAGGATGACCCGGAAAAAAAGCCCAGGTCCCTGATGGCAGACTTTTCCCGCATTGAGGAGACGGTGGCCGCCGCCCTGGAGGGCCGGCAGCTCCAGCCCATCCTGCTGTAGACCGGAAGGCCGGTGTCCGTAGGACGCCGGCCTTTTCCCGTCCTCCGGAGAAGTGGCGAAAATCGTGCAGAAGGCCTTGTGCAAAACGCAGAAAAAAGAAAGGGGAAACTGTCGAATATCACCAGCTGATTCGTGCAAAAAATAGGAAAAAATTGGAATTAGGTACAATTAGTAGTATGCAGAATTATCCGCCACAATATATTGTGGTTTATAATTATGGAATATTAGAACATTTGTTTTATATTGCAAAAACAAGGCGTTTTCAATAAAAACCGCCATATTTCGTTCAGAAAAATGCAAAACTTCTTCTTGCAATTTACATAACGAGTTGCTATACTATTCCCAAGTGGTGAAAAGTGGTGGAGAGTAGGGAAGTTTCCCACAACTATCCCACAGGGAGAAAGGCGGTGACGGTTCGATGACAGGGCAGTACCAGCACAGCATCGATACCAAGGGCCGCCTCTTTATTCCTGCCAAGCTCCGAGAGGAGTTGGGGGAGACCTTCTATGTTACCATCGGTATGGACCGGTGTCTGTCGGTGTACTCCGATGAGAGCTGGGCCAAATTCACCGCTAAATTTGAGGAGCTGCCCTACACCAAGACCAAGTCCATGCGGGCCCGCTTCGCCAACGCCGCCAGGTGCGAGCCGGACGGCCAGGGCCGCATCCTGATTCCGGCCAAGCTCCGGGCCTATGCGGGGCTGGAGAAGGACGTGGTGGTCATCGGCGTCAGCAACCGGGCGGAGATCTGGAACGCTGAGCGCTGGCTGGCGGTGGAAGAGGAAGAGCTGGATCCGGACAAGCTCTTCGCCGCCATGGAGGAGCTGGACTTCTGATATGGAAAAAGACTACGGACACCGGCCGGTATTGCTGGAAGAGTGTCTGGAGGGGCTCAATATCCGCCCCGACGGCACCTATCTGGACGGCACTCTGGGCCGGGCGGGCCACTCCCTGGAGATCCTCCGCCGCCTGACGACGGGGCGTCTGGTGGGACTGGACCGGGATATGGCCGCCATCGAGGCCGCCCGGGAGCGGCTGGCGGAATTCGGGGACCGGGTTCTGCTGGTCCACACCAACTTCAGCCGCCTTGCCGAGGCCCTGGACAGCCTGGGGATCGACAAGGTGGACGGCATGCTCTTCGACCTGGGTGTGTCCTCCCCCCAGCTGGACGAGGGGGAGCGGGGCTTCAGCTACATGCAGGATGCCCCTCTGGATATGCGGATGGACCGGGACGCCGCCCTCACCGCCCGGGAGGTGGTGAACACCTTCTCCGAGGAGGAGCTGCGGCGGATCCTGTTCGACTACGGCGAGGAGCGCTACGCCCCCAAGATCGCCCGGGGCATCTGCCGGCGGCGGCAGGAGAGGCCCATCGAGACCACCCTGGAGCTGGTGGAGATCATCAAGGGCGCCATGCCCCCTGCAGCCCTGCGGGAGAAGCAGCACCCGGCCAAGCGGAGCTTTCAGGCTATCCGCATTGCTGTCAACGGCGAGCTGGAGGAGCTGCCCCCCATGCTGGAGAGCGCGGCGGAGCGGCTGAAGCCGGGCGGGCGGCTGGCGGTGATTACCTTCCACAGTTTGGAGGACCGCATCGTCAAGCAGACCTTGAAACAACTGGCCACCGGGTGCACCTGCCCGCCGGAATTTCCGGTGTGTGTGTGCGGAAAGAAACCCCGGATGACCTTAGTCAACCGAAAACCCATCACCGCCGGGGAGGCGGAGCTGGAGGAGAACCCCCGCGCCCGCAGCGCCAAGCTCCGGGTGGCGGAACGGACGAGCTGGGAAACTTAGCGGAGAAAGGAACGTGTGCACATGGCTGCTGCCGCAACCTATAAGAAACCCCGCGCCATGGCGGGAATGGTGAATGGGTCTCTGGCCTATGACTTCGGAACGCTGGAGCGTCAGCTGGAGAACACCGGGCGGATGGATCCGGATCTGTACTCCCTGCCCCTGGAGGAGACCTCTGCGGACGTTATTTCCCGGGCCCACGAGCACACCAAGGCCAAGGTTCGGCCTGCCCAGCATGTGTCTCCGGTGCTGGTGCTGGGCAGCGTGGCGGTGGCGGCGCTGATGGTGCTGACGGTGCTGTGCTATGTGGAGCTTGCCTCCATCTCCAGCAGTGTGGTGTCCATGCGCAGCCAGGTGGCGGATCTGGAGACCCGCCAGGTGGCGCTCATGACCCAGTATGAGCAGGCCTTCGATCTGGTGAGTATCAAGGAGAAGGCCCTGGCCGCCGGCATGAGCCTGCCCAGCGACAGCCAGGTCTACTACGTCGATCTGTCCGATCCGGACAACGCCGTGGTCTATGAGCAGGAGAGCGGAGGTGCGGCCAAGGTGCTGGAGGAGATCTGGCAGTCCATCCTCCGCACGGTGGAATATTTCCGCTGAGTGAGATATAAGGTATGATGTGATCGTGTGGGGAGTAAGAGAGGAGTCTCTCTTACTCCCTTCCGACTACACAGGGAGGCGGCAGAACCGGCCGCCGGGGCGTGCAGACGCTTTTTGCCGCGGGCGGGAGGCCCAAAAGGAGGAACCTGATTTGATCCAACACAACGACAGCAAACGCAGACGCAAAGAGGAGAATGCTCGCCGGGCCAGCCAGACCATCCAGCGCAGGACGGTCTGGTTTATGGTGTTTTTCGGCGTGGTGTGCACCGTCACTCTCTTTTACCAGCTCTTTCAGCTGCAGATCAAAGACCATGACGAGCTGCAGGCCCGGGCGTCGGACCAGCAGACCCTCTCCACCACCATCAGCGCCTCCCGGGGCACCATTTACGACCGCAACGGCAACACCCTGGCGGTATCCGCCTCCACGGAGACCATTTTCCTCTCCCCTCTGGAGATCGCCGAGCGCAGTGAGGCCATCGACGGCTCCAGCGAGGATTCCCGGCTGAAAAACCAGTATGAGGAATATGTGGCCCGGGGGCTGGCCCGGATTTTGGACCTGGAGGAGGACTACCTTCTGAAGGTGATGGAGAAGACCTATTCCCAATATGAGGTCATCAGCAGAAAGGTGGACCAGACCGTGGCCGACGAGGTCCGCCGCTTCCTCAATGGGGAGATCGACGACGAGGGCAGCGAGGTGCCGGAGGACGACCAGGAGCGCATCCGGGGCGTCTATCTTTCCACCGATTCCAAGCGCTACTACCCCTACCACACCCTGGCTTCCCATGTGATTGGCTTTGTCAATGCGGAGAATCGGGGCGCCTACGGCACGGAGGCTCTCTATGAGGATGTGCTCCAGGGCACCTCCGGTCTCACCGTCTCCGCCAAGGACGCCAACAACCAGCCTATGCTCTACCAGTATGAGCAGTATTTCGACGCTCAGGACGGCAACAGCGTCTATCTTACCATCGACACCACCATCCAGTCCTATCTGGAGAGCGGGTTGGAGGAGGCGGCGCTGAAGTTCGAGGTGAAAAACGGCGGCACCGCCATCTGTCTCGACGTAAACACCGGGGCGATTCTGGGCCTGGCCTCCTACCCCAACTACGACCTGGAGAACTACACCGAGATCTACAGTCAGGTGCTGCAGCAGGAGCTGGAGCTGGCCTCCGAGGAGGAGTATAACACGGTGCTGGGCCAGCTGCAGCTGGAGCAGTGGCGCAACAAGTGCATCAACGACACCTATGAGCCCGGCTCCACCTTCAAGATCCTGACCCTCTCCATGGCGCTGGAGGAGGGAGCGGCTACCACCTCCTCCACCTACGACTGCAAGGGCTATCTGATGGTGCCCGGCTGGAGCCTGCCCATCCACTGCGACAAGCGCACCGGCCACGGCCATCAGACTCTGGCGGAGGCCACCGCCAATTCCTGCAACCCTGCCTTCATGACCATGGCCATGGAGCTGGGTACCGATACCTTCTATGACTATATGGAGGCTTTCGGCCTGCTGGACAAGACAGGCGTGGATCTTCAGGGAGAGCAGAAGGGGGTGGCCAAGGACCGGGACAATTTCGGTATTGTAGATCTGGCGACCTACTCCTTCGGCCAGAACTTTACCGTTACCCCCCTCCAGCTCATTGCCGCTCAGGCGGCCTGTATCAACGGCGGCTATCTCTATGTCCCCTATGTGGTGGAAAAAGTTGTGGACAGCAGCGGCAATGTGGTAGAGCAGCACGACGCTACCCCTGTGCGCCAGGTCATCAGTGAGGAGACCAGCAAAACCGTTTGCCAGATCCTCCAGTATGTGGTGGATGAGGGTACCGGCCGCAACGGCGCGGTGCTGGGCTACAAGGTGGGCGGCAAGACCGGTACCGCCGAAAAGAACGGCAGCGACGACGTGGTGGTCTCCTTCGTGTGCATGGCCCCCGCCGACGACCCCCAGGTGATCTTGCTCATGACCCTGGACAGTCCCGGCCGGGATACCGGTACCTACGTCTCCGGCGGCCAGATGGTGGCCCCGGTGACCAGTGAGATCCTGGAGAACATTCTGCCCTACCTGGGGATCGACCCGGAGTACACCGCCGAGGAGGTGGTGGGCGCCGACGCCACCGTGCCCAATGTCATCGGCATGACCCTGGAGCAGGCGGAGCAGCGGCTGGAGGACTACGGTTTCGCCCACTACAAGACCGTGGGCGACGGGGCCACGGTGACGGACCAGACTCCTCTGGGCGGCGCCATCGTCCCCGGCAACGCGGAGATCCTCCTCTATTTGGGGGAGGAGAAGCCGGACACCCTCTGCACCGTGCCCAGCGTGGTGGGTCTCAGCGCCTCTGAGGCCAACAAGCGCCTGAGCGAGGCAGGACTCATTATGAAGGTCACCGGCAACACCAACCAGAGCAGCAAGACCGTCATCGCCATCAGTCAGAGCCATGCCGAGGGCACCCAGCTGGAGGCTGGCTCTGTGGTGGATGTCCGCTTCGGCGATACCTCTATCCAGGACTGAAGCGTCTCCCAATAAGTGAGCAGGTTTTACATGGTTTCCGGCACGTTTCGCGAATCATAGGGCAAAACTTTATACTATACTAACAGGGAAACGCCGCAAGGCGGCCATCACGGAAGGAACGAGGAAGAAAGCTATGAAACTGCGCCAACTGCTGGAGGGAATCGATCTTTTGGAGGTTCGGGCGGATCTGGACATGGAGATCCCCGCGGTCAGCTACGATTCCCGGAAAACGGAACGTGGCGATCTCTTTGTGGCCATGACAGGCTACGAGACCGATGGGCATAAATTCATTTCCGCCGCGGCGGAGAAGGGGGCGGCCTGCGTGCTGTGTGAGCGGGCTCCGGAGGGGACGGAGCTGCCCTACATCCGGGTGGCCTCTACCCGGAAAGCTCTGGCGGATGTGGGAGGCAACTACTACGGCCACCCCGCCGACGCCATGACCATGGTGGGCGTCACCGGCACCAACGGCAAGACCAGCACCACCTATCTTCTCAAGGACGTGCTGGAGAAGGCCCGGGGGGCCAAGGTGGGCCTCATCGGCACCAACCAGAACATGATCGGCAATCAGGGCCTCCACACGGAGCGGACCACGCCGGAGTCCCTTGAGCTCCAGGGCCTTCTCCGGCAGATGGCTGACGCCGGATGCACCCATGTGGTGATGGAGGTGTCCTCCCATGCTTTGTACCTGGACCGGGTCCGTGGCATCCAATACGCCGTGGGCATTTTCACCAACCTGACCCAGGACCACCTGGACTTCCACGGTACCATGGAGGCCTACTGCGACGCCAAGGCCATTCTGTTCTCCCACTGTGACGTGGGGGTGTGCAACGCCGACGACCCCTGGTGCGCCCGACTGCTGGAGAATGCAGCCTGCCGGGTGGTGACCTTCGGGGAGAAAAACGGCGATCTCCGGGCGGAGGAGATCCGGCTTTGTGCCGATGGCATCGCCTTTACCGCCCGGGAGGGCGAAAATTCGGTGAACATTGCGGTTGCCATCCCAGGGGGATTTATGGTATATAATACCCTTGGAGTGCTGGGCGCCGCCAAGGCCCTGGGGATCTCCTATGAGGAGAGTGCCAGGGTGCTGTCCGCCACTGCCCATGTGAAGGGTCGGGTGGAGCCGGTACCCACCGACGGGGACTACGCCATTCTCATCGACTACGCCCATACCCCCGACGCCCTGGAAAACGTGCTCACCGCCGTTCGGGGCTTTGCCAAGGGGCGGGTGGTGGCCCTCTTCGGCTGCGGCGGCGACCGGGACCGGACCAAGCGGCCCAAGATGGGGCGCATTGCCGCAGAAAAGGCGGACTTTGTAGTGGTCACCTCCGACAACCCCCGTACCGAGGAGCCGGGGGCCATCATCCGGGACATTCTGGAGGGCATGGCCCACACCGATACCCCTTATGTGGTGGTGGAGAACCGGGTGGAGGCCATCCACTACGCCATTGACCACGCCCAGCCGGGAGATGTGATCGTCCTGGCCGGCAAAGGCCATGAGGATTACCAGGTTATCGGCCACGAGAAGCACCACCTGGACGAGCGGGAAGTAGTGGCGGAATATCTGGCTCTTCGGGCGCATAGGAAATAAGCAGAAGAACGAAAGAGCCCGCCTCCAGGCGGGCGCGAGGGAGAAAGTACCAATGGATATGATTCTTGCATGTCTCATCAGCTTTGCCGTCACCGCTGTTGCGGGAGGCAAGGTGATCTTGCCTGCCCTGCGGCGGCTGAAAGCCGGCCAGAGCATCCGGGAGGACGGTCCCAAGTGGCATGCCGGCAAGGCCGGCACTCCCACTATGGGGGGATTGATGTTTATTCTGGGCATTGGCGTGGCCATTGTGATCGTGGGGTGGCGGCGGATGATGGCGGGGGATTATACCCATCTCTACGTCTACGCATTCGCCCTGGTCTTTGGCCTCATCGGCTTTTTTGACGATTACGAAAAGGTCCACAAGAAGCGGAATCTGGGGCTTACCGCCGGCCAGAAGTTTCTTCTGCAGGTGGCGGCGGCCATTGCTTTTCTCCAGCTCATGCGGCTGGAAGGAATGCTGTCTCCCAGCCTGTATGTGCCCTTCCTTCAGACCACCATCCACCTCAACTGGTTTGTGTACATGGTCTTTGCAGCCTTTGTCATCGTGGGCACGGTGAACGCCGTGAACCTCACCGACGGGCTGGACGGCCTCGCCACCTCGGTGACGATCCCGGTGGCCCTCTTCTTCGTCTCTGTGGCCACCTGGTGGGGCTATCGGCAGCTGGGGGTCTTTGCCGGGGCTATGCTGGGGGGGCTTCTGGGCTTCCTCATCTTCAACGCCCATCCCGCCAAGGTGTTCATGGGAGACACCGGTTCCCTGTTTTTAGGAGGTGCGGTGGCGGCTCTGACCTTTGCCTTCGACATTCCCCTCATTTTGATCCTGGTGGGGATCATCTATATCCTGGAGACCCTGTCGGATATCATCCAGGTGGCCTATTTCAAGGCCACCCACGGTAAGCGGTTTTTCAAGATGGCGCCCCTCCACCATCATTTTGAGCTGTGCGGGTGGAGCGAGATGAAGATCGTGGTGGTGTTCACATCGATCTCCGCTGTTTTCTGCGCACTGGCCTACTTCGGAGCCATGGGCCGCAGTTTCATGGGCTGAGAAGTGTTTTTTTCAGGCGCGCATCCTGAAAAAAACGGATCGGATCAACTTTGCGCCTGCGGGCGCCAACTCTGCGAGGCTTTTTCAGAAAGACGAGCGGAAGGGAGAGTTTCATGACCCAGGAGGAAAAGCGGCGCAGGCTGCGGGAAAAACGACATAAGGTCCGGGAGCTGCAGGAGCTGGCCAAGGGGCCGGTGGATCTGCCCTTCCTGATTTTGGTGCTGATGCTGACGGGGATTGGCCTTATCATGCTGTTCTCCGCCAGCTTTCCCTCCGCCATCAACGAGGAGGGAGACCCCTTCTTCTATATCCGGGATCAGGCCATCTTCGCCGCGGCGGGGCTGGCGGTGATGATGGTGGTCAGCAAGATCAACTACCACCGCCTCCTGGGCTTCTCCACCATCGCCCTGCTGGGCTCTCTTGTGCTGCTGGCTTTGGTGCTGGTGCCGGGCCTCGGCATCACCCGCAACCACGCCACCCGGTGGCTCCACCTCTTCATCGTGGCGGGCCCCCAGTTCCAGCCCTCGGAGCTGGGCAAGCTGGGCGTCATTTTGTATTTTGCCGCCACCATCGCCCAGCGGAAGGAACGCATGCGGACCTTCCGCTACGGTATTTTGCCCTATGCGCTGATCCTGATGGTCTACGCTGTCCTCCTTCTGAAGGAGCCCCATCTCTCCGGCTGCATTCTGATCCTCGGCATCGGCGCGGTGATGATGGTGGTGGGCGGTATGCACGGGGGCTGGGTGGCTGCCGGCGTACTGGGGGCCGGCGCGGCCTCCTACGCGGTGCTGTTTACCCCGCTGATGAAAATCATCGGATACAACTCCAGCCGCATCGAGCTGTGGCACGATCCCTGGTCCGACTTCCGGGGGGACGGCTGGCAGCTGGCCCAAAGCCTTATTGCCATCGGCTCTGGGGGACTTTTGGGCGTGGGGCTGGGGAAGAGCCGACAGAAATTCATGTTCCTCCCGGAGGAGCACAATGACTTCATCTTCGCTGTGGTCTGTGAGGAGCTGGGCTATATCGGGGCCTGCGTCATCCTGGTCCTCTTCGCCGTGCTGGTGGTCCGGGGCTACTGGATCGCCATCAAGGCCCGAGACCGGTACGGGGCCCTGCTGGCGGTGGGCGTCACCACCCAGATCGGCCTGCAGGCCATGCTGAATATCGCCGTGGTCACCGGCTTTCTGCCCACCACCGGCATCGCGCTGCCGTTTTTCAGCTACGGCGGCACGGCTTTGATGATCCAGCTCTTTGAGGTGGGTATCGTTCTCAGCGTCTCCCGGCAGATTCCGGCACCGAAAGCGGGGTAGCGGCAATGAAAGTGATCTTTACCTGCGGCGGTACCGCAGGACATGTGAATCCGGCCCTGGCACTGGCGGGCCTCATGAAGCGGCGGATGCCGGAGGCGGAGATCCTCTTTGTAGGGGCCAACCGGGGCATGGAGCGGCGGCTGGTGGAGCAGGCGGGATATCCCTTCCAATCGGTGGAGATTTCCGGCTTTCACCGTTCCCTCAGCCCCAAGGAGCTGGTCTACAACCTCCAGTCCCTCCACCACTACTTCACCGCCCCCCACGAGGCCAAGAAGCTGCTGGAGGAGTTCCGGCCGGACCTGGTGGTGGGTACCGGGGGCTACGCCAGCTATCCCATGATCCGCTCCGCTGCCGCCATGGGCATCCCCACGGCGGTCCACGAGTCCAATGCTATCCCCGGCCTTACTACCAAGCTGCTGGAGCCCTATGCGGGGGTTATCATGGTGGGGTTTGAGGACTGCCGGAAAAACTATCACGATCCGGAGAAGGTCCGGGTCACCGGTACCCCCGTCCGGGGGGAGTTTTTCACCTTGAGCCGCGCCGAGGCCAAGGAGCGGCTGGGAATGGATGACGGCAAGCCCCTGGTGCTGTCCTTTTGGGGCAGCCTCGGCGCCCGGGAGATGAATATTCAGATGGCGGATTTCATCACCGAGGAGCTGAAGACCTGCCGCTTTCATCACATCCACGGGGCCGGGACCTACGGCATCCCCCGAATCAACCGGATCCTGGGGGAGCGGAACATCGACCTTGGCCGCCAGATCCTGGTGGAGGTGCGGGAGTATATCTACGATATGCCCACGGTGATGCGGGCCGCGGACCTGGTGCTCTGCCGGGCGGGGGCCTCCACCATCAGTGAGCTGACGGCTCTGGGGGCCGCGGCCATCATCGTGCCCAGCCCCAACGTGGCCAATAACCACCAGGAGAAAAACGCCCGGGTCCTGGCGGATCACGGGGCGGCGGAGCTGATTTTGGAGGCGGAAAGCAGCGGCGAACGGCTGCTGGGGGAGACCCGGGCTATTCTCTCCGACGAGGGCCGCAGGCTCCAGATGGAGCAGAGAATGGCGGCTCTGGGAGTCCCCGACGCCAATCAGCGGATCTATGAGACGGTGATGGGCCTGCTCCGATAAGAGCAAACCTCCGTCCCTGCGCATAAGATGGTGTAGTTTCAGCCATCATCGTATGCGGAGGGGTACTATGGGAGAGTTTTTCATCACGGGGGGCACGCCCCTCAGAGGGACGGTGACGGTCCAGGGGGCGAAAAACAGCGTGCTGCCCATTCTGGCGGCCACCATCCTCCACCGGGGGACCACCGTTCTGCACAACTGTCCCCGGCTGCGGGACGTGGCGGCGTCGGTGGAGATCCTGCGCCATCTGGGCTGCCGGGTGGACTGGACGGAGGACGCCCTGCTGGTGGATGCCGCCGGGGCGGACCGGTGGGACGTGCCGGACCGGCTCATGCGGGAGATGCGCTCCTCGGTGATCTTCCTGGGGGCCATCCTCAGCCGCTTCGGCCGGGCGGAGCTGTCCATGCCGGGAGGCTGTGAGCTGGGGCCACGGCCGATTGATCTCCACCTGGCGGCCCTGCGGCAGCTGGGGGCGGAGATTCGGGACGGGGGAGGACGGCTTCGCTGTGAGGCGGACCGTCTCCGCGGCTGCGAGGTGACCCTGAGCCTTCCCAGCGTGGGGGCCACGGAGAACGCCATGCTGGCTGCCTGCGGCTGCGAGGGGACTACCGTGATCCTCAACGCCGCCCGGGAACCGGAGATCGCGGATCTCCAGAATTTCCTGCGGGCCATGGGCTGCATGGTACAGGGAGCCGGCAGCTCTACAGTAACGGTGGAGGGCCGCCGGCAGACCCACGACGTGGTACATACCGTGATGCCAGACCGGATCGTGGCGGCCACCTATCTCGCAGCTGCCGCTGCCGCGGGGGGCGAGATCGAGCTGCGGGGAGTGGACTACCGGCATCTCTCCACGGTTACGGCAGCCCTTCATGAGGCAGGCTGCCGCATTCACAGCAGCGGCGACGCCATCCGCCTTCGGAGCGACGGACGCCTCAAGGCTATCCGCCCGGTACGGACGGCTCCCTATCCCGGCTTCCCTACCGACGCCCAGGCGGTGGTGATGGCGGCACTGCTGCGCAGCCGGGGGACCACGGTATTTGTGGAGAACATCTTTGAAAACCGGTACCGCCATGTGGATGAGCTGTGCCGCCTGGGGGCGGACATCCGAGTGGAGGGCCGGGTAGCGGTGGTGTGCGGCGTGGAGCGGCTCACCGGCGCGGCCATGGAGTGCACCGACCTCAGGGGCGGGGCGGCCATGGTGGTGGGCGCTCTGGCGGCGGAAGGAGAGAGCCGCATCGGCAGCATCCGCCACATCCAGAGAGGCTATGAGGATATCCTCCGGGACCTGCGCCTGCTTGGCGCCCAGGCGGAGGAGCGGTAGCCCCGGATACGAGAGAGAAAGGCAGGTGAGGACATGGCCCGGAGACGGAGAAACAGGCGCTACCGCCGCAGCAGGCTGACGGTGCCCCTCCGTTTTTTGTCCTTCCTGCTGATCTGCGGAGCCATCGCGGCGGCCATGATCCTTTTCTTCAAGGTTCAGACGGTGGTGGTGGACGGCAACAGCCGCTACACAGACCAGGAGATTCTGGATGTGACGGAGATCGAGGTGGGGGAGAATATGTTCCTCCTCAATAAATACGCCATCTCCGGCCGCATCACCAGCCAGCTGCCCTATGTCCAATCGGTGCAGATCCGCCGGGGATTGCCGGACACCATCTACATCCAGGTGGAGGAGTGTACGCCGGTGATGGCGGTGGTACAGGGCCAGGATACCTGGCTGGTGAGCCGGAAGGGGAAACTGCTGGAGAAGGCGGAGGCCGGAAAGGCCGGCGGCTATCTTCAGGTGGCGGGTGTGGAGCTGCTGCTGCCGACGGTGGCTTCCACCATGGAGCTGCCCCAGGATGGGACTATCTCCAAGGAACGGCTTTTGGAGTTGGTGGACTGTCTGGAGGAGCGGGGGATGCTGGCGGATACGGAGGCCATCGATTGCAGCGAGGCAGACATTCTGGTGCTGCGATATGCCGGACGCTTCGACGTGGAGATCCCCTATGACAGCGATTTTGATAAAAAGCTCTACTTCCTGGAGCAGATCGTGGACCGGCTGGAGGAAAATGAGCGCGGGACTGTGATCCTCACCATGCCGGACAAGGGCAGCTTTAAGCCCGCGCGGTAGCGGCGAAGGGGGGCCTGGCGCGGGCAAGAGCCGGTTTTTCAAGGGCGGGCCGGACCATGCCGCGGGTCCGGATCAGAGGAAGTCCGCCTTGAGCGGGCTTCCTTCTTTCACGGAAAAAAACTCAAAAAACAAAGGGTTTGCTATTGACCTGCCTAGAAAAGTGGAATACAATAAATGTACTTGTAAGCACTTTATCTTGGGCATTTCTGGCCCAATGGAATACAACGGATAGTAGGAGGAACAGTCATGGGATTTGAACTGGTAACGGCCCCCGACACGGTGGTGAAGATCAAGGTGATCGGCGTAGGCGGCGGCGGAAACAACGTGGTGAACCGCATGGTGCGCTCCGGTACCCGTGGCGTGGATTTTGTTGCCATCAATACGGACAAGCAGGCGCTGAACATGTCCAGCGCTTCCTATAAGATCCAGATCGGTGAGAAGCTGACCCACGGCCAGGGCGCCGGCAGCGACCCGGAGGTGGGCCGCAAGAGCGCGGAGGAGAGCCGCAATCAGATCTCCAAGGCGCTGGAGGACACGGATATGGTGTTCATCACCGCCGGCATGGGCGGCGGTACCGGCACCGGGGCGGCTCCCATTGTGGCAGAACTGGCCAAGGAGCAGGGGCTGCTCACCGTGGGTGTGGTGACCAAACCCTTCGCCTTTGAGGGCCGCCGCCGGATGATGAAGGCGGAGGACGGTATTGAGGAGCTGCGCCAGAAGGTGGACTCCCTGGTGATTATTCCCAACGAGCGCCTGAAGCACGCCACCGATCAGAAGATCACCTTTGCCAACGCTTTTGAGATTGCCGACGATGTGCTGCGCCAGGCGGTGCAGTCCATCTCCGACCTGATCCGGGACACCGGTTTCATCAACCTGGATTTTGCCGACGTCACCGCCATCATGAAGGACGCCGGCCTGGCCCATATGGGCGTGGGCCGTGCCGCCGGAAAGGGCAAGGCGGAGGAGGCGGCCCGCATGGCCATCTCCAGCCCCCTGCTGGAGACCTCCATCAACGGCGCCCACGGTATCCTCATCAATGTGACCGGCTCTACGGATATTGGCCTGGAGGAGGTGGAGCAGGCTGCCAGTCTGGTTCAGGCGGCGGTCCACCCCGATGCCCTTACCATCTTCGGCGCCTCCTTCGACGAGGATATGGACGACGAGATCCGGGTCACCGTCATCGCCACCGGCTTTGAGGAGAAGAAGGCGGAGCAGGCCGCTCCTGCCGCTGCGCCGGTCCAGCAGACTGCCGCTGCCCAGCAGCCGGTCCAGGCTGCCGCGCCGGTCCAGCAGCCTGCCGCCGATCCCCGCCGCCGGTTTGACGACCTCTTGGGCGGATCTCTCTTCAGCACTGCCGAGGAGAAGGTGGCAGAGGAAGAGGAGGACGATCCCTTCGCGGACATTATTAAGATCTTCGATAACAAGTAAGCTGCGTTCCAGGCTGGGAAAGCAGGGAAACGCAGGGCTATAACAACGACGCCCCTGAGGGGGCTGCAGGTGAGCCGGTCAACAGCGGACCGGCCTCACAGCGGCCTCTTCAGGGGCGTATAATCATATAGATAAGGGAAAACCAGATTGCCCGCTGCCAACCCAAAGGAGCAGCGGCAGAGCGGCGCTGCATAAGGAGGACGCGACGACATCCGGCGGCGCCCATAGCAACGCGGATATTACTTCAATTCTACAGTGTAAGTAAAGAAATCTCCGCGTACGATAGAATTGCAATATTCGATCACCTGTGTACCAAAATATGTAATGCGCTGCAGCTGCATTGCGGGAACGCCGGCCTTCAGCTCCATCAGCTCCGCTTCATTTTTGCGGATAACCGTCGCACGAAAGCTTTCGATGCCTCGCTCGGGAAACACGCCTTCCATCCGCATGGAGGCGTATAACCCGTTTTCCGTAATGGATTTTTCGGTAAGATGGGGGCATACACTGACGGGAATGTAGGAAGTTTCCAGGGCGTAGGGCTTTTGGTCCACAAACCTGAGGCGAGTGAGCTTTATGACCTGCGCAGGCAGTTCGATTTCCAAACGATCCGCGATCTCCTGGGTTGCAGGAATTTGTTCCAGTCGAATAACTTTCACCTTTTCCTGCATGCCATGCTTTTTCAGCTCTTCACTGAATGAATAAAACTTGGATAACCTCTGTTCCACAGAGACATTTGTCACAAAGGTACCCTTCCCCTGCCGCCGGACCAGATGACCGGACTCTGCCAACTCATCCAAAGCCTTCCGAACGGTAATGCGGCTGACGCCGTAAATCTGGCACAACTCTTTTTCAGAAGGAATTTTTTCTCCGGGAAGCCATTGCTTGGAGGTGATTTTCTTCAACAGCTCATTTTTCAATTGATAGTATAACGCAACCGGAAGTTCTGACGTAATATTTTTATTTGCAGATACCATGCGACGCAACACTCCTTAACTTTGTGAAATAGTCGTTCTTTCGTAACGTCCAGAAATTACGGCTACAGTGAAAAAGTATGAAATTATTCTCCACAGGTCCCTGATACATAAGATGCAGTGACAAAAATTACACGCTGCAATAAAAGGGGAACGCATGGCCGCAAGCGGTAATCTATATTGATATTATATCTGAATATTCAAAAATTATCAATCCTATTTATTGTTTTTCATAGAAGTGTTGGGAAACTGCCGGTGCGGATAAATCAGGCTGCCCGGCGGGGAACCCGTCAATTAAAAATAATTTTTTCAATGCAGGGGGGAGGGGCATGGCAGCTGACGGGGCTGTATGAAGCAGGACGGGGGACCAAATAGATGGGGAAAGAAGTTGGAGATTCCCGCTGCCTATCAATTTTTCCGCAGTGATAACAGAATAGAATTTTTATAATGTTTCGGACGGGATTCGTAAGCACCCCTGCATCTGATTTTGGGGATCAGATACAGGGGTGCTTGTTTGTCGGTGCGGGCAACTGCTGCGGCTGTACAAGCAGTGTGTCTCTGTGCCGGTCAATAGGGGGACGCCTGCCTTTGCTGCCGCGTAGGTGGGAAATGGATGCGCGGGTCACTCCCTCAAAGCAGAACGCCGCAGGCTGCCGCATATGGGTCGCACCAATTTCCTACGCGATCCAGGAGAAGGGCGAGCCCGCTGGTTTTCAGTTCCGAGCGCATGACCTTTTCGTATTGGCGGGGGAAATATTGGCTGATGAGCGCGACAGGAACGTCGGCAGTATTGGCCAGCAGTTTCCGGATGGCGCACACGACGCCGCTGCTGGGCAGGTAATAACGGCAGCGATCAGAGTAACTGAAGATTTTTTTGAAAGCAACTTCATCGGGAGTGCCGTGATAATAGCTCTTCCAATACCGGTCGTCTGCGTCCATCTCTTGGACAATGGCGTTTTTGACGCCGGACCGGGCGTTTGGATCTGCGATCATGATTTCTTCACAATCCGCCAATGCCAGGAGCGCTTCCCGGAGGCCGAAGGTCAGCGCAGGTCCGACTTTCAGAATTTGGATTCCGTCGCGGACCATGTTCCGCAGGCTTTCAGCCGTCTGATAATCTGTAGAATGTCCCTCAAAGACCAGAGGATAAAGCTTTTTTAATGCGCCGCACAGCGCTTTTGCGTTCTCCGGCACATATTGGACGGCAAAATCGTCGCCAAATTCCACTCCGGGCTGCACGACGAAGGCCACAACATCCTCAAAGGGCGCATGCTCCGCTTCAAAGACCTCCTTGAATACGTCGTACTGATGCAGAAATTCTTCAGCGCTGGTAGGAGTTATGGTATCCTCATGCTCTTGGCTCCCTCCGGGAATCGGTACTTCGCTTCCAACCACAAGGACAGGACGCAGCGCGTCGGGGTGAGACCTGTGCAGCTCCTCATATGCGGACATCACCGCCTTGGCCAGGACGACACAGCGGTGAGCGCAGACCCGGACATCCAGGGGGCGATCGGGATCGTCGTCGGCCAGTCTCATGCTGGTGTCCAAATGGATCTTGGTGAAACCGGCTAATGTAAAGGCGGTCACCAGTGCCACAGAGCGCTCCATAGCCTCACGTTCCGGCAATTCCTTCCAGGTGAGGGGGCCCAAATGGTCGCCGCCCAGAATTACCTGCTCTTTTGCCAGACCCACTCCATTGCGGATACGCTCTACCAGATCGACGTAATCCTTTGGCTGCATACCCGTATAGCCGCCGAACTGATTGACCTGATTTGCGGTTGCTTCCACTGCCAGTATGTAATGGTGCTCCTTGGCGTGGAGCATGGCTGCCTGAAGGACAAATTCATTTGCCGTACAGACAGAATAGATCCCGGTTTGTCCGGGGAGTTTATGCTGAAAAATGGCGTTAAGAGGATGCATAAGTATATCTCCTTGATTGATTTGGTTACATCCGCAGCATGTTAAGCCAAATTATGGAGGATGTCTTGCGTAATGGTCTGTCCGTCCATCTGCATCGCCAACAGCAGTGCGCCGCATTCCGGCGGCAGCAGAGGGGCGGTCAACTGCATTTTGTGGACTTCCAGCTTGCGGCGCAGGGGCGCCAGAAGCGGCTCGCCGATTTGAAAAACGCCGCCGGTATAGCTTACGGGCATTTCGGAGGTGAAGCTGAGCCGCCGGTACAATGCGTCGGAGATGGAGCAGAGCTCATCTGCTGCTTTTTCCAGGAGAACCACGGCATAGGGATCCTCCTGTGCGCAAAGCTCGCCGATTAGTGCGGACAGAGATGCGATCTTGGTTCGATCCAGCTTCCATTCCTCCACAACCCGCTGGATGACATCGCCGTCGTCCTGCAAATCCAAGGCGCGGCGGACTACCTCATACAGCGGGGTTTTTTTATCCCGCATGTCGCTTTGACGGGTAAATTCGTGGATCAGGTGGATACCGATCCAATATCCGCTGCCTTCGTCGCTGAGGAGGGCCTGATGCCAGCCTCCGCAGCGAAAGAAGGCGCCTGCATCGTTTTTTCCGCATCCCATGGAACCGGTCCCCGCGATGAGGTTTATACCGCAGGCTCCGCCCAGCGCACCGGCGAGCGCGTTTTCGCAGTCATTGCCCACTCTGTGCGGAATGCCCGGAAGAGCGTCGCTGACAGCCCGCAAGAGAGACGGAACATGCTCCGCTACGTCGCCGAAGCCGGGAATACCGCAAAAGCCGCAGACAATGTCTGTGCGCCGGATATCGGACTTCCGGCAGAGATCCTCTATGCCTGCATGGAGCACCTGTGTAACGCCCTGCAGCCCTTTTTGCAGATAGTGGCAGGTGGGCTGCATGCTTTCTCCGGCCAATAGCCCGCTTTCCTTGCACAAGGTGAACTTCGTCTTTGTACCGCCGCCATCGATTCCTAAATAATATTTCATATTGCCTCCCCAGCGCACTTCTGATGCAAGACCGATGTGGACCCCACAGACTGTCAAAGATTAATCCAGGCGTCCAGCCCGGTGGGTGCATCCGGATCTGTACCGCGAATAAGCGCCTTGTGATAGGAAAGAAGCTGACAAATCAGAATCAGCAGCAGGCCTTTGGCTGTCTGGCTCATCCCCTCACGGCAGCCGACGGCAGTTACTCCCTCAAGTTCTGCGGGGCGGTCGGACAAAACAATGATATGGGGCGTCTTTTTGGCCATATCCTGCAGGAACTCCAGCTCATAGTGATTACCCGGCCCCAGTGCGGCAATGATAAGCGTTTGGCGTTCAAAAAGCACCATGGGACCATGCCGCGCATCAAGCAGATGGTAGTAATTGGAGGGGAGCTGGCAAATTTCCTTGAATGCCAGGGCCCCTTCTTCTGCCAGACCGCACAGTTCTCCGTCGCCCAGAATGACAGCGCTGGACCAGTCCTTTTTGGCATACTCCTGCGTCAGCGCGTCAATGGCTTTCAGCGTATCGCCGCCGTGGAGGATCAAGTCGTCCAGGTCGGCCAGCAAGGCGTCGTCGTGTGTCAATTTTGCCAGGATATAGGAGACGGAAAAATACAGGCAGGAGACGGTCCGGGTCTGACAGACGCTGTTATCGAAGGCCCAGGGGAGCTCCAACGACAGGTCAGCCAGGGCCGACAACTTAGAATTTTGACAGCAACTCAAAGAGATCGTGTGGAAACGGCAGCCCAAA
>CALXDB010000022.1 GCA_944386955.1 uncultured Oscillospiraceae bacterium
AATTTTCGGGGAAAGAAAAAGAAAACGGCCATACCGGAGGCCGGTATGGCTGCAGCACAGCCGCTGGCCGCGGAAAAAGGGATGCTCACCGCCACACCAGCCCCAGCAGGTCCCGGGCGGCGTCGTAATCCCGGCGGTGGACATAGAGGGTGTAGCTGTACTGGACGCTGGGGCTTTGGAACATGGTGCCGGACCGCTCCCGAGAGCCGGCGCTGAAGGCGGAGGGAGAAAACCGGTCTCGGGCGTGGACGTGGGTCTGGATCCCGTGGCGCTCCAAGGTCTTGGCCGCCGCTTCACAGCGGCTCAGGGAAGTGAACACCTGCACCTCTCGGCGGTTGAAGATCGTCAGCATTCTGGGGGCCCTCCTTGTACAAACCGGTTGGAAGATCGGATGGGAGTGGGCTGCCGGAATTTGCATCGAATTCTATTGTTATACTACCATACCGGACCGGTCCTGTAAAGAGGTTTTGGTCCCTCACAGGGGGATGCGGCGGACCAGAACAGCCCCGGCCAGGCCCACACAGATGCCGGCCACGGTGCCGGAGAGAAGGAGGGCGGGGTAGTAGTAGGCCACGGCGGCGCTGCGGAGGACCGCCATGGCCACTAAAATCTGGCCCAGGTTGTGGCTCACCGCCCCGGCCACGCTGACCCCGGTGACGGAGAACTTCCCGGTTTTTTTGAGCCCTACCATCACAAGAAGGCTCAAAACCGCCCCCGCCAGACTGTACCACAGACTGAAGGCGTTGCCGAAGGTAAAGGACACCAGCAGCACCCGGAGGAGGGAGAGGCACCAGGCGGACCGAGTCCCCAGACGGTAGAGGGCGAAGAGAACCACCAGGTTGGTGAGGCCCAGCTTTACCCCCGGGATGGCCGTGGGCAGGGGCAGTAAAAACTCCACCCAGGACAGCACCATGGCGAGGGCCGTCAAAAGGGCGAAGCGGGCGACGGTCCGGGCGCTCATGAAATGCCTCCGCTCACCGCGTCCGCCGTCTCTCCCCCGCCGCCGATGATCTTCACCACCAAATGGTGGGGCAGGCAGATGATGGTCTCCCCGGAGCGGCGGATCTTGCCGGTGCGGACGCAGGTGTGGTCGCCGCAGTTTGCCTCAGTAACGGCGGCGGCGCCGTCTCGAATCTCCAAAACATTGTAGTCTTCCTCCCCGATGGTGACGGTACGGTCCTCGTCCAGGGGGTAGCGGCCTACCTCCGTCCCATCTGCTGTCACCAGCACATACTGCCCCGCACTGCCGGGGCGGAGGAGGAAGAAGAGAACCCCCGCCGCCGCCAGCAGCAGGAGAATGAGCAGAAGGTCATAGCGGTGCTTCATGGGTACCTCCTGCCGGGGAAATGCCCCGGCTTTGTTTCTTGGGAAGAGTATACCAGACAATTCTCCCTCTGACAAGGCGGGCAATTGACAGGGGGGCGGGGAATGGATATAATAGAAAAAGTTGGCGGCCTTTTCCGGGCTGCCGGCCCATGGGCGCGGAGGGCCCCGTGGAAAAGCCGCCGCCGGTCGCGGACCGGAGGACGGCTTTTTTGCACGCCGGACCTCCGCCCTCTCCCAGGCTCCTGCCGCCTGTGAAAGCGGGCGAATGGTGGAATTTTGTTGCTTCTTCTGTTACCTTTTGACACTTTTGTTTCCCTTTGGCCTTGCGGGAAACCACCGGAAACGCCCCGGTGAGGCCGGTTCTATTGGGGGATCTGTAGAAATTTGGCAGAAAATTGTAGTAAATCTGCCATTGACAGCCCTCAGTAAAAATGTTACAATTCAGTTACAATTTGTAATTCTTGAAAGGAAGTGAGCGCCCATGGCGAACGGACAGAAGGCGGAAGGCCTGGTGTACAAGGGCCATCCCCTCCGTCGAGTTGGGAACATGATCTATTACGGCTCCATGGCCGATCCCTATATCGTGCTCATGCAGGTGCGTGAGACCAAGAAGGTCCAGGATCTGGAGGTGGCCACCAAGGTCTCTCTGGAGCTGCAGCGGACCGCCCCCAACCTCAAGTCCCGTGACCGGATCGCCAAGCGCGGCGAGAAGGACAGCCTGTATGCGGCCCTGGATTTCGGCGGCGTGTGGCTGGAGCGGGCTCTCAGCGGAAAATAAACCTCCCAAGCGGCAAGGCGTAAAGAAAAGGAAGCAGAAGAAAGCAACGGAATTTGTACAGAAGAGGAGCAGCTGATGCAGAAGAAGATTCACATGATGGTACGGAAGATCCTTGTCACGACCCTGGCAGCCCTTTCGCTGCTGACCGCCACGGCCGCCGCCTCCAGCGTGGGCACCGTGGACGCCAGCGCCCTCCGCCTCCGGGCAGGCGCCGGCACCGACACCGCCATTCTCACCCTGATCCCCGACGGGAGCAAGATCGAGATCATCGGGGAGGAGGGCGACTGGTATCAGGTGGTCTACGGTTCCTCTACCGGCTATGTGTCCAAGGAGTACGTCGTCAATGTGATGACCGAGGAGGAGGCCGCCGCCAAGGCGACTGCTCTCACCGCCGATCTGACTGCTCTTAAGCAGAGCGTGGTGGACACCTCCTGCACCTACATCGGCACCCGCTATGTCTACGGCGGGGCGTCCCCCGCAGGGTTTGACTGCTCCGGCTTTACCATGTATATCTACAGCAGCTTCGGCTACTCTCTTCCCCACTCCGCCACCGCCCAGCTGAATTACGGAAGCTATGTGGCGAAAGATGCGCTGCAGATGGGCGACCTGGTGTTCTTCCTGGATGGCCGCTATGCCAGCAGCGGCGCCAGCCATGTGGGCATTTACATCGGCGGCGGCAAGTTCATCCACGCCCCCAATCCCAGCGAGCGGGTGACCATCGATACCCTGGAGAGCGGATACTGGGGAGATACATACATCGCCGCCCGGCGGCTGATCGAGGGCTGAGCCCTGCAAAACCGACAGAAGACCTGCACCCGAATCGGGTGCAGGCTTTTTTTGTTTTTGCAGTGCGGCGCGCCGTAAACTTTTCCGGCGCCTCCGGCTTTCGACCGAAACTGCCCGGGGGACAAGCTATACTTTTGGAAGAAGAGAACGAAAGAAAGGTGTGACTTCTTTGGAACTGCGAACCAAGCTGGAGGAGCGGACGATGTCGGTCCGCCTCAGCGGCGAACTGGACCACCACGGAGCCAAAGGCCTCATGGACCGGCTGGATGCTCTGATGGAGCAGAATCTTCCGGTGAAGACCATATTGGATTTGGAAGGGCTGACCTTTATGGACAGCTCCGGCATCGCCGTGATCCTCCGGGCCAAGCGGCGGATGGAGGCTCTTGGAGGCAACCTCATCGTCGTCAACATCCCCAAGCAGGCCGCCCGGGTGCTGGACACCGCCGGGCTCAGCCGGTATGTGAAACTCATATAGGAGGTGCGCCATGAAAGCCACCAATTACATAACCATCACCTTCCCCAGCTGCAGTGCCAACGAGGGCTTCGCCCGGATGGCCGCCGCGGCCTTCGCCGCCCAGCTGGACCCCACCCTGGAGGAGCTGGGGGACATCAAGACCGCCGTCAGTGAGGCGGTGACCAACGCCATCGTCCACGCCTACCCGGACACCCTGGGGAAGATCGTGCTGAAGGGCCGCATTCTGGAGGGGGATATTTTGGAGTTCACCGTCCGGGACTGGGGCCTCGGCATCGCCGACGTGGAGAAGGCCCGCCAGCCTCTCTACACCACCGGCGGCGAGGAGCGCAGCGGTATGGGCTTCACCATCATGGAGAGCTTCATGGACGCCCTTCGGGTCACCTCCAAGCCCGGCCAGGGCACCAAGGTGGTGATGCGGCGGCGGATCGTCCGGCGGGTGGGGAAGCGGTGAACCGGGCGCTGCTGGAGGCGGCCCACCGGGGCGACCAGCAGGCCTGCGAGCAGCTCATCCGGGAGAACGGTGGCCTCATCTGGAGCATCGTCCGCCGGTACACCGGTCGGGGAGTGGAGGCGGAGGACCTCTACCAGCTGGGCTGCGTGGGGTTTCTCAAGGCCATCCGGGGCTTCGACCTGGAGTACGGCACCCAGTTTTCCACTTACGCCGTGCCCAAGATCGCCGGGGAGATCCGGCGGTTTCTCCGGGACGACGGGCCGGTGAAGGTGGGGCGGGGGCTCCGGGAGCAGGCCATGACGGTGCTGGGGGCCCGGGAGCGGCTGGCCCACCAGCTGGGCCGGGAGCCCACTTTGTCGGAGCTGTCGGCGGAGACGGGCTACTCGGCGGAGGAGATCGCCGCGGCGGAGCTGGCCTGCGCCCCGCCGGAGAGTTTGCAGCAGGAGGTGGGGGAGGGCCTCACCCTGGAGTCCATTCTGAAGGACGGGGAGGGCGAGGAGGGAATGGTGGAAAAAATCGCCCTCCGCAGCGCCGTGGAGGCCCTGCCGGAGAGCGAGAAAAAGACCATCCTGCTCCGCTTTTTCAAGGGGCTGACCCAGGCCCAGACGGCCCGGATCCTGTCGGTGTCCCAGGTGCAGGTATCCCGCCTGGAGCGGCGGGCTCTGGACCGCCTTCGCCGGGAGTTTGCTGGGCGGGATTGAAGAAGTCCTCGTCCTGAAACTCCGTCATGGTCCCCCAGTACCGCATGGGCATGTGGGTCCGGCGGGTCTTGGGATTGTACCGCTCCTCGATGGCAATGGTGTCGTAAAACCGCTTCCAGAGGCGGCGGAAATTCGCCTCCGTCTCGTCGGGGGCGGCCATGGTGAAATCCTCCAGAGGGATGATGCACCACGTCCCGCCCTGGGAGAGGAGGGCCTCTCTGTGGGTCCGGTCGTAGAGAAGGAAGGGCTCCGGTCCGCACCGGGCGCAGAAGTGGGGCCGCAGCAGGGGCAGCACCCGGTTTTTGGGCCGGATCTCCCCGGTGAGGACGCCTCCCAGGTCCGAAAACCGAACGAAGCCCTTGAGAAGGTGGGCCTCGCTCTCCAGGTGCTGCACCGCCTTCTGGAGAGGCAGCACCTCATCGGCGGTGAGGCGGCGGAGAAGGGAGGGGCCCTCCCGGAGAAGGCGGCAGATAAAGCGGTAGAGCAGCATCTCCCGGTCCGCAGCACAGGTGAGAAATCCCTTCCAGGTGAGCTCCCAGGCCCGGGGGGAGAGGGCCTTCAGCTTGGTCTGCACCCGCCGGGCGTGGTCCTCGTCGGTTTTTACCTCCCGCACGGAAAACAGCGTAGGCTCCAAGGCCCCCGCGGACTGGATGTCCGCGGGGGTCTCGTGGTAGAGATAGCTGGTAAAGACGCAGCAGAGGAAGCCGGAGAGGCTGCCGTCGTAGCTGTAAAGGATTTCCACTCAGTGTTCCGCTCCTTTCAGCGCCATGGGTGCACCCTTCAGGGTCAGTTCCGCCTTGAAGAGGTCTCCGTCCACGCTGATGGAAAAGGTGCCCCCCATCAGCTCCATGAGACTCTTGGCGATGTTCAGCCCCAGACCGCTGCCCTCGGTGTGGCGGGAGGCGTCTCCCCGGACGAACCGCTCCATCAGCTCCTCGGCGCTGATGTTCAGGGGGTCCCGGGACACGTTCTTCATGCTGAGGAGTACCCGGCCGTCCTTCTCGCTGAGGTCGATGTACACCCGGCTGCCCGCCATGGCATATTTGCACACATTGCTGAGGAGGTTGTCCAGCACCCGCCACAAAAGCCGCCCGTCCGCCAAGGCGGACACATTGCCCTGGTAGGTGTTCACGATGGTCTCCAGCCGTCCGGCGGTGAGGCGCTGGTCGTAGTCCCCGATGGCCTGGTGGATGATCTCGTTGACCACGATGGGCTGGAGCTCCACCTTCATGTTGCCGGTGGAGGCCTTGCTGGCCTCCACCAGATCCTCCGTCAGCTTCTTCAGCCGCCGGCTCTGCCGGTCCAGCACCGCCACATACTCCGACGCTGTGGGAGGCAGCTCCTCCTTCTGGAGAAGGTCCACATAGTTGACGATGGAGGTGAGGGGGGTCTTGATGTCGTGGGACACGTTGGTGATGAGCTCCGTCTTCAGCCGCTCCGACCGCATCCGCTGGTCCACCGCCCGATTCATCCCCTCGCCGATGGCGTTGAGGTGCTCCCCATGGCGCTTGAGGTCCCACAGCATCATCCGGGTGTCCACCTTGGCGTCCAGCTGCCCCTCCGCCAGAGCCTGCCCGGCCTTCTTCAGCCGCTGGAGGCTCCAGCTGAGGTACACCGCCCAGGCCAGAAGGAAGAAGTCCATGGCCAGCATCAAAAACATCATGAAGCCGTCCCAGTTGGCCCAATAGAAGAGGAAGGACTGGAGGAACAGCACCGCCGCCGTGAGCCCCGCCGCCCGCCAGGTCAGAGGCAGCAGGTGGAAAAATTCCCCGATCCCCCGGAAAATGGCTTTCAACAGCCGCCAGATGATTCGCAGCAGCTGCCAGATCACAGTGTTTCTCCAGAAGCCGCCCAGCTTCAGCCGGGTGGAGAGGGTCATCAGCAGGGCCAGTATCATAAATCCCGCCGGGAAGAAGCTGAGGCAGTAGAAGAAGAGGCGGATGAGGGGGTCTAAGCTATAGCTGAGGCTCTCCCAGATCATCACCAGGAAGGACGTCAGCACCGCATCTCCGCAGAGATAGAGGTCCAACGGGATCCGGTCCTGGACGTTGGGGACGATCTCCGCCGTTCCCTTCCGGTGCCCGGCGGCACAGCAGAGGAACACGATGCCCACCATGGCCAGCAGCAGCGTGACAATGGCCGTGGGGCCCAGGAGCGTTCGGATGGGGTAGGCGGTGTCGAAAAGAAGGGCGATTTCATAGAAGGGGTTGTGACCATCATCCTCCAGAATGCTCCCCACGGAGAGGACTGCCTGGTACTCCCCGGCGGGGAGGCCCCGGACGGCCCCGGAATCGTCGGAGAGGTGCAGCTCGATGGGGAAGACCGCCTCGTCCCAGGCGGGGTCCCCCTGCTGGAGGACCACTTCCCCCTGGCTGTTCGTGATGGTGAGGGCGATCTGCCCGTAATCGGACACGTCGTAGTCCACGTCCCACAGCGCGCTGTGGCAGAGGTTCACGGCGGTGCTGTGGGCGGCGTCGGTGTCGGCGTAGGTGGTGACCCCCTCCTTGTAGTAGCCCTCGTTGTAGGCGATCACAAAGGCGCAGGTGGAGAGGATAGCTGCCAGTGACAAAATCACAGTCAGAAAGAGAGCGGCCACCTTCACCGGCAGGCTGCCCCGTAAGTCAGACATAGCGGCGCACCCTGCGGAACACCACCATGCCTACGCCGGCCAGAATAGCTACGGGAAGGAGGCAGAAGAGAAGCACTTTTTTCAGCATGAGAAATTCCGTCCTTTCAAAGTTGTGGAGCGGAGGATTTGATATCCTCCATCTTGTAGCCGAGGCCCCATACCACCTTCAGGTACCGGGGCTCGGAGGGGTTGATCTCGATCTTTTCCCGAAGGTGCCGGATGTGGACCGCCACAGCGCTCTCGGACCCGAGCGCCGCCTCGTTCCACACCAGCTCATAGATCTGGGCGGAGGAGTAGACCCGCCCGGGGTGCTGCATGAGGAGATGAAGAATGTTGTACTCCATGGGGGTGAGGTTCACGCTCTCCCCGTCCACGGTGACCCGTTTGCTCTCGTCGTCCAGCTCGATGCCGCCGATGGTGAGGCGGGAGCTCTTCTGGACCATGCCCCCCAGGCGGGTGTACCGCCGCAGCTGGGACCGGACCCGGGCCAGCACCTCCACCGGGTCGAAGGGCTTGGTGATGTAGTCGTCGGCCCCCACGTTGAGGCCCAGCACCTTGTCGGTGCTCTCACTCTTGGCGGTGAGGAGGATAATGGGGATGTTGCAGGTCTCCCGCAGCTTGGCGGTGGCGGAGATCCCGTCCAGCTCCGGCATCATGATATCCATTAAAATAAGGTGGATCTCCTCCCGGGCCACGATGTCCAGGGCTTCCCGGCCGGTGTAGGCGGTGAAGAGGGTGTAGCCGTCGGCGGATAAGTAGATTTTCAGAGCGGAGACGATGTCCCGCTCGTCGTCGCAGATGAGAATGTTGGGCATAAGTGTCCGTCCCTACCTTTCGCCAACATTGTAGCACAGATGTTTTTAAGATAAAAGAGAAAGGTCCTTTAAGAAAATATTAAGAACAGGAAAGGAAATCCGGGGATTAAGAAAATCTTAATCTTCCGCCCCCTTTCCTGTTAAATTTTGTCTGTTACCATGACCATAGTCCGAACCCTGCCTTTCCAACCCCAAACCAAGGAGGAGGTGCCCCTATGGAGGCATTGGAGCAGTGGACCATGGCTCTGGCCCTGGCGCTGAAGATCTTTACCCTATATTTCATCTGCGTGGCGGTATTCACCCTGCGGCCCCGGCAGACCTACCCCAAAGCCCCGCCCCAGACCCGGTTCGCCGTTGTGGTGGCCGCCCGGAATGAGGAGCGGGTCATCGCTCAGCTGGTGGAGAGCATCTTGGAGCAGCACTATCCCGCCCATCTCCGGGACATCTATGTAGTGCCCAACAACTGTACCGACTACACCGAGGCGGTGGCTGCGGCGGCGGGAGCGAAGATCCTCCGGTGTCTCAGTCCTGTCCGCAGCAAGGGCGGGGCGCTCCACCAGGCTCTGGGCCAGCTGCTGGGGAAGGGGTACGACGCCTTTGTGGTCTTTGACGCGGACAATGTGGTCCACCCGGACTTCCTGGCCCGATGCAACGACGCCATTTCGGCGGGGGCCCGGGTGTGCAAGGGACAGCACCGGGCGGGCAACCCCGGCAGCAGCGCCGTGGCCGGGTGCTACGGCCTCTACTTCACCAGCTTCGACTGGGTGTTCAACCGGCCCCGGGCGGCCCTGGGGCTGTCGGCCAAGCTGGTGGGCACCGGCTTCGCCGTCCATCGGGAGGTGCTGGAGCAGCTGGGCGGCTGGAACACCGCCACCATTGCGGAGGATGCGGAGTTCGCTGCCCAGTGCGCCGCCGCCGGCTATCGGGTCCACTGGGTCCCCGAGGCGGTGACCTACGACGAGGCTCCCACTCGGTTCGGTCTGTCCCTCCGCCAGCGCAAGCGGTGGTGCAGCGGGGTGATGCAGGTAGGCCGCCAGGAGGTGGGGCGGCTGTGGAGCGGACGGAACGTCAGCCCGTTCCTCCGTCTGGACATGACGATGTTCCTGCTGGCTCCCTTCGCCCAGGCGGCCTCCGGGCTTCTGCTGGCAGTGAATGCCCTTCTCTGGGGGGACGTGATGGTGCTGCTGGCCATGGCTCTGACGGGATACTGCATCATGGCCCTCGGGGGGATCGTTTTGTGCCTTTTGGGCCGGTATCGGCCGGAGGAGATGCTGGGAGCAATTTTCCTATTCCCGATCTTCATGGCCTCCTGGCTGCCCCTCCAGGTGCTGTCTCTCTTCCACGACACCACGCGATGGCACGCCATCCAGCATGAGGGGCAGGGGGCGCGTTTGCCCACCGCTTGAATATAGGGAGCGCCTCTGGGGGACCGTTTTCTCCCGCAGAGGCGCTCCTTGATTTTATCTTGCTGACCAGGGCGGCCGGCGGATAAAGGACCGCGCCGCCGGGAAAAGAGTCCCTCTCCCCGACGGCGCAGCTTGAGCCGGAGTATTATTCCGAGCGATGGGCCTTGGCAGTGTAGGTCTCCGCCTCCAGGGCAAGGATCGTAACGGACCGTGCCATTTTTTCGGTAAAGGAAAATTCCTTTCCTGACTGATGCGTCATGATCGCGGCCAGTGCCGTCATTTTTTCCTCAGGGTCTTCCACGAACCGAACAATACCCGCTCCGGTGACCGACTGATAATCGCAGCTGTAGGAGCAGGCGGCGTTCTCCTCGCCGGTGAGCCGCCAGCCGCAGTCCATCTCAAAGGCGCACCGGGGGTCTTTCCGCAGAGCGGCGATCTTCCGCCCTTCCCCGGCGCAGTGGAAGTAGAGGGTCAGCTTTTCATTCTCCCACTTGGCTCCGGGGCTCATGGGTACAATATACAGCCCCTCCTGATCCTCCATGGCAAGCCGGCAGATTTTGCACTGTGCCACGATCTCCTGAATGGCGGCCAGGTCCTTCACCTGGCGCTTGGCAAGACGCATTTCCATCGTCACATCTCCTTCAAATTGTTCAAAAGCTCGTCCACGTCCTCCTCTGTGGTGGCCCAGGAGGTGACGAAGCGGACACAGACGCCCCGCTCGTCCCGGCTCTGGATCTCATAGGCGCACACCTCCCGGAGCCGCTCCTCCTGGGCGGGGGTCAGGAGGGGGAAGAGCTGGTTGGAGGGGGAGTCCACCGCCATCCGGTACCCCAGGTCCAGAAGCCCCCGGCGGAGCCGTTCCGCCATGGTGTTGGCGTGGCGGGCCAGGCGGAGATAGGCCCCGCTGCGCAGCACCGCGTCAAACTGGACCCCCAGCAGGCGGCCCTTGGCCAGGATAGCCCCCTGCTGCTTCATGGCGTGGCGGAAGTGGGGGAAGAGGGCGGGGTTTGTGAGCACCAGGGCCTCCCCGAAGAGAAGGCCGTTTTTCGTGCCGCCGATGGTGAAGGCGTCGCACAGCCGGGCATAGTCGGCAAAGGAGGTGTCCGCCCCCTCCACGGTCATGGCGGAGCCG
The DNA here is from genome assembly GCA_944386955.1 of uncultured Oscillospiraceae bacterium. Classification (GTDB taxonomy): domain Bacteria; phylum Bacillota; class Clostridia; order Oscillospirales; family Oscillospiraceae; genus CAJFPI01. The sequence continues at coordinate 10,500 of CALXDB010000022.1, forward strand.
AGGCGGGCCCCGTCGCAGTAGAGCAGCAGCCCCAGCTCCCGGCAGCAGGCGCTGAGGGCGGTGAGCTCCGGGAGGCTATACACCGTTCCCACCTCGGTGGTGTTGGATACATAGACCAGCCGGGGGAGCACCATGTGCTCGTCGCAGTGGCGCTCCGCGGCAGCGCGGATCTGCTGGGGCCGCAGCTTCCCGTCAGGGGAGGGGAGGGCCAGAATCTTGTGGCCGTTTTGCTCGATGGCCCCGGTCTCGTGGACGCAGATGTGGCCGGTGGCGGCGGCGATCACCGCCTCGTAGGGCCGGAGGAAGGCCCCGATGGCGGTCTTGTTCACCTGGGTGCCCCCCACCAGGAAGTGGACCTGGGCGGAGGGGGCCTCGCAGAGGCCCCGGATGGTCTCCGCCGCGGCGGCGCAGAACTGGTCGGTGCCGTAGCCGGCGGTGGGGATGAGGTTGGTCTCCGTCAGGGCGTCCAGTACCTCCCGGCAGGCCCCCTGGGAGTAGTCGTTTCGGAAATAGAGCATGGGATCGGTCTCCTTTTCGCTGCCCGTCCGGGCGTCTTTGCTCCACTATAGCACGGCGGAGGACCGTTGTAAATGGCGGGAATCCCGCTTGACCCGGCGGGGCTTCTATATTAAAATAGAGATCGCCGGAACACGCCGCGAGCCCTGGTCCTCAGGGCTCGCGCCTTGCTGCGGTCCGGGAGATTTCCCGGGAAATGAGAGACCGGCACGCCGCCCGAGGGGACGGAGCGTGTGAGAGCGTGGGGCGCCGCCCCGCGGATAGGAAGGAAGAGACGCAATGACACAGGATTTTGCCCGGCGCTACGCCGAAGCCCGGCGGGCGGTGATCGCCCGCCGTTACCAGCGACTGAATCCCCAGCAGCGGGAGGCGGCGCTGACCACCGAGGGTCCCCTGCTGCTGCTGGCGGGGGCGGGCAGCGGAAAGACCACCGTCCTTATCCACCGGGTGGACAACCTCCTCACCTTCGGCCGGGGCAGCGACACCGACGAGGTGCCCCAGTGGGCCACGGAGGAGGACCTCCGCTTTTTGGAGAATTTCCCCGCCCAGCCCGCCCCGGAGGACTGGGTGGAGGCCAGGCGGCTGTGCGCCGTGGAGCCCGCCGTCCCCTGGTCGGTGATCGCCATCACCTTCACCAACAAGGCCGCCGGGGAGCTGAAGGAGCGGCTGGGCCGGATGTGCGGCTCTGCCGCCAATGACATCTGGGCCGCCACCTTCCACTCCGCCTGCGTGCGGATCCTCCGCCGGGACATGGAGAAGCTGGGGGAGGGGTTCACCAACAGTTTCACCATCTACGATACCGAGGACAGTAAGCGGGTTATCAAGGACGTGCTGAAGGATCTGAAGCTGGAGGAGAAGGAGTTCCCGCCCCGGGCGGTGCTGTCCCACATCAGCGCCTCCAAGGACAAGAACGAGAGCCTGGAGGACTTCCGGGAGCGGATGGAGAGCACCAACGACTGGCGGCTCCTCCGCTTCGCCAAGATCTACGAGGGCTATCAGCGCCGCCTCCGGGACGCCAACGCCCTGGATTTTGACGACATCATCCTCCACACCGTCCACCTCCTCCAGAAGAACGCCGAGGTCCGGTCCTACTACCAGCGGAAGTTCCGCTATGTGCTCATCGACGAGTATCAGGACACCAACCACCTCCAGTACCTGCTGGCAAAGCTCCTCACCGGGGAGAACGGCAACATCTGCGTGGTGGGCGACGACGACCAGAGCATCTACCGCTTCCGGGGGGCCAACATCGAGAATATCCTCAGCTTTGAGAAGGAGTACGCCGGGGCCCGGACCATCCGTCTGGAGCAGAACTACCGCTCCACCCAGAACATTCTGGACGCCGCCAACGCCGTCATCCGCAACAACCAGGGCCGAAAGGGGAAGACTCTTTGGACGGAGAACGGCCAGGGGGACCCGGTGCAGATCAAGACGGTGTACAGCGAGGGGGACGAGGCGGCCTATGTGGCGGGCCAGATTCTGGCCTCCCGGAGCCGGGGGCTGGAGTGGAAGGACAGCGCCGTCCTCTACCGGATGAACGCCCAGTCCAACGCTCTCGAAATGGCCCTCAAGCGCAACGGCATCCCTTACCAGGTGGTGGGGGGCCTCAAGTTCTTCGACCGCCTGGAGGTGAAGGACATGCTGTCCTACCTCTGCGTGGTCAACAACAGCGCCGACGACCTCAGGCTCCGGCGGATCATCAACTCCCCCGCCCGGGGCATCGGCCCCACCACCGTGGACCGGGTCCAGCAGCTGGCCTACCAGCAGGGGGTCCCCGCCTATGAGATTTTGAAGGAGGCGGAGGCCTACGCCGATCTAAAGCGGTCCGCCGGGAAGCTGACGGACTTTGTGAAGATGATTGAGGGCCTGAAGGACCAGGCAGAGGACCTGCCCCTGCCGGACTTCTACGACCTGGTGGTGGAGCGCAGCGGCTACCGCCTGGCCCTGGAGCAGAAGGGGGACATGGAGAGCCGGGGGCGGCTGGAGAACATCCAGGAGCTGCGCTCCAGCATTCTCCAGTATTTGGAGAGCGACCCGGAGGACCCCTCTCTGGCGGGGTTCCTGGACACGGTGGCCCTGTACACCGACCTGGACGGCACGGAGGACGGGGACAATGCGGTGACGCTGATGACCATGCACAGCGCCAAGGGGCTGGAGTTCCCCAACGTGTATGTGGTGGGCATGGAGGAGGGGATCTTCCCCGGCATGCGGTGCATCGGCGAGAGCGAGGAGATGGAGGAGGAGCGGCGGCTGTGCTATGTGGCCATGACCCGGGCCAAGGAGCGGCTCATCATGACCAACGCCCGGCAGCGGATGCTCTTCGGCCGCACCACCAGCAACAAGGCCTCCCGGTTTTTGGAGGAGGTGCCGGTGGAAAACAGCCTCTGGCAGGGCAAGCCGGAGCCCCGGGTCCGGGAGGAGTTCACTGGATTTGAGGGGGAGGAGCACACCGCCGTGCGCCAGGCGGCGGCGCCCTCCTACCGCCGCCGGCCCCGGCCTGCGCCGGACCGGGGGTATTCGCCCCACGCCGCCGGCGGCAGCGCCACGGCGGACCTTCTGCAATTGAGCCAGGGGGATATGGTGACCCACCGGACCTTCGGCAAGGGGATGGTGCTGTCTGTGCGGAAGATGGGCAACGACGCCCTCGTCGAGGTGGCCTTCGACCAGGTGGGGACCAAGAAGCTGATGCTCCGCTCCGCCGGGGTCCACATGAGCAAGCTGTGAGATTTTGCCCTCGGGCCGGGCGGGCCCTCCGCTGACGAGGCTTTTCCTTTTTTGTCGGTGCCCGACGGTGTTTCGTTTGGTGTTTTGCCTCCGGCGGGTGACTTTTTGAACGAGCAAAAAGTCACCAAAAACTCGCTTAGAACCAAGGTTCTAAGAACTCCTTTGCTTACCAAGACCGGAGGGTCAGGGAGGTGTTTTGCTGCTGGCTTGGTACGGGTGACGCCTGTTTGGGTCGCCTTCTGCTCCTGCGCCGCGCTTCGCGCTGATGTGGTTCCTCTCTAAGCCTTCCCCCCTTGGGGGAAGGTGGCACGGCGCAGCCGTGGCGGATGAGGGGAGCCCAAGAGCAAAGACTTTCTTCTACCGATTCCCTGTACCGCGCGGTCCCTCATCCGCCCCCTTCGGGGGCACCTTCCCCCAGTGGGGGAAGGCTTTCAGATTGGGAAATTGCAGAAGCCACAACAACCACCAGGGGAGCGCGCTGAAGCGCGGGGAGAGGGGAACTCCGCCCCCCTTGCATCCGTCAGCCGCACAAAGCCACCGACAAAAACGGGACAGACTGCCCCCAATAGGCCAAAAGGAGTCCTTAGAACCTTGGTTCTAAGTCAACTTTTGCCTACTTTTCTTTGACGAGAAAAGTAGGCCGCCGGAGGCAGAACAAGGTGTCGAAACCCCGTCGGCTGCCGACAGAAAAACCACCCCCCTCGTCAGAAGAAAATATTTTCCATCAAAAAAACAGCGGAAGGAAAAATCAAAAAATATTTTTTAGAAAAATGGGGAACCTTTTGAAAGAAGCTCCGTCTATACTGGTGTTCCGACCTGAACGAAGTATGAAATCATAAGGAGAATCTCAATGATGAAAAAGGTAGTTTCCATTGTTCTTGCTTTGATCCTGGCTCTGGGCCTTGTGGCCTGCGGCGGCAGCGACGCCAAGGAGGCCCCTGACCTCCAGGCCTACTACGACGACTTTATGGCTTCCCTGGGGGAGAATGTCCCCATGATGATGGAGGTCTCCGACGATCTGGTGGAGAATGTCTACCCCGGCCTCTCCAGCTATACCTTCAACCAGAAGGTGCTTCAGACCGCCGCTATCTCCGCCGTGGCTTTTGAGATCGCCCTGGTGGAAGTGGCCGACGAGGCCGACGTGGAGGCCGTCAAGGGCATCTTCCAGTCCCGCATCGACAGTCAGGTGGAGGGCGGCGCCATGTACCCCGCCACTGTTGAGGCCTGGCAGAATGCGGAAGTCCTGGTCAACGGCAATGTGGTGGCCCTCATCGCCGCCGGCGAGGACCAGACCGCCGCTGTGGACGCCTTCAACGCCCTGTTCCAGTAATCCAAACAATATGTCCGGAAGCTGCCGTGGCCAGCGGCCACGGCAGTTTCCCTGTGATCCCTCTACGAAAGGAGGACGGCTATGGTCTTTTCCGGTCTGCCGTTTCTGTTTTTCTATCTGGTGGTGACCCTGGCGGTCTATAAGATCGCTCCCCTGAAGCTGCGCAACCTGGTTTTGCTGCTGGTGAGCCTCTTCTTCTACGGCTGGGGCGAGCCGGTATACATCCTCATCATGTTTCTCTCCATCGCCGTGGACTACACCCACGGCATGCTGGTGGAGAAGTGGCGGCAGGATGACCGGAAGGCCCGGATGGCCGTGGCCTCCTCCGTCTTCTTCAACCTGCTGATCCTGGTCTTCTTCAAGTACTACGACTTCCTGGCCGGCAGCATCAACGCTGTTACCGGCTGGAGCCTTCCCATCACCGGAGTGCCCATGCCCATCGGCATCTCCTTCTACACCTTCCAGACCATGTCCTACACCATCGACGTCTACCGCAAGGACGCCCCGGTGCAGCGCAACATCATCACCTTCGGCACCTTCGTCACCCTCTTCCCCCAGCTCATTGCCGGTCCCATCATCCAGTACAAGTCCGTGGACGACCAGCTCCAGAGCCGGAAGGAGGACCTGGCCAAGTTCGTCTCCGGCGTCCAGCGGTTCTCCGTGGGCCTCGCCAAGAAGGTGCTGCTGGCCAACGCCATCGGCAAGCTGTGGGACACCTTCCTGAGCACCGACACCGCCCAGCTGACGGTGGCCGGGGCCTGGCTGGGCCTCGCCGCCTACGCCTTCCAGATCTACTTCGACTTCTCCGGCTACTCCGACATGGCCATCGGCCTGGGGCGGATGTTCGGCTTCGAGTTCATCGAGAACTTCAACTACCCCTACATCTCCCGGTCCGTGGTGGAGTTCTGGAAGCGCTGGCACATCTCCCTCACCAACTGGTTTCGGGAGTACGTCTACTTCCCCCTGGGGGGCAACCGGTGCAGCCGGGCCAAGTGGATCCGGAACATTCTGATCGTCTGGGTCCTCACCGGCATCTGGCACGGCGCCGGGTGGAACTTCCTTTTGTGGGGGCTCTATTACGCGCTGTGGATGCTGGCGGAGCGGCTGTTCCTCGGCAAATGGCTGGAGCGGCTGCCCGCAGTTCTGCGCCATGTGTACACCCTGGTGGTGGTGCTGGTGGGCTGGGCCCTCTTCGCCATCGAGAGCATGGGCCACCTGGGGCAGTACCTTCTGGTGTGCTTTGGCGGCGGAAGGCTCTGGGACGCCTTCACCGGCTATCAGCTCTTCAGCTATCTCCCCATGCTGGTGATTTTGGCGGTGTCCGCCACACCGGCTTTGCGCAAGCTCTTCTTCCGCCTTCCCGAGAAGGTCCAGGATGTGCTGACGCCGGTTCTGGTGCTGGCCTCCCTGGTGCTGTGCACCGCCTCCCTGGTGGACGCCAGCTACAACCCCTTCCTCTATTTCCGCTTCTAAGGAGGTGCGCGGCATGAAACAAGCGACACAGCGCCTGACGGCGCTCCTCTTCTGCCTCTTCATCGCCGGCTTCGGCGTGCTCCATATTCTGATGCCGGACCGGGAATTCTCCCAGGTGGAGAACCGGTATCTGGCTCAGTTCCCCACTTTTTCCTGGGATAAGCTGAAGGACGGCACCTACACCGCCGGCATCGAAACCTATCTGGAGGACCAGTTCCCCTTCCGGGACGGCTGGATGGGCCTGAAGACCCGGTATGAGTGGCTTCTCGGCAAGCGGGAGTTCAACAACGTCTACCTCTGCGGCGACCGGCTCATCAGCAAGGTCACCAAGAGCGACCGGGCGGACAAGAACCTCACCTACCTCCAGCAGCTGACGGAGAAAACGGATCTGCCGGTGTACCTGGGCCTCATTCCCACCGCCGCCGAGATCCTCCGCAATGAGCTGCCCGAGGGGGCTCCCACCATGGACCAGCTCAGCTACATCGAGGCCGCCAAGGACAGCGGGGCCATCTATGTGGACATGGCCGGGGCCCTGGCGGACCACGCCGATGAGGACATTTTCTACCGCACCGACCACCACTGGACCAGCCTCGGCGCCTATTACGGCTACACTGCCCTCATGGAGGCTATGGGCGTCACCCCGGAACCGCTCGGGGAGGCGGTCACCGTCTCGGAGGACTTCAACGGTACCCTCTACTCCTCCTCCGGCGTCCACTGGCTCACTCCGGACACCATGGAGCGGTATGTGGACGGGGAGGGGATCACCGTCACCGTCAACGACGGCATGACCACCTCCACCCACGGCCTCTATGTGGAGGAGAATCTTGCGGGGAAGGACAAGTACACCTACTTCATGGGCGGCAACAACCCCCTCTATATCATTGAAAATCCCAACGCCCTCACCGATCAGAAGCTGCTGGTGGTCCGGGACAGCTACAGCGACTCCCTGGCCCCTTTCCTCAGCCAGTACTTCTCTGAGATCCACCTGCTGGATCTCCGGTACTACCGCATTCCGGTGGCCGCCTATGCTCAGGAGAACGGCATGGACGCCATCTTCGTCTGCTACAGCGTGGACAATTTCCAGAGCGATGCCGACGTGGTGTATCTGGGGCAGTAAGCCTTCAAAAAAAGTTCCCGGTTTTTTTGACGAAACCGGGAACTTTTTTCTTTGGCCTTCGTCTAACCCTTCCAGAAAAGCCCGACAAGGCGACGAGAACAAGGAGGAACCAAGAATGAAACGACTGATGGCGCTGCTGATGGTGCTGACCATGCTGCTTGCACTGGCGGCCTGCGGCAATACCACCACCAACAACAAGGGGGAAAATGATACCTCCGACAACAGCCAGCAGGACCAGGAGGAGGTCAACGAGCCCCAGGTCCCCGCCGACGACGACGCCCAGGAGCCGGAGCTCCCCGAGGAGGGGGAGGAGGACCCCGAGCAGCCTGAAGAGAAGCCCCAGGAACAGCCTGAGGAGGACAAGGAGGAGGACGCCGAGCCTGCCGATCGTCTCACCCTCAGCCGGACGGACTTCACCCTGTCCTCCGCCGGCAGCAGCTACAAGCTCACCGTCACCGGCGGCGAGGGGGATGTGACCTATACCAGCAGCAACGAGAAGGTGGCTACCGTAGCCAAGGACGGCACGGTTACCGCGGTAGCCCCCGGCCGGGCGGACATCACCGTTACCCGGGGTAATCTGAAGGCCAGTTGCATCGTCCGCTGCAGCTGGGAGGAGAAGGAGGAGACCGAGCCCGAGGAGAAGCCCTCTGAGAGCCCCTCCGTGGATCTGTCCGCCTTCTATACGGATATGACCGGCAAGTATGAGTTCGGCTCCCTGCAGCAGTTTACCGGTGACATTCTGGAGAGCTACTATCCCGGCATGGGGGCCGTGTCCACCAAGCAGTGCCTCATCATGGGCACCATGATGAGCATGAACAACGGCGAGTTCTGCCTGGTGGAGGTGAGCGACAGCAAGGACGTGGACACCGTGAAGGGCATCTTCCAGGCCCGGATCGACGGCATGGTCAACGGCGGCGCCTGGTACCCCGGCCCCACGGAGCAGTGGACCAACAACAGCCGGGTGGTATCCAACGGCAACTATGTGATGATGGTGGTCCATGAGAACTGTGACGACATTGTGGATGCGTTCAACGCCCTCTTTTAAAAAGTGAAAAAATTCCTCCGCGGAATTTTCCGCGGAGGAATTTTTTGCTTGGGGAAAGTGAGGGACTGTCGGAAGCGGCCTCTCATGGAGCGGAACGGGTTTCGGAACGTCTCTCTTCGCCAAAGGCCATTTGGAGCAGCGCCTTCGCCTGCTCCAGCGATGCATACGGTACAAAAATTTGATACCGCTCCATCTGGCCGCTTTTCAGGGAGACCACGGCCCCCAGAGTCGGAAGCAGGGCAGCGGGGATGTGATTGTTCCGAAGGAGCTCCTGGAGCATCTTTGCCCACATCTCCTCCTTTTCTGCGAGGAAGCAGTAGTCCTTCCCGTGGACTGGCCGGAGAAGATCGCCCCCGCAGACGGGGCAGACCTCTCCCTCCGCAGCCAGACGGCAGGATTCGCAGTAGTTCATGGGAGCCTCTCCTTTCAGGAGTTCCATGGATAAAGAGACAGGCGGCCCTCACATTTCCCGGTCCGCCGGCCTCTTCGGCCTGAGGAGCAGGGTGACGGCGAGACACAGAGGGAGATAGAGCAGCAAGGGCGAGAGACGCTCTGTCAGCTCATAGTGGGGCCGGGGATAGAAGGACCAAAAAACACGGGTAGCCGCGGCACAGGGGAAGAGGGACACCAGCCACACGCCGACGCGGTAGAAGGTGCGGCGGTAGGAGAGGGCCTCCTCGTCCGCCTCATTCCGACGGTAGCGGAAGCCCGCCTCAAAGCCGATGACGGTTAAGATGTGGGCCGTCATGCCCAGAAGGGGAATCAGGTGGTTTTGATAGATGAGACTGCCTGCCAGCTGCCAGAAAAAGGCCAGGGCCTGGATGCCGATGAGAACCATCATGGCCATGTCCCGGTTGTGCCGCTTCTTCAAGGCGGCCTCCCGGTCCTTCACCGCCGGGATGTCCTGGTCTCCGGCGTAGTCGTCGTGGAGCAGATAGTCGGTGGACACGCCGAACAGGCGGCTGATGGCCACCACATTTTCCGTGTCCGGCATGGCGCTGCCGCTCTCCCATTTGCTCACCGCCTGGCGGGAGATGGGAATCCGGGCGGCCAGCTCCTCCTGGCTCCAGCCCTGCCGGCGGCGCAGCTGCTGCAATTTTTCTCCGAATGTCATAAGGGAAGACCTCCTTGGGTGAGATGCTCCCAGTGTAGCGCAGGGGAAGAAAACCGTCCACCAGCTCCGGCTTGCAGGGCCGCAACCAGAACTGACAGGGGCGTTTTTTTCGGTATTTCCCCCCTTACAGCAGCTGGCCGAAGTCCCGGATATACTGGTCGCACAGCTCCCGCAGGTCCGCTGCGGCATCCTGGAA
>CALXDB010000023.1 GCA_944386955.1 uncultured Oscillospiraceae bacterium
GCGCTGACGTTCACGATGCCGTTGGCGTCGATGTCGAAGGTGACCTCGATCTGAGGCACGCCCCGGCGGGCCGGAGCGATGCCGTCCAGGTGGAAGCGGCCCAGGCTCTTGTTGGCGGCGGCCATCTCCCGCTCGCCCTGGAGGACGTTGACCTCCACGCTGGTCTGGTTGTCGGCGGCGGTGGAGAAGATCTGGCTCTTCTTGGTGGGGATGGTGGTGTTGCGCTCGATCAGCCGGGTGCACACGCCGCCCATGGTCTCAATGCCCAGGGACAGGGGGGTCACATCCAGCAGCAGCAGACCCTTCACATCGCCGGTGAGAACGCCGGCCTGAATGGCGGCGCCCATGGCCACGCACTCATCGGGGTTGATGCCCTTGAAGCCCTCCTTGCCGGTCATCTTCTTCACGGCCTCCTGGACGGCGGGGATACGGCTGGAGCCGCCCACCAGCAGCACCTTGGAGATGTCGCTGCCGGAGAGGCCGGCGTCGCTCATGGCCTGGCGCACGGGGCCCATGGTGGCGTCCACCAGGTGGGCGGTGAGCTGGTCAAACTTGGCGCGGCTCAGGGTGAGATCCAGGTGCTTGGGGCCGGTGGCGTCGGCGGTGATATAGGGCAGGTTGATGTTGGTGGAGGTGACGCCGCTCAGCTCGATCTTGGCCTTCTCGGCGGCCTCCTTCAGGCGCTGCATAGCCACCTTGTCGGTGGAGAGGTCCACGCCGTCGCTGCGCTTGAACTCGCCTACCATCCAGTCCATGATGCACTTATCGAAGTCGTCGCCGCCCAGACGGTTGTTGCCGGCGGTAGCCAGCACCTGGATGACGCCGTCGCCGATCTCCAGCACGGACACATCGAAGGTGCCGCCGCCCAGATCGTAGACCATGATCTTCTGGTCGGACTCCTTGTCGAGGCCGTAGGCCAGAGCCGCGGCGGTAGGCTCGTTGATGATCCGCTTGACCTCCAGGCCGGCGATCTTGCCGGCGTCCTTGGTGGCCTGACGCTGGGCGTCGGTGAAGTAGGCGGGGACGGTGATGACGGCCTCGGTGACGGTGCCGCCCAGGTACGCCTCGGCGTCGGCCTTCAGCTTCTGGAGCACCATGGCGCTGATCTCCTGGGGGGTGTACTTCTTGCCGTCGATCTCCACCTTGTAATCGGAGCCCATCTCACGCTTGATGGAGGAGATGGTGCGGTCGGGGTTGGTGATGGCCTGGCGCTTTGCCACCTGGCCTACCATACGCTCGCCGGTCTTGGAAAATGCCACAACGGACGGGGTGGTGCGGTTGCCCTCGGCGTTGGCGATGACGGTAGCCTCGCCGCCCTCCATCACGGCCACACAGCTATTGGTTGTACCCAGATCGATACCGATAACTTTAGACATAATTGATTGCCTCCTAAATCTATAGAAAAATTATTATTAACAAAGTAACTTTGGAATCCGCAAATTTTTGCCCGAAGGGCAAATGAACTGCAATCTATTTTTCCAAGGACATGCGCCTTGGAAAAATACTTTGACCCGCGCGCCCAGGGCGCGCACACCAGTGCGCACACTGGTGGTGGGGGATCCTCAAGGGGGAGCCTGCTCCCCCTTGAAGCTCTCAGTTTGCGACGACTACCGTAGCGAACCGGATGACCTTCTCGCCCAGAAGGAAGCCCTTCTGGTAAACCTGGGACACGGTGTTCTCCCCCAAGGTCTCATCCTCCACATGCATCACGGCGTTGTGCCGCTCGGGGTCAAAGGGCTGGCCGGTGGGGTCCAGCACGGTAACGCCCAGCTTCTCCAGCACGCTCTGGAGCTGGTGGAAGATCATCTCCATGCCCTTCTTGTGGACATTCTCCTCATCCCCGGCCTGGGTCACCGCCCGCTCCAGGTTGTCGTAGACCTCCAGGAACTTGCCGATGGTGTCGGTCTTGGCGTCCTGGTAGAGGGTTTCCTTCTCCTTGGCGGTGCGCTTGCGGTAGTTGTCATACTCCGCCAGCAGGCGCAGATGCTGGTCGTTGAGCTCGCTCATCTGCTTGGCCAGATTTTCCATCTTCTCCATCTGCTCCCGGGTGACGGTAAAGGTTTCCACCGTCTCCTGAACGGGTTCCTCCTGGGGAGTTTCCGCCTCCGGGGCCACCGGGGTTTCCTGCTCCTCCATGGGGGTGGGATTTTCCTGTTTGCTCATGTCTTTTGTTCCTCCTTAGGGCCCGGCAGCAGGGGGTCCTGCTTTCCAAACATTTTCGTCAGGCCCTCGGCAAAATAGCTCAGCCGTGCGGCCACTGTGGCGTAGTCCATCCGGGTGGGACCTACCACGCCGATGAGGCCCCGCATATTGTCTCCGATGTCGTAGCTGGCCACCACCACGCTGGTATCCCGCAGGGCCTCATTCACATTCTCCGGCCCGATGAGGATCTCCATGTTGGTGCCGGCAGGGGGCACCGGCAGGTTTTCTGTGTTGTCCACCATAAAGCTCATCAGCTCGTGGGCCTTGTCCGCATCCCGGAACTCCGGCAGCTTCAAAATATTGTTGGCCCCGGTGGTGTAGACCTTGTTTTTCTCTCCGCCCTCGATTACTGAGCAGGCGTACTCGATGGTCTGGGACAGCGTCATAAAGAGGGGTCCCGGCGTCTTTCCGGAGAGGTCCATCAGCTTCCGGTTCATTTCCGTCTCGTCAATGCCGGTAAAGTGGGCGTTCAGCAGTGCCGCCAGAGCGGCCAGCTGGTCGGCGTCCACCCCGGTCTCCGACCGGATCAGCCGGCTTTTCACCCGGCTGTCCTGGGTCATCACCACGGCGATGAAGCTGCTCGGGTCCACGCTGAGAAGATCGAACCGCTGGACCGTCAGCCCCGGGGTGCCGGAGGCCATGGCGTAGGCCGGGTAGTTGACCAGGGCGGCGGCCATCTGGCCCGCCTTGGAGATCACCCCGTCCAGCTCCTGCATCTTCATCTGCAGGGCACGGTTGATCTCCTCCGTCTCCTGGAGACTCAGGGCCCGCTGCTCCATCAGCTCGTTGACGTACAGCCGGTAGCCCTTGGGGGAGGGGATCCGTCCGGCGGAGGTGTGGGGCTGCTCCAGGTAGCCCATCTCCACCAGGTCCGCCAGCTCATTTCGAATGGTGGCGCTGCTGACCTTGCTGGTCAGCTGGGAGGCGATGGCTTTGGAGCCTACCGGCTCCGCCGTGGAGATGTAGTTCTCGATCACCACTTTCAGTATTTCCTTTTTCCGCGGCGTCAACTCCATGGCGGCCTCCTTTAGCACTCCTCGCTCCCGAGTGCTAAAAAGAGTGTATCACCGAAGTCTGCCCTTGTCAATCCTTTCTGCTGCCTGGAAATTGAACAAATTGTAAATTGGGGGAAAATAATTTGTGTACGCCCCGCCTTTTTCCGCCTTTCCCAGGCGCATTGCCTTTTTCTCCGCCCTGTGGTACAATAAAAAACACCTTTTTTCAAAATTTCGCTGAGACCCAAAGGAGAATCCGCTATGATCTACGCCGCCGCCCTGCTGCTGCTTCTGGCCGCCGACCAGCTGGTAAAGCTGTGGGTGGTGCGCCATCTGGAGCTCTTTGAGACCATGGCGCTGCTGCCCGGCTTTGTGGAACTGAAATATGTGCAGAACACCGGCGGGGGCTGGTCGCTGCTGTCGGAGCACACCTGGCTACTGAGCCTCCTCACCGCCCTCATCATGGCGGTGGTGCTGGCGCTGGTGCTGCGGCGGGTGGTGCGCCATCCCCTGGGGCTGTGGAGCTGCACGCTGGTGCTGGCGGGAGGCCTTGGGAACCTCATCGACCGGCTGCGGCTGGGGTATGTGGTGGATATGTTCAACTTCCAGTTTATGAATTATCCTGTATTTAATGTGGCGGATATCTGCATTGTGATCGGCATGATCCTGGGGGCGGTCTACTACCTCTTCCTCTATGAAAAGGTAGATGCTCCCCGGCAGGGAAAGGGGGGAAAGGACAGGGATGGGACCGATCCTGCTCACCCCGGGACCTGAGGCGGCGGGGCAGCGGCTGGACGCCTATGTTTCGGAGGCGGTGGAGGGCCTTACCCGGTCCGCCGCCCAGCGGCTCCTCCTTCAGGGGGACATCACCGTCAACGGGGTTCCGGCTGCCAAGAACTATAAACTCACCGGCGGGGAGACCGTGGCGGTGACCCTTCCGGAGCCGGAGCCCACGGAGGCGGTGCCCCAGAACATCCCCCTGGACGTGGTCTATGAGGATGCAGATGTGATCGTGGTGAATAAGCCGGTGGGCATGGTGGTCCACCCGGCCCCCGGCCACAGCGACGGCACCCTGGTCAACGCCCTGCTCTACCACTGCGGCGAGAGCCTCAGCGGCATCGGCGGGGAGATCCGGCCGGGCATCGTCCACCGCATCGACCGGGACACCAGCGGCCTTATCATCGCCGCCAAGAACGACGCGGCCCACCTGGCCCTGGCGGCCCAGCTGGAGGACCACAGCCTCCACCGGGTCTACGAGGCGGTGGCCATGGGCCGGTTCCGGGAGGACAAGGGCACTGTGGACGCCCCTATTGCCCGCCACCCCACCGACCGCAAGCGGATGGCGGTGGTGCCGGGAGGACGGCGGGCGGTGACCCACTGGGAGGTGTTGGCCCAGTATCCGGGATGCGCCCACATCCGCTGCCGCCTGGAGACAGGCCGCACCCACCAGATCCGGGTCCACATGGCCCACATCGGCCACCCCCTCTACGGCGACACGGTGTACGGTGCGAAAAAGCCCGCCGCCGACATGACCGGCCAGTGCCTCCACGCCGTGTCCCTCACCTTCCGCCACCCCCGCACCGGGGAGGCGGTCACCTGCACCTGCCCCCTGCCGGAGGAGTTTTCGCGGCTTTTGGAGAAACTCCGGCGGATGGGGGAAATCTGAACCAAAAAATCCTCTTTGCAGGAGCAAAGAGGATTTTTTGCATACGGGCGGGAACTTTCCCGTTTCCTGTCCGTCTAACTCCATAACAGGACATATCAGTAGAGAGAACCACCACGGGAAAGGAGTGTACCACATGAAGCGCGCTCTGTTTTTCGCATTGCCCCTCTGCCTCGCCCTGCTGGCGGGCTGCGGCCCCCGGCAGCCCCAGGAACTTCCGGAGGAAAAAAACGACGACACGGAGCAGGTGACGCCGGAGGTCCTTGAAAACCAGGAGGAGGCCCCCTCACCTTACTTTGAACCCCGGGAGGAGGCCGTCCGGCGCTATGCCCTGATCTTCGGGGACAGCCTGTCCTTCACACAGGGGGAGACGGTGGCCTTTGCCGACGTGTTCCCCTACTTCACCTGCGCCGGGGTCTACCGCCCGGATGAGGCCTATCTCTACAGCCTGCCGGAGCTGACGGCCTGCCGAGATGGGGAGGAATGGGTCTATACCATCCCGGCGGAGACGGCGGAAGATCTCATTGCCCGGGAGATCCTGACGGAGGAGGACTTCCCCGAGGACATGCGGGAGGGGGACGTCTACCGCATCCCCGTCTCCTTCTTTACCGTCCGGCGGGAGCTGTACCCCTACTTTGACCAGGAGACCTGCACCCTCTCCCACGTCCCCGCCCAGCTGGTGGATGGCTTCCTCACAGAGACCTTCCCCACCACGGTGGATCACACCGGCATCGATGCCTACGACCCGGCCACCGACACCTACACCTTCGAGGCTTTCACCGGGGAATCCTATTACGACATTACGACAGGAAGCGCCTCCGGCACCGCTGAAGGGCTGTGGACCTTCGCCGCCGCGGCGGTCCTTGACCGGGAGATCCAGTCCGATCCGGTCACCGGCTTTACCTACACCCTCTCCCTCCAGCTGGAGGAGGACAGGGACTGCCGTTTCCTCGCGGTGCAGTCCTCTCCCCTGAATCCCTGGGACGTCTACGAGCCCTCGGAGGACCTGGGGGCCCTGGCGGAACTGCTGGAGGGGCGCACCGGAACGGCGGCTGCGGACGAGGCCCTGATCCTGGCGGTGTACGACTACCAGCGGCAGACCCCCCGCCGGAGCAGTGAGTGGTCCCTGCTGCCCGCCTTCTCAGAGGACTGTCCTCCGGACTGGGTCGAGTTGGTACTGTATGTCTACATGATGTGTGAGGACACAGGGGAGAACGCAGAGGGCTATTCCACCATGACCGACGAGGCCTTTGACGCCACGGTGGAGCGGTATCTCCCCGGAATTTCCTATACGCCGGCCGATTCCCCCTACTTTGCCTACGCCGATGGCGTCCATACCTCCAGAGGCTGGGGAGATGTCAGCGGAGATCTCCTCCTCCCGGTCTCCCTCACCTGCCATGGGGACGGCACCTATACCTTGGTGCTGAACGGGTACTGCTTCTATGAGATGGAGGACTTTGGCGACGAGGCCAGCCTCAGCCCTCTGACCAAGGCCATCCTGGCCCTCCGGGACGGGCAGTATCCCGTGTCCCGCCTGGGCACCCTGCTGGGGCTCTATGTGGACGAGAGCACCCGGGACAGCCTGCCGGTGTCCTCCCAGGTGACCATCACCTTCCGCCTCACCGGCGACGAGGTCCATCCCTTTCAGTATCTCTCCTGTGAGCGTCCGCCCCTGCCGCCCCAGGCATAGCGCCTTATCCTGCCAAAGGGCAAAAAAGCTCCCCCGTCTCCGGGGGAGCTTTTTCCACAGAGATACAGCCCGCCGCGCGCAGGATCTGTCCGCTTACAGCAGACGATTCCCACACTTGCGGACTGCAAAGTATTTTCTCCGACGCACATGTCGCGGCTGAAAACGGATTTGACTGGATTTGCGCCATCCGACGCAGACTCTGCGAGGGATTTTCGGCAAGCGGAATGGATCGCTTCAAAAAGGGAATGCCCTTATTTCCCTTTCCGCTGGGGGATCACAAAGATGAAGGCCAGAGAGCTGACCAGCAGCAGATAGGGATAGAGCAGATAGGGCATGATCTGGAAGGCGGACACCGTCTGTCCCAGCTCCGCGGCGGCGGTGATGGCCACCAGCATCTGGGCGCCGTAGGGGATCACCCCCTGGAACACGCAGGAGAAGGTGTCCAGCAGGGACGCCGCCTTCCGGGGGGAGATGCCGTACTCCTCGCTCATCTCCCTGGCGATGGGGTTGGCCATAACGATGGCCACGGTGTTGTTGGCGGTGGCGATATCCATGGCGCCCACCAGAAGGCCCATGCCCAGCTGGCCGCCCTTGTTCCCCTTGAACACCCGGCGGATAAATTGAAGCAGAGCCTCAAAGCCGCCGTAGATCCGGATGAGGGCGCACATGGCCGCCACCAGGATAGCCACCATGCTGGTCTCAAACATGCCGCTGGCGCCGGAGCCCATGTTGGCCAGGAGCTCCGTGGCGGCGGTCTGGCCGGTGAGGAGCATGATGAGGGCGCCGGACACAATGCCCGCCAGCAGCACCACAAATACGTTGAAGCCGATGATGCCGCCGATGAGCACCAGCACATAGGGGATGATCTGGACCAGATTATAGCTCTGCTCCACCGCGCCGTTGAGAGACACGCGGAAGCTCAGCACCAGAATGAGGACCAGGGTCACCAGGGCCGCCGGCAGGGCGATGGCAAAGTTCTCCCGGAACTTGTCCTTCATGGGCACTCCCTGGCCGTTGCAGGCGGCGATGGTGGTGTCGGAAATAAAGGAGAGGTTGTCGCCGAACATGGACCCGCCCATCACCGCGCCGATGCACATGGGCACGCTGAAGCCGGAGGCCATGGCCACCTCCACGCCGATGGGGGTCAGCAGGGTGATGGTGCCCACGCTGGTGCCCATGGCGGTGGACACGAAGCAGGCCACCACGAACAAAACGGCCACAGCGAACCGGGCGGGGATGATCGACAGCATGAAGTAGGCCACGCTCTGGGCGCTGGACCGGCCCACCACGCCTACGAAGGCCCCGGCCACCAGGAAGATCAGCAGCATGGTGATGATGTTCTTATCCCCCACGCCGCTGGCCATCACCTCCAGCTTCTGGTCAAAGCTCAGCTTCCGGTTCTGGAGACAGGCCACCAGAATGGCCACCAGAAAGGCGATGACGATGGGGATGTTGTAAAAGCCCATGGGGATCTTCAGTCTGTACTCAAAGATCAGTCCCAGCCCCAGATACAGCGCCAGGAACACAAGGATAGGCAGCAGCGCCGCTGGATTGCTCTTTCGCATGAAATCTCTCTCCTCTCTCTCCCACGAACGGTGAAAAACACTGTGACTGTATCACAAATCGGGCATAAAGTCAAGAAGAGGGGAGATTTGGCCCATTCCGGCGAACAAAAGGACCCCGGCAGCCGCCTCATCCGGCTGTCGGGGTCTCGGGATCACCGCTTGCTCTGGGGGTTCTCCCCGTCGGTGAGATCGCCGTCGCTGTCGTGGACCTTGCCGTCGTCGATCATGTCCTGCATTTCATCCTCGGCGTCCTTAAGGCCGTTGTCCACCGCATCCTTGGCGTCGTTTACGCTGTTCTCCACGGCGTCCTTCACATCATCCACGCTGTTTTTCACCGCGTTCCGCTCCGGGGCGCAGGCGGACAGCGTCAGCGCCAGCAGCAGGGCCGCCAGCGCGAGCGCACCTCTTTTCATCCATCCTCTCTCCTTTCCCATGGCATGCGCCACAGCCCTAGTATGACCGGCTTTGAAGAGGCTATCCCGGCAAATTTTTGAAAAACGGGGGAAGCGCGCCGGAGGAGGTCCCCGGCGCGCTTCCCTGGTTTCACAAAGACGTTATAGGTGCAAAAGGAGCATATGTTTCCCGAAGCCGCCCCATCGGCTCCCGGCAGAAACCGAAAAAAAGTTCGTACCCGCCTTCCCCGGGTACGAACAGGGCCCCGCCGGTGGCGAGGCCGAAATCAGACGCACAGCTCCGGTTTCGGCAGAAGCGGCAGACGCCTGACCGTGTATCTGACTGAGCCTCTCCAGGAGGCATCACAGTGACCGACTCGCGGGGACTCTCACCCCATTCCACGGCGCCGGGGGACCCCGGCGTCCAGACGCCCTATGAACTTGTGGATATCTTACCATGCCGGGGGCCGTTTGTAAAGGAAAATCGTTACCTTTCTCCCTGCCCTCCCTGTTGACCCCGGGGGGCAAACTCCGTATAATCATAGGGACTGTCAGGGCTTTTTGTGAAAAGGAGGGTCGGAATGGACCTGTTTTTGTATCTGGCGGAGCTGATCGGTACCGGGGCCTTCGCCCTGTCCGGGGCGCTGCTGGCCATCCAGAAGAAGCTGGACCTCTTTGGGGTACTGTTCCTCAGTGTGGTCACCGCCCTGGGAGGCGGTACCATCCGGGATGTGCTGCTGGGGCGTATTCCGCCCAGAATGTTCTACAGCGGCTGGTATGTGCTGCTGAGCGTGGCGGTGGCTCTGGTCATTTTCCTGGCTGCACGGTGGTCTCACGGCCGAGCTACCCGCTTTACCCTCTGGGCCGAGAGGGCCTTCAATTTCTGTGACGCGGTGGGCCTGGGCATCTTCGCCGTCATCGGCACCCAGGCTGTGAGCCGGGTAGGCTACGCCGACAACGCCTTTCTCTGCGTCTTCATGGGGATGACCACCGGCGTGGGCGGCGGCGTGCTGCGGGATATAATGTGCGGAGACATTCCCTTTGTGCTGCGAAAGCATATCTACGCGCTGGCCGCCATCGTCGGCAGCCTGGCGTATTACCTGCCGGTGCGGCTCCATCTGCTGTCGGCGTATGCCGCCACCCTGCTGGGCATCGCGGTGACGGTGGTCCTGCGGCTGCTGGCCCGGCACTACCGGTGGAATCTGCCCCAGGCGGAGGTGTGAAATGGAGGAGTTCCTTTATACGGTGACCTATATGAAGTGCCAGTCCTGCTCCGCCCGAAGCCACTGCGGCCAGTGCAGCCGGGAGCTGGAGCCGGTTCTGGCTGCAAGTCCCGGGGTGGAGACGGCTTTTTTGGATCTGGAGCACAAGACCGTCCGCCTCACCGCCCAGAGCGAGGACGCGGCCCTGGACGCCCTGGACGACGCGGGGATCTTTCCGGCATAGGCGAGGACTAGCGCCGGGCGGTCTTGGGGATCTTTACCGTGACGGTGATCCCCTCCTCTGTCTCCTGCCGATCCACCTTGGCGTCCACCCCCGCCTGCTGCATGATCTCCACGCTGCGGCGGATGCTGTTGAGGAAGAGGCGGACGTCCTTGATGATGTACCCCGGCTTCCGGGCGGGGGGCGTCACCTGCACCGCCTGGAGCAGCTCCTCCACATAGGCCTCAGTCTGGGCCACATTGAGGTGGGCGGCGCCGATGTGCTGCAGGGCGGTGAGCCGCAGCTCCTCCCCCTCCAGCCGCAGGAGGGTCCGGGCGTGGCGCTCGGTGAGCTGAAATTCCCGCAGGAGGTCCACGCAGGCGGGGGACAGGCGCAGCAGCCGCAGCTTGTTGGCCACGGCGGACTGGGACTTCCCCAGCCGGGCGGCGGCCTCCTCCTGGGAGAGGTGGTAGTCCGTGATGAGGCGGGAGATGGCGGCGGCCTCCTCCATGAAGTGGAGGTCGCTGCGCTGGAGGTTTTCAATGAGGGCCAGCAGGGCGCTCTGGCGCTGGTCCGCCTCCACCACGATGCAGGGCACCTTTTCCAGCCCCGCCATCCCCGCCGCCCGCAGCCGCCGCTCTCCGGCTACCAGAATATAGCTCAGCTCCCCCTTCTGTACGGTGAGGGGCTGGAGGATGCCGTGGAGGCGGATGGAGGCGGCCAGCTCCTCCAGGGCCTCCTGGTCGAAGTACCGCCGGGGCTGGGCCGGGTTGGGGGCGATATGGTTGATAGGGATGTACCGTATCCGTTTCGACACATATTTTACGGATTCCACAGACATTTCCTCCTATTTTCTTCGGTATTGCCCACAGTATACCAGGGGGAGAGTGCGAAAAGGGGAGAAGCGCGTCTGCTTCTCCCCTTTTGTGCGGAGGTCCTACTGCACAAGGGCCAGGGCGTCCTCGGCGGAGAGCCCCTGCTGGGTGGCCATGGTGATGGCCGTTCCCAGCAGCCGCCCCAGATCCGCCGTCCGGGCGTCCACCTCCCGGGGGGTGACGAAGAGGCCCCGGCCGGCCAGAGGCGGCGGCGTCTCGCCCCCCAGCAGATCCGCCGCCAGGGTGGCGGCCTCCACCACCGTGGGCACCCCCACGGAGACCACCGGCACCCCCAGGGTCTCCCGGCTGAGAGGTTTCCGGTGGTTCCCCACCCCGCTGCCGGGCACCAGCCCCGCGTCCGACAGCTGCACCGAGGCGCACAGCCGGTCCGGCTCCCGGGCCGCCAGGGCGTCCACGGCGATCACCGCCGCCGCGCCGCACCGCCGGGCCAGGCCCTCCACCCACTCCGCCGACTCCAGCCCCGTGGTGCCCAGCACTCCCGCCGCCGCCGCCGACACCGGCCGGAAATCCGGCAGCGTCTGTGCCAGATGCCGGGTCACCAGCAAATGCTCCACAGTGAGAGGGCCAATGGCGTCGGGAGTCATGGCCCGGTTGCCGAGACCGGCCACGAACACCTCTCCCTCCTCCGGCAGGAGCTCTGTCAAAAGGGCCGCCACTGTCTCCGCCGCCGGAGAGAAGCGCCCCGCCCGGTCGGCAAAATAGGGGCGGAGGTCCACCGTCACATACCGCCCCTCCGGCTTCCCGAGGGCCTCGGCGCCCGCCGGGTCCAAAATCTCCACCTCCGTCACGGGAAAGTCCCCCAGACGGCCCTCCCGGGCCCGCACCCCCCGCAGCGAGGAGGTCTCCGCCGCCGATTCCCGCCACAGCCGCCAGGCCTCCGCCGCCAGATCTGTTCGCTGACACCACATCATTTGCAAATTTCTCCTTTTTTGCCTACAAGATATTGTGGGATTTTCCTATTTTTCGGAGAGCGACAAATTTTATGCGAAAAAACAGGGACAAAATTGAAAAAAACCCTTGCAAAACCGACAATATCATGCTAAAATACATTTCTGCGTGGGGGAGTAGACGACCCGCGACGTAAATTCCCTATTGGAGGAGGTGTTTGGTTTGCCGAATATCAAGTCTGCTAAGAAGCGCGTTCTGGTGGCTGAGGTTCGCAATGCCCGCAACAAGGCCAACAAATCCGCCCTGAAGACCGCCGTCAAGAAGTTCGAGGCTGCTGCCGCGCAAGGCAATCGCACCGAGGCCGAGGGCGCTTACAAGGCTGCTGTGAAGCTGGTGGATAAGTCCGTGAAGAAGGGCATCCTGCATAAGAACAACGCGGCGCACAAGAAGAGCGCCATGACGTTGAAGCTCAACAGCATTGGCTGACGCAACCAGACAAAAAAGGACCATCCGGAGTTCCGGATGGTTTTTTTTGCTTTTTTTGGGGAAAAGACGGGGATTTTTCTCCGTGAATCAGGGTTGGATGAACAGTTTGTGAATATTTTTGAAACTGTGGTTTTCCCGTTGTGTTTTCAGCGGCGTTATGGTATGCTACATATAGATACATCCACCCAATAATATAAAGGAGTGATATCTTATGGTTAGACTGATCATGAGCGGCAAGGGCGAGGGCAAGACCAAGCAGCTGATGGAGCTGATGAGCGCCGCCGCTGAGACGGAGACCGGCTGCATGGTGTGCATCGAGGCCTCCCATAACATCAGCTTCAGCATCCGCCACCAGACCCGGATGATCGACGCCGGCGAGTATCAGCTCAACAGCTTCGACACCCTCCGCGGCTTCATCAGCGGCCTGTACGCGGGCAACTATGACATTACCAACATCTTCATCGACAACCTGGGCAAGATCGTGAAGAATCCCGACGTGCAGGATATGGAGACCTTCCTGCAGTGGATGGACGGCTTCGGCGAGAAGAACGGCATCAAGTTCGTCGCCACCCTCAGCGCCGACCCCGAGACTGCCACCGATGTGATGCGGAGATATCTGTAATTCTGAAAAACAAGACGAGCCCGCCGCGAAACTTCCGTTCCGCGGCGGGCGCTTTTGTTTTCTCAGGGCAGGATCCGGTAGTCCCCCCGGGCGGCGGCCTCCTCCCGGCGCATCTTATCCCGGCACAGGGCCTCCCAGAGGTCCGTGATGATGGTGTTGGACAGCAGAAACCCCTTGGCCGTCAGCCGCCAGCCCTGCTCCGTGGTCTCGGCGCAGCCCAGGGCCTCGTACCGCCGGAACACCTCCTCCAGGGGGGCGAAGCGGCGGCGGTAGGTGTGCTCGAAGGTGCGGCGGTTGATGCCGCTGACCATTCGGAGGGACAGCATGATATATTCCGTGTCCCGCTCCCGCAGGGGCAGGTGCTCCGACTGCTCCACCTGCAGCGTCCCCTCCAGTACTCCGCGGACATAGCCCTCCAGGTCCCGGCTGTAGGAATACCGGGTCTCCCCGAAATCCGAGTGGGCCCCGGGGCCGAAGCCGGCGTACTCCGACAGGGTCCAGTATTTGGTGTTGTGCCGGGAGGCAAAGCCCTCCCGGGCGAAGTTGGAGATCTCGTACTGGAGGTACCCCAGCTGGTGAAGCCGCTCCACCGCCCACAGGTACATGTCCGCCTGGAGGTCGTCGTCGGGCAGGTCGAACTCCCCCTGCCGCCGCCAGAGGGGGGTGCCCTCCTCCACCTTCAGGCCGTAGCAGCTCAGATGCTCCGGCCGGAGGGCGGCGCACCGCTCCACCGTGGAGCGCCAGCTGTCCATGGTCTGGCCCGGCAGGCCGTAGATGAGGTCCAGGGACAGATTCTCGAACCCCGCCTTTCTCGCGGCGGTGACGGCGGCCTGGGCCTGGGCGAAGGTGTGGATGCGGCCGATGGCTTTCAAAATGGCGTCGTCGGCGGACTGGACTCCCAGGGACAGGCGGTTGAAGCCCCCCTTCCGCAGCCGTCTGAGCTCCCGCCAGTTCTGGGCGCTCTCGGGGTTGGCCTCCAGGGTGATCTCCGCCTCCTTGTCCAGGTGGTACTTGTCCCGGATGCCGTCCAAAAGGCGCAGCAGATACCGGTGGCCCAGCAGGGACGGGGTTCCCCCGCCGAAGTAGACGGTGTCCACCCGGTGGCCCGCCGCCAGGGGGGCGGTCTCCGCCAGATGGGCGCCGAGGGCCTTTACATAGTCCTTCACTCCGTCCTCCCGGCCCGGCAGGGAGTAGAAGTCGCAGTAGAGGCATTTGCTCTTGCAGAAGGGGATATGGAGATAAAGCCCCAGGGGGCGTCTCAGTTCTTTCATGGTCTCACCTCATGGCTTCCATTGTAGCTGTTTTTCCCCGTTTGGCAAGGCATAATTCTCCTCCGGCGGGAAATCCTATGGGGAAAGGAGCTGATCGACGTGACAATTTCACCCAAGGACTACCAGCAGCTGGTGAATAAGCGGGCGGAGAAGTCCCCCATCGGAAAGGATACGGCCCTGGCATTCCTCATTGGCGGCGCCATCTGCGCCCTGGGTCAGGCGGTTTTGGAGGCGGGACTGGCGGCGGGGATGCCCAGAGCTGAGGCCTCCACCCTCACCACCATCGTCCTGGTGGGGCTGAGCGTACTGCTGACCGGGCTGAACCTCTACAACAAGCTGGCCCGGTTCGGCGGGGCGGGGACCCTGGTGCCGGTGACGGGCTTTGCCAACGCTATGGCCTCCCCCGCCATTGATTTCAAAAGCGAGGGCCTGGTCACCGGCATGGCGGCCCGGATGTTTACAGTGGCGGGGCCGGTGCTGGTGTACGGCGCCGTGGCCAGCGCCGTCTACGGCGTCATTCTTCTGCTGCTGTAGCCCGGGCCGCGGTGTCCATGGCCCGGCGGCGGAGCGCCTGGGCGGGGAGAAGATGCACAGGCACTGGAGCAGCCGGTGGCCGGTGTTCCGGATGCAGTGCATCTGCCCCGCCGCTGCTGCGATCATGGAGTTGGGGACCAGATCGCAGGCCTGCCCGTCCACCCGGGCGGCGCCGTGGCCGGAGATGCAGAACATGACCTCCATGGCATCGTCGTGGCAGTGGTCGTCCACCTGGTCTCCCGGAGCCCACTCGGTGATGTGGATGGAGAAATCGATGGGGCAGTCCGCGGTCTCCGGCGTCATATAGGGGACAATGGTCCGCCGGAAGGGCTGAGGGACGGGGATCTTCTCGGCGCCGTCGTAGAAAAAGTACATAGGGGTGCTCCTTCCTCCCTGCCCCGGTTCGGCAGGACGGGCCTCGGCGTGGTACGCCGGCGGCCTGCCGGCACAGCTCTATCCTATCCGACTTTTCCTCCGCCGCAATAGCGACAGCTTCCGCTTGACAAACCGCTCCGGGGGCGTTACCCTCATAAGGCAAGGATTGCTGCTACGCCCACACGCCCGCCTCTTCGGCGCGGCGTGGGTTTTGTGCTGTCCGGAATTTTTCAGAGAGGAGGCGGAAGGATGCAGCAGCTGCTCCGCGCCATTTTACAGGTCCCCGAGGCCGCCGAGGCCGCCCAGGCCCTCCGGGAGGGCTGCCGGAGCGTGGCCGTCACGGGCCTTGCCGCCATTCACCGCGCCCTGCTGGCGGCGGCCCTGGCTCTGGACACCGGCCGCGTTCCGGTGCTGCTCTGCGCCGATGAGGGGGAGGCCCGCCGCCTCTCCGGGGACCTGGAGGCCCTCACCGGCCAAACGCCCCTCCTGCTGGGGGCCCGGGAGCTGTACCGCCCCGCCGGGGCCGTCTCCTCCCGGGAGTTCGACCACCGGCGCATCGCCGCCCTGTGCCGTCTGGCGTCCGGGGAGACGCCCCCCATGGTGGCCACCGCCGAGGCCCTCCTCCAGCGCACCGCCCCGCCGGAGGCCCTCCGGAACGCCTCCCTCCGCCTGAAGGTGGGGGAGCGGGTGGACCTGGAGACCCTGCCCCTGCGCCTCACGGCGGCGGGCTACACCCGCTGCGACCAGGTGGAGGGCGTGGGCCAGTTTGCCCTCCGGGGGGGCATTCTGGACGTGTTCTCCCCCATGATGGCCCAGCCCGTCCGCTGCGACTTCTTCGACGACGAGGTGGACTCCCTGGGCCGCTTCGACACCGGTACCCAGCGGCGGACGGAGAACATCGACGAGGCCCTGGTCCTCCCCGCCGCGGAGCTTCTGGAGGGGGAGACGGTGAGCGTCTTCTCCTGCCTGCCGGAAAACGCCCTCCTCTGCCTGGGGGAGAGCGGCCGGGTGATGGAGCGGGTGAAGGGGGTCCTCTGGCAGGCCAGGGAGGACACGGAGATCCTTTTGGAGCGGGGGGACGACACCGATCTTACCGCCCTGCTCCTCACCCAGCGGGAGTTTGAGGAGGGCCTCGCCTCCCGGCCCCTGTGCACGATGGAGGCCCTGCCCACCTCCCGGTATCCCATTGCCCCCAAGCTCCTCCTCACCTTCACCGCCAAGCAGCTCAGCGCCTACGGCGGCAGTCTTGACACCGCCGCGGCGGATTTGGAGCACTACCGCTCCGCCAGCGAGGCGGTGCTGCTGCTGTGCTCCAGCGAGGCCCGGGCCAAGAATCTCCACCGGCTGCTGGAGGAGCGGGATATCCCGTCAGCCCTGGACTTTACCCTCACCGCCATGCCCGGCCCCGGGGAGGTCCGCATCGCCGTGGGGGCCCTGTCCGCCGGGGCGGAGTATCCCCAGCTGGGGCTGGCCATTTTGACAGAGGGCCAGCTCACCGCCGCCGTCAGCGGCAAAAAATCCAAGGAGCGGCGGCCCAAGAAGGACTCCAGCCGCCAGAAGCTCCAGTCCTACACCGACCTCACCCCCGGGGACCTGGTGGTCCACACCTATCACGGCATCGGACGGTTCGTGGGCATCCAGCGGATGCCGGTGGACGGGGTGGAGAAGGACTACATCAAGATCGCCTACGCCGGCAGCGACTGCCTCTACGTCCCCGCCACCCAGCTGGACCTGGTGAGCAAGTACATCGGCGGCGGCGGAGAGGAGGACGGCGGCCGTCCGGCCAAGCTCAGCAAGCTGGGGGGCAGCGACTGGCAGCGCCAGAAGAGCCGGGCCAAGGCGGCGGCCAAGGACCTGGCCAAGGGGCTCATCCAGCTCTACGCCCAGCGCCAGCGGATGCCCGGCTTTGCCTTCTCCCCCGACTCCCCCTGGCAGCAGGAGTTCGAGGAGGCCTTCGACTACGCGGAGACCGACGACCAGCTTCGGTGCGCCGCGGAGATCAAGGCGGACATGGAGCGGCCGGTGCCCATGGACCGGCTTCTCTGCGGGGACGTGGGCTTCGGCAAGACGGAGGTGGCCATGCGGGCCATCATGAAGTGCGTGCTGGACGGCAAGCAGGCGGCCATCCTGGTTCCCACCACGGTGCTGGCCCAGCAGCACTACGCCACCGCCATGAGCCGCTTCCGGGGCTTCCCGGTGACCATCAAGGTCCTCAGCCGCTTCCAGACCGGCAACACCGGAAAACAGATCCTCCACGACCTCCGGGAGGGGAAGGTGGACCTCCTCATCGGCACCCACCGTCTTCTCCAGAAGGACATCCAGTTCAAGGACCTGGGGCTCCTCATCATCGACGAGGAGCAGCGCTTCGGGGTGAGCCACAAGGAGAAGCTGAAGGAGATAAGCCGCCAGGTGGACGTGCTGACCCTGACGGCCACCCCCATCCCCCGGACGCTGAATATGGCTCTCAGCGGCATCCGGGACATGAGCACCATTGAGGAGCCCCCCCGGAACCGCCAGCCGGTGCAGACCTATGTGGTGGAGCACGACTGGGGCATCCTCCAGGACGCCATGCGCCGGGAGATCGACCGGGGCGGCCAGGTCTACTACCTCCACAACCGCATTGAAAGCATTGACGCCACCGCCGCCCGCATTCAGAAGATGCTGGGGGAGGACGTGACGGTGGTGGTGGGCCACGGGAAGATGAGCCAGCAGCAGCTGTCTGGGGTGATGCAGCAGATGGTGGATGGGGAGGCCCAGGTGCTGGTGTGCACCACCATCATTGAGACGGGGGTGGATATCCCCAACGTGAACACCCTCATCATCGAGGATGCGGACCGCTACGGCCTCAGTCAGCTCCATCAGATTCGGGGCCGGGTGGGCCGCAGCGCCCGCCGGGCCTACGCCTACCTCACCTTCCGGCGGGGGAAGGTCCTCTCGGAGGTGGCCACCAAGCGGCTCACCGCCATCCGGGAGTATGTGGAGTTTGGCTCCGGTTTCAAGATCGCCATGCGGGATCTGGAGATCCGGGGGGCCGGAAACCTCCTGGGGCCGGAGCAGAGCGGCTACATGATGACGGTGGGCTACGACATGTACCTCCAGCTTCTGGAGGAGGCCGTTTTGGAGGAGCGGGGGGAGAAGAAGCCGGTGGTCACCGAGTGCTCGGCGGACCTGACCCTCTCGGCCAACATCCCGGAGACCTATGTGCCCTCCCCGGAGCAGCGGATGGATCTCTACCGGCGGATCGCCGCCATCCGGGGCAGCGAGGACGCCTCGGATCTTCTGGACGAGCTCATCGACCGGTACGGGGAGCCCCCCAGGAGCGTCCAGGCCCTGCTGGACGTGGCTATGCTCCGCTCCGCCGCCTCGGCGGTGGGGATCACCGACATTACCCAGCGGAAGGACACCCTCCGCTTCACCCTCACGGTGCTGGAGGTGGAGCGGGTGGTGAAGGTGTGCGGCCTGAAGAAGTACCGCCAGCGGCTGGTGCTGTCGGCGGGGGACGTGCCGGCGGTGACGCTGAAGCTGCGGCCCGGCCAGGACAGCCTCCAGGCGGCTCTGGAGCTGGTGGAGGACCTGAAGCTCCAAGGGTGAGGGAGGGGGGAATTTTTGCCCTCGGGCCGGGCGGGCCGGCCGCTGACGATGGCTTTTCCTCCTGTCGGTGGCCGACGGTGTTTCCTACCTGCTTTGCCTCCGGCGGCCTACTTTTCTCGTCAAAGAAAAGTAGGCAAAAGTTGACTTAGAACCAAGGTTCTAAGGACTCCTTTTGGCCTATTGGGGATAGTCTGTCCCGTTTTTGTTGTTGGCTTGTTGCGGCTGACGGATGCAAGGGGGTCGGAGTTCCCCTCCTTCCGCGCTTCAGCGCGCTCCCCTGGTGGTGGTAGGGGC
>CALXDB010000024.1 GCA_944386955.1 uncultured Oscillospiraceae bacterium
TATGCCCCCAAGGAGCAGTACATCCGCAGAAGCCGTCAGGGACCCTTTACGGACGTGTACTCCTGCGCCGCCTGCTTCTACGCGGCCATCACCGGCTTTCTGCCGCCGGAGAGCCTGGAGCGGATGGATCAGGACACCCTGGTGCCCATCTCCCAGCAGGGCATCGAGATTCCCGAGTACCTGGACAAGGCCATTCTGAAGGGCCTCGCTGTCCAGCCGGAGGACCGTTTCCAAAGTGCGGCGGAATTTCTGGAGGCTATCGAGACCCAGCAGGTGGTGGAGGTCCCCGGCAAAGCCCCAGCCGCCCCGGAGGCTCCGGCGAAGAAGAAACTGCCGATTCCCTTGATCGTGGGTGGTATCGCCGCTGCAGTGGTGCTAATATTTATACTGGGTAGTTTGTTCGGCGGCAGAGGAGGAGAGGAGAATTCCTCTCCTGCCGGACAGGAAATGGAAGAGGAAGAACCGGGCCTGCCGCCTCTCATTGCGTCACCGGTAGAAACAGTTATGATTGCGGGACAGGAATACAGCACGGATGAGCGATATTTGGATCTGAATGGAGTTAAATTGGAACCGTCCGATCTGGAACAACTTCCGTATATGGTTAATTTAGTAGGGCTTTATCTTGAATTTCCGGACCTTTATGATACCCCAGATCTTTCTTTTGTGTCGAATATGCCAAATTTGCAGGAATTCTATCTCAATGGAGAGTTTGCAGGCTATGATCCGTTGGATCTTTCTCCCTTTAAGGACCTGACACACTTGCAGGAACTGATGGTCGGAGGCAGCAATGGTACGAAAGGCGTGGAGGATCTTTCTTTCTTGACAAATTTATCGGAACTACAGGCCCTGAAACTTACGATTTCTCCGGATGTCAAGGACTTGTCCCCGTTATCGGGGCTTTCTCAGATAAACGAAATGCAGTTATATGGAAATTTTCCCACAGAAAATATTCGTTTTTTGAGTGAGCTAAAAGAATTGGAATCTCTGGAAATCTGGGTAGAGGGATTGGAAGATTTGTCCGGCCTGGAGCAGCTGCCATGCTTGCAAAGCCTGTCTCTCAACTTTACAACAAATACGGTGGATACGATTGATTGGTTGGGAGAATGCACGAGTCTCCAGAAGTTGGAGGTACAAATGTTGAACAAATCTGAGGAGAATATAGCACTCTCACTGGAACCGATCGGGAATTTGACGAATTTGCAGGAACTTAATTTTTTTGTGCAGAACTATATAACAGCAGATGACCTCTCTCCGTTTTCTGACCTGGTGGAATTGCGGCAGATGTCTTTGACAGTGATGACATTTGAAGAAGGTCGTTATGCGGTCCGATTTTCAGATCTTTCACCGCTGGGCTCTTTGAAAAAACTGGAAAAACTATTGATTCATCCGGTGGATGGAAGCGTGGACAGCTCTTGTGTTGCCCATGTGCGGGAATTGTCTCTGATTCCCGGATAAGCGAAGCAAAAAGGACACGGCGGCCGCCGTGTCCTTTTTCTGTCGCGCAGGGAGGCAAAATTTCCCTTGACATATATCGAGAATCTACCTATAATCCAATATATAGATTCCCGATATAAGGAGGCATACCATGGAACTGGACAAGAGCCTGATAAGCGGCAGTATCCCCTTGCTGGTGATGAAGCTGCTGGAGGCGGGGGACCTGTACGGCTATCAGATGATCGAGGAGCTGCGCCGCCGTTCGGACGACACCTTTCATTTGAAGGCAGGAACCCTGTACCCGCTGCTCCACGGCCTGGAGGAGAAAGGGTTCGTTACCGCCTATGAGGGAGAGGCCGCCGCGGGGAAGCCCCGCCGGTACTACCACTTGACGGAGCGGGGCCGGGAAGCCCTGCGGGAGAAGGAGGCCGCCTGGAACGAATACACCCGGGCGGTGGGACAGGTGCTGAGAGGAGGGGCCTGCTGTGCCGGAGCGTAAGACCATTGAGGCGTATCTGGAGGAGGTGGGGGCCCAGATCCGTTGGAAACGGGCCCGGCCGGTGGTGCTCTGGGAGCTGGAGCGGCACCTGGAGGACCAGCGGGACGCCTTCGCCAACCAGGGACGGGAGGACCCGGAGGGCCTGGCGGTGGAGGAGATGGGAGACCCGGTGGCCGTGGGGGCAGAGCTGGACCTTCTGCACCGACCTCGGCCTCAGTGGGGGCTCCTGGCGTTTACGCTGCTGCTTGGGGCCGCAGGGGCGGTCCTCCGCCTCTGGCTCACCCGGGATTTCTCCATCTATTTCGCGGAGAAGCCCTCCCATGTTGTCTTGGGCTTCGCCCTGGGCTGTCTGGCCCTCCTGGGCGGCTACTTCCTGGACGTGGGACGGCTGGGGCGGTATCCGGGGCTTATCTATCCGGGGGCCTTGGCGGTGAGCGCGGCGTCGCTGCTCTGCTCCCCCAATATCAGCGGGGCGTCCTATTACACCCGGTATGTGACCCTGTGCTTCCCGGTGGTCTACGCCCTGTGGCTGTACGGCTGGCGGGGGAGGGGCTGGCGAGGACAGGCCCTGGCCATGCTGGGGATCGTTCCTCTGGCGGTGATCTGTATGATGACCCCGCATCTCCTGGCCCTGCTGCTGCTTTTGGCGGCGGCCTTTGGGATGCTGCTGCTGGCGGCGGTCTGGGACTGGTTTGGTATCGGCAGAGGAAAGTCGGTGATCCTGCCCGCCGCCGCCGCGGCGGGAGGGCTGGCCCTTCTCATCCGCCATATCAGGACCTCCGGCTATCTCCTCTCCCGTCTCCAAACGGCCCTTCACCCAGAGCTGGACCCCATGGGCAGCGGTTGGACGGCGATTATGATGAAGCAGGTCCTGGCGGTGTCCCGGTGGCTGGGGGAGGGGAGCCTGGGTCCCGTCGAAAGCTATGAGAAGATGGTACCGGACTGCGGCCAGAGCGCCCTGCTCACCACCCTGATCTACCGCATGGGGTGGCTGCCCTTCCTGCTGGCGGTGCTGGCCCTGACGGCCTTGCTGGTGTGGATTTTCTGCCGCTGCGCCCGGCAGAAGAGCCACCTGGGGCGGCTGGTGGTTCTGGCAGTAGGGATGACCCTTCTGGGGGAGGCCCTCTGCAGCGTGGCCTGGAACCTGGGCTTCACCCTCCTCGCCGCCGATTTCCCCCTGGTGGTGGGGAACCTCCACACCGCCTTGATCATGGGCCTTCTGGGTCTTGTCCTGTCGGTGTTCCGAGGGGACAGCATTGCCCGGGAAATATCGGGCAGGCCGGTGAAGCCGCCCCGTCTGCGGGTACGTCTTGAGATCCAGAGGAGCTGAACGGTTCCACTCAGGGGACCTGCGGCAGAGTCCTGCCGCAGGTCCTGTTATTTTTCATCAGGGAGTCCATGGAAACGATTGCGCCGACGGCGGAAATAGGATATGATAAAGAAAAAGTTTTTCCGCCTTTTGGCGGATCCCATATGGAAGCGAGGATCCCTCTGTGAAAAAGATGAAAAAGATCGTATCCCTGAACATCGCGCTGAGCCTGCTGCTGGTAGTGTTTTTAGCATTGCTGGTTACAGGCGTATCCCTTGTGCGGAGAAAGCTGCTGCAAAACGCGCAGAGCATGGGGATGTCCCTGGCCCAGAGCTACAGCTATGAGGAGGAGATGCACATCGAGACCTCCCGGCAATTTCTCGAGCTGGGGAGCCAATATGTGGAGGAAATGTGGCAGCAGGGCAGTTCTGCCCAAGATATACAATATTGGCTCCACGACTATTTCAGCAAGCTGACTACTATTGTGGGAGAGGACACCATCGACCCCTACGCAGTGCTGGCCGGGGAGATCGTGGCCGCCAATCCCTGGGAAGGAGGCGGCAGTTACAACTACCGGGACACCGAGTGGTACACCAAGGCTCTGGAGGCAGACGGGGAGATCATCTTCACCGGGGCCTATCAGGACGCTATCACCGGACGGGTAGTCATTACCGCCGCCAAGAAATTCCATTTCTCCGACGATGTGCTGGCCTTGGACCTGTACCCGGAGAATTTTCACAAGGATGACGGGCTGGAGAACATGCCCGAGGATTCCTCCTTCTACCTCTGTGACGCCTCCGGCACACTGATTTATGCCACCAATGTGTGGAACGTATCCCGTGAGGAGCTGCAGTATTATACTGAGCAGCTGCTTCTGGGCATTGAAAACGGCACACTCTCTGCCTACGATGCCTCCTTTGAGGACCCTGCCGGAGTGCAGCGCGGGGTGTACTATTGCACTATGAGCACCGGCTGGACGATTATTCTCACGATGCCCTTCGAGAGCGTTCTTATGGGAGACCGCAGCGTCACCATTATGGTGTTGACGGGGATCTCCGCTGTTCTTTTTGCCATTCTGGCGGGCATGGTGGCCCGGGATCTGATTCAGAGCAAGAGAATGGAGCGGGCGGGGAGTACCATTCAGATCCTGGGCGATTCCTTCTACGCCATCTACCGGGTCAACTACCAGACCGGCACATACGAAGCCATCAAATGTGCCGACGACGTCCACCAAAAAATGCCTGCTGACGGCGGATACGAAAGTCTTCTGGCCACCATCAAGACCCTGGTTGATCCGACCACCTATCAGGAGTTCGAGCAGGCCTTCTCTCTGGAGAGTATCCGCCAACGGGTAGCCGCCCACATCGCCGATTACGGCGGCGACTACCAGCGGCGCTTCGGGGATGTGTACAAGTGGGTGAACATCCGTACACTTTATAATGAGGACATGGCTCCTGATGAGGTGATTCTCTGTTTTCGGGAGGTGGATATCGAAAAGCGCCAGCAGCTCCAGCACACTCTCATCCTCCAGGAGGCCTTGGAGACGGCCAAGAAGAGTACCAAGGCCAAGTCCGCTTTCTTCAGCAGCATGTCCCACGACCTGCGGACTCCTCTCAATGCCATCATCGGTCTCTCCGAGCTGGCCCAGCAGCATAAGGGAGACGGGACCAAGGTGATGGACTACATTCGGAAGATCGAGTTTTCCGGCAAACAGATGCTGACCCTGGTCAATGACATTCTGGAGCTTTCCCGGCTGGAGTCCGGGCGAAATACCCTGGAGTACAAGGAGTTCGACCTGCGCCAGTGCGTGGAGGACACCACCTCCATCTTTAAAGACCAGGCGGAACGGGAGGAGAAGCACCTGCAGGTACAGATCGACCTTACAGACCGGTGTGTGGTAGGGGACGCCTTCAAGCTGGGGCAGATCCTCAACAACCTCCTGTCCAATGCCGTCAAGTACAGCGAACGGGGTGCGGAGATCAATGTTTCCGTCCGCCAGTATGACTTCCAGCAGCACAGCAAATATCAGTTCGTAGTGGAAGACACGGGCATCGGCATGTCCGAGAGCTTCCTGGAGCACATCTTTGACCCCTACGCCCGAGAGACCCACTTCGCCACCCAGACGGTGACCGGGACGGGGCTGGGCATGCCCATAGTCAAGAGTCTGGTACAGCAGATGAGCGGAGAGATCACGGTAGAGAGCACCCTGGGGAAGGGCAGCCGCTTCACCGTCACGATCCCCATGGCTCCGGCGGCGGACGGTGCCGCTCAGGAGGAGGCCGCCGCTCAGCCGGCCGTTTCCATGGATCTCACCGGCCGGCGGGTGCTGCTGGCAGAGGACAATGAGCTGAACATGGAGATTGCCACAGAACTGCTGCAGCTGCACGGGGTGGAGGTGATCCAGACCCGAGATGGCGCAGAGGCGGTGGCCGCCTTCCAGGCGGCGGCTCCCTTTGCCATCGACGCCGTTTTGATGGATATGCAGATGCCGGTGATGGACGGCTGCGAAGCTGCCCGGGCCATCCGGCAACTGGACAAGCCCGACGCCGCCACAGTGCCCATCATCGCCGTCACCGCCAACGCCTTTGCCGAGGACATCGCCAAGACCACCGAAGCGGGCATGAACGCCCATATTTCCAAGCCGATCGACTTCGACATCCTGGCCGAGACTTTGGCCGAGCTGACTGCCAGGGGACAGGGAGAAGCAAAATAGCATCCACCGGGGACATCCTCCGGCGCGCCGTCGGATCAGGTCCGGCGGCGCTTTTTATAAAAAGAAGTTTTTTCCTTCCTTTCCGGCACATTGTCCTGGCAATTGCGTCTATTTCAGTGATGAGGTGGAAGTTCCGCCTGTAAGAAATCACACAAAAGAGGAGGAATGCAGGATGAAACGAGCAGCAAGCGCCCTTCTGGCCGCAATCTTGTCTCTGACCCTGGCCCTGCCCGCGGCGGCAGCCGCCACAGCGGATCAGCGGCTGAGCCGGGTGACTCTGGCAGTGAAGGAGACCCTGGAGATTCCGGACACCTACACAGAGTTTTCCGGGGACATGGAGGAGATGGAGACGGGGACCATCTGGTCCCTCCGGTGGGAGAATGCAGACCGCTCCCTGCGGGTCAGCGCCGACGAAGAGGGGAAGGTTCTCCAGTATGTCCTCACCGCGGACAGAGCCGACAGCGGTCCTGCCGCTTTCCCAACCGTGAGTCGGACAAAGGCGGCGGAGATCGCCCAGAGCTTCCTGAACCGGGTTCTCTCCGGAGAGGAGAGCGGCGTCATCGCCCCGGACAACAGCGGAGCTCAGAGCATCGGAAACGACCAATACCGCTTCTACACCAACCTGCTTCTGTATGGCCTGCCCAGCCCCATCGGTCTTTCTGTGACGGTGGACGGACAGACAGGGGAGGTGCTGCGGTACAGCCGGGACGATCTCTATGACTTACATGTGGGCACGGCGAAGGATCCCGCCGCCGTCTTCTCCGGCGACGCCGCCCGGACCGCCGCCCGGGAGAAGGCCGCCGCCCTGCTCAAGGGGACCCTGCAGCTGCGGCTGGAGTATGAACTGGACGACAGCGGGGAGCGGGCCGTGCTGCGCTACCTGCCGGAGGGCGGCCACAGCTACTATGTGGACGCCGCCACCGGGGAGCTGGTGGATCTGACGGCGCGGCTCCAGGATGCCGCCGCAGCCGGTGACGGAGGGGGCAACAGCGGCACCAGCGACTCCGCCACGGAAAGCGGCAGCCTCTCCCAGGCGGAGCAGGAGGGCATCTCCCAGATGGCGGGGGTCTGGTCCAAGGAGCAGCTGGATCAGGCGGCGCGGAAGTGGACCCAGCTGGGCCTCAGCGGCACGTCCCTGGCCGCCTGCACCTACTGGCTGGACAAGGAGACCGGCGAGGTCACCGCCTCCCTCCGCTATAACAACGAGGAGGGCTGGTACCGCACCGTTACCCTGGACGGCAAGAGCGGGGCGGTGCAGTCGGTGTCCGGCCCCACCTGGGGAGAGGAGAACATAAAGCCAAAGGTATCCCTGGAAAAGGCCCGGACCGCAGCGGAGGACTTCCTGCAGGCCCTGCGTCCGGAGAAGTGGGCAGTCTGTGATCTCTATGAAAGCGGGGAGGCGGCGGACGGCTCCCGGGTCCACACCTTCATCTTTTCCCAGAAGGAAAATGGCTATTTCTTCCCCTGCAACTCCTTCACGGTGACGGTTGACGCAGTGGACGGCTCTATTGTGAGCTTCCGCGGCAGCTTTGAGTCGGATCCTGTCTTCGACAGCGCCGAGGGTCTCATTGCCCCGGAGGCGGCCCTGGACGCCTGGTTCGGTACCTACACCGTATCTCTCGGCTATGTCAATGTACTTCAGGATCTGAAGGACTACGGCAGCCAGTACCAGCAGCTGCTGGATCTGGGATACACCCATCTTTACAGCCTGGAGCTGGGCTTCTATCTGGAGCGGGAGAACTCTCCCTCCGGGGTCGACGCCAAGACCGGCAAGCCGGTATATCCGACACAGCAGGATCGAATCATCACCTACAACGATCTGGAGGGCTGCTGGGGCAGAACCCAGGCAGAGACCCTGGCGGACTACGGCGTGGGCTGGCTGGGAGGAAGTCTCCAGCCCAAAAAACAGCTGACCCAACTGGAGCTGATGGCGCTTCTGGTGAGCCTGGATGGATACCTGCCGGACCTCCGGGAGGAGGGGGCCGCCGACCAAGTGTATGATCGAGCCGTCGGCATGGGCCTTCTCTCCCGGGCAGAGCGGGATGATGACGCTCTGGTATCCCGCGGCGAGGTAGTGAAGGTCCTGCTGGACTACGGCGGCTACGGCGCCGCCGCCCGGATCCCCGGTATCTTCCGCTGCACCTTCGCCGATGAGGCCGCCATTCCGGATTCTCTCTACGGCTATGCCGCCATTGCCCAGGGCCTGGGGGTAGTGCAGGGGGACGGCAGCGGCAGCTTTGCCGCCGGCCGCACGGCTACCCGCCTGGAGGCGATTGTTATGGTCTACCAGTTTATGGCCCGGTGAGGACAACAAAAGCGACAGGAGAAGCAAATGCTTCTCCTGTCGTTTTTGCAGAGGCAATGGCAGTTTACAGCTCGATGCTGCCGGTGGCCACGTCGTTGATGACGTAGTAGGCCTTACGCTCCTCCGGCTTGATGTACAGCTTCACAGAGGCGACAGCGTCAGCGTTGCCCTCGGCGGCATAGGCGGCCTTGGCCTTCTCGGTCAGCTCGTCGGCCTTCCACTCCATCACACCATACTGAACATACACCTCAGAAGTGACGGCAGCGGCCTTCACAGCCTTGGGGGCCTTGGCCTTAGCAGGGGCAGCCTTCTTCGCGGGGGCCTTCTCAGCCTTCACGGGGGCGGCCTTCTCCGCCTTGGGGGCGGCGGCCTCCGCCTGCACCGCGACAGGGGTCTCCACCACCTTGGCGGGCTCCACAGCGGCGTCCTTCTTCACGGTCTTACGAATTGCCATAAGTATTCCTCCTCCCGAATGAAATCAGAAAATGAAAGTGACTGAAGATTTTCTCTCAATCGCATGTATTGTACTGCTTTTTCTCTTGTATTGCAAGCAGTTCATGGGTTTTTCGCAATTTGCTAAGGAAATTTCGGCAGTCATTGATTAGAACGGCAGTCCGTGGTATCATAGAATTATGCAAATATCACAAGGAGGAATACCCTATGATCACCATTGGACAGCGCATCGAGGAGCTTCGCACCCAGCGGGGCATGAGCCGTCCGGCCCTCTCCGGAGCGCTGGGTCTGCCGAAAACGGCGGTTGAGAAGTTTGAGACGGGCCGTCAGACCCCTACCCAGGAGCAGCAGGAGAAGCTGGCGGCCTATTTTGGCGTATCGCTGCTCTACCTGCGGGGAGAAACCAGCGACGGCACCCGGATGGAGGACTGGATGGCGGGGGCCTTCCTGGACCAGCCTGAGCCGGCGGCCGCGCCCGAGGCGCCAAAACGAAAGCAGAAGCCTGCAGCTGCCCTGGAGCAGGGAGGCACCATGTTCGAAGCGTTCCTTGGAAGCAAGAAGTTCCAGGAGAGTATGGCTGCCGCGGTGCTGGAGGTACTCCGCTCCCCGGAGGGTCAGGAGATTCTGGCCAAGGCCATTCGAAAGGAATTGGGCGGAAAAAAATAAAGATTCCCTCTGTCGGGGGTGAACCGCCCCGGATTGTGCGGACAGCACAAAAAGGGCCTTTGGTAGGAAATATTAAGCTAAAGACTGGAGAGGCGCCGCTGTCGCGGCGCCTCTCCAGTCTTTAGCTGTGCGCTCATGGTTGTAAAATGGGAGGTATATCGAAAGCCTTGGCCGCTGTGGAGCTGCAGCTCCGCGGCTGCCCTCTTTTTCTCTTGCTTCATGGCCAGATGAATGGTGTCCAGAACCAGATTCACAGTCTGATCTGTTCCGGTTTTGCAGGCCACAACGCGACTGTCATAGAGGTCCCGGATCATGGACAGGTACAGTACGCCCTGCTTGGTGTGGATATAAGAGATCTCCGTTCCTCATTTGCTGTTGGGCTTGTCTGTGTGAAGCTCTCTTATGATATGTTTCTACATCAGGCGGGCTGTTTGTCACTGCCCGTTTTTGCTGGATCTGTTTATATCGCCGCGGCCTTTTCTGTGGCCGCTTAAAGAAGGTGGGAACCGTTGATGTCCAGCTGGAAGCGCAGGTCCAGCCGTTCCGCCGCCCGACGGCACAGCAGCATCCGGTCCAGGAAGATCTCGAAATAGTCCATCACCGCGCAGCCGTCAGTGTTGATGGTAAGGGTCAGGGTGATGGTGCCCTTCTCCCGGTCCAGGGCCAGGTCAGAGCGCTCGGCGGCGTAGTTCACCCGGTCGTGGATGTCGAAGCTCTGTGGGTCCTTGTTGCGGACCCGGCTGCGGCGGACGTCGGTCTTGTCCGCCAGAATCAGGGCCGCCGCTACCGGGTTTACCGGGAAGGCAGTGGCGTCGTCGTGGTGGCCGATGGCGGTGATGACGGCGGCCACGTCCGAGGGGTCCATGCCCATGTGGTCCAGGATGCGGAAGGCCATCACCGCCCCGGTCTGGGCGTGATCGTGGCGGTTGACTACGTTGCCGATGTCGTGCATGTATCCAGCGATTCGGCTGAGCTCCTGCTGATGGCTGTCGTAGCCCAGCTGAGCCAGAATACCGGCGGCTACCTGGGCGCAGCGGGAAACATGGGGGAAACTGTGCTCGGTGAAGCCCAGAGCCATGAGGGACTGGTCCGCCTGGGTAATGTAGGTGCGAATTTCCTGAGAATCGCGGATCATGTCGAAGGTGATGGTCACAACTGTCTCCTTTCCCGGGCGGCAATGGCCCGCGAACCGTTTATAGGTTAAGTATACCAAGCATTTCCTGTTTTCGCAAGAAAGATAGGATATAATAGGTGAAAGACCCGCCTCGAATGAAAAAAAGCTGGAAAAACGGCGGGATTTGTCGTACAATAGATAAAAATGCCGCCGGAGAAGCGGGCCGCCCTTCCGGCAGCCACGGCAAGCACACAGATAGGAGCAAACAAGAGAAATGGATACCTTACAAAAAATTGCGGTGTTGATCGACGCCGATAATACCCCCGCCTCCAAGCTGGAGGCCATCTTCAAGAAGCTGTCCACCTACGGCCGTATCGTGGTGAAGCGGGCCTACGGTAATTGGGAAAAGCCTACCCTCAGCAAGTGGGAGAACGAGACCAAGCGCCTGGCAGTGAAGGCAGCCCAGCAGTTTGACTATACCACCGGGAAGAATGCCACGGACATCGCCATGGTTATTGATGCCATGGACCTCCTCCACACGGGGGCCTACGACGCCTTCGCCCTGGTGTCCAGCGACAGCGATTTCACCCCCTTGGCCATCCGTCTCCGGGAGTCCGGAGCCATCATTCTGGGAGCCGGGGATGCCAAGACCCCCCAGTCCTTCCGCAATGCCTGTGACGACTTTATTTTACTGGAGGGTCTTACGGTACCGGAGGAGCCTGTGGTGGGGGAGAAGGTGAAGGTGCGGCGGAAGACCAAGGAGGAGGGCCACTCCGACATCGAGGCCATCCACCGCCTGCTCCAGGAGGCGGCCCAGCAGCACCAGGACGACAGCGGCTTTGCCGACGTGTCCCTGGCGGGCAGCTACATCAAGACCGTCCTGCCGGATTTCAGTCCTAAGACCTTCGGCTTCTCCAAGATGTCCAAGCTCCTGGAGGCCTTCCCCCAGCGCTATAAGCTGAACAAGCGGAAGGGAAAGGGAAAACACGGAGAGATCGTAGCCTATAAGTGTCTATGACCCTGAAAAGAGAATCGTACAGCGGAAAGCCCCGGAGACGCAGAGTCTCCGGGGCTTTTTTGCGGGGATAACGATGCTTCTGGCGGTAAAAAACGAAGAATGCAGCATAGGTATTTTCGATTCCCGGCGCTCCGATCCTATTTGAACAGGACAGTACAGCTGCGCCTTTCCGACCCACAGCGCGGGAATACAGATTTCCATTTCGACGAATCGTTTTTCGGTATCCCTTGCAGTCTTCGCAGAGATATCTTGGCCGTTTACCGGGACTTATAGTGAAAGTTGCCATATTTTGTCCTTTTAATTCGTCAATTGCGCGATTGACAAATCAGCGAATCAAGAAATATAATGGAAACAACAACACAGGCTGCGTGAGGAACGATGTGATGGAGAATCAATTTGTCGAATATTATCCGAATTTCTACAACGATGTATATGGTCCGATCATGCAGGCCGGGTCAAGCTCACACACCGCGGGCCCGTGCAGAATCGGGTATATGGCCAACTCCTGCTTGGGAGAGAAGGTTGCCGGGATCAAGGTCATCCTGGATCAGGACGGTTCGTATGCCGGCACATTCGGGGTTATGCGGGAGGATCTCGGTATGCTAAGCGGGGCGTATGGTCTGCTTCCCGATGACATCAGGCTCTTTTCGATCAAAGAGATCCTGCGGGAGGCAGGAATCCCCTTTGAATTTGTCTTTTCAAAAATCACGGAAAGCGATCATATCAATGCGGTCAAGTTCATTTTGACTGGACAAAGCGGGAAGAAGATCTCCCTGGTGGGAAATTCCGTGGGAGGCGGAATGGTGGAGCTGGTCAATGTCAACGGATTTCCATGTCGGGGGATCGGCGACAGTTTTGTTTTCCTCGCAGAGGATCCCCATTCCATGGTGAAACGGGACGCCTGTCAATTCGCAGCAGCATTGGACGGCTTTATCAGCTACCACGTCTTTTCCTCTGAAAACGGAGTGCTTCACTGCGTCTATACCTCAGAGGACAAGGATCTTTCCGCTCTGCCTGCATTTTTCGAAGGATTGGAGACCCATATGATTTTACCGGTCCTTCCCGTGATTACTTCAAAAAAGAGAGGCAAACAGCTTTTCTCCACGTTTACAGAGTGGAAGCAGCTGAGCCGGGAGTCGGGGAAGAGCCTGGCTGAGGTCGCTGTTTCCTATCAGATGGCGGCATCCAATTGGAAACGAGAAGATGTCGTCTCTTACATGTACTACATTGCCAAAATGATGCACCGTCAGACCCATCGGATCTTTGATGCAGATGTCCGGATTCTCGATACGCCCTTCAGTGGGTTTCACGCTTTGCAGTGGGGCAAATATCTGGACAACCACCAGCCCATCCTCGGCGATACGGTATCCGCTGCCATCAAATATGCCTATGCCGCGATCACCGCGGCATACGGCGTGGAAATTGTCCCCGGCCCGATGGGGACCGGCGGCGGAATCCTGTATGCGGTTTTGTCCGCTGCGCAGGAGGTATTCGGGTACAGCGAGGAGCAGATTGTCGGCGCACTGTTCATCGCGGCCGGCATTGGGGTGATCGCCTATACAAGGACAAATCCCACCGGAGAGATCATCGGATGCGCCGGAGAATGCGGGATTTGCTCCGCCATGGCGGCGGCCGGGCTCACCTATATGCGAAACGGGACCCCGGACGAAGTGGAGGCGGCTGCTTCTATGGCGCTGCAGGTAACGATCGGATGGCCATGCGATCCGATCCCAGGAGGCGATAATCAGCCCTGCGCAAGCCGCGTGGTCTCTGCCGCAGTGATGGCGATCACTTTTTCCGACGTCGCATTATCGGGGAAAAATGCCGTGCTGCCGTTCCACGAGGCAGTGGACATTGCAGACAGGATTGGGAGGAGAATGCCTCCGGAGCTCCGCTGCACCTCAAAAGGCGGCTGCTGTGACGCACCGGCGGCGATCCATTTGATGACAAAATTCAGAGAGTGGTATGCAATGGATTTGTAAATTGGTTTGCATACAGCAGAGCGTACATGAAGGAGGAGGTTCAGAAGTGAAAAAGGTTCTGGCATCAGATCATTCCCAGGAGGTAGGGCCGTATTCTGCGATCGTTCAGGCGGGGAATTTTGTGTTTATTTCCGGGCAGGTTGCTGAGGGCGAGGGGAGCGTCGGCGACCAGACCCGCAGAATCATGGAGAATATCCGGCATCTGCTGGAGCGCAATGGCATGTGTATGGAGGATATTGTGAAAACCACCGTACATCTGCGGAAACGGGAATTCTTTGACGAGATGAATCGTTCCTACCAGGAATTTTTCTCCGTCTATCCCGCAAGGATAACGGTATATGGAGTGGAGCTGTACGGTACATGTGATGTAGAAATCGACGCAATTGCGTACAGAGAGGAGGGCCGTTGACGCAAATTCAAGTATCCGGGGGAGATAGGCAAGGTATTTGAAGCTACAAATAAACGAATCATTGTTTAGGAAGGGGTACGAATATGAAAAAGAGATGTGTGGCGCTCGCGCTGATCTTAGCCTTTATGGTATCGCTGACGGCATGCAGTTCCGGCGAAAACACAGACGGGAAGAAGGACAGCATCACGATCGGGGTCTCTTATTTAGCAACTTCGATGGATCCCCAGGGATATGATACCCAAATTACGGAGAGCATCCTTTCAAACGTCTATGAGCCGCTTGTGCGGGTGGCTGCCGACGGCAGCATCATCCCTGGCGCCGCAGAGAAGTGGACAGTTTCGGAAGACGGATTGGTCTATACGTTTTCCCTCTTCCCTGACATGTATTTCCACGATGGCAGCAAGGTTACCGCAGAAGATGCGGCATTTTCTCTGCAGAGATGTGTCGATTCCTCTTTTGTCGGCACATACTTCAAGTATATCGACAAAATCGAAGCAGTAGACGAACAGACCCTCCAGGTCACCCTGAAGTACGCATATTCTCCTTTCCTGGCGTTGGCCGGCGCTTACAGCGGCATCACCAGCAAAGCATATGTGGAGAGCACTGAAGATCCGTTTCTCCGGCAGACGATGGGGAGCGGCCCCTATAAGTTTATCAGCTACACCCAGGGAGAGAGCATGAAGTTTGAGGCGTTTGACAAATACCACCTGGGCGAGGCTCCGATCAAATACCTGACATACAAGATGACTGCCAACGGGTCCTCTGCCGCTCTCGCCCTTCGCAACGGCGAGCTGGATGCGCTGATCGGCGTGGATACCACAA
Organism: uncultured Oscillospiraceae bacterium; assembly: GCA_944386955.1. Classification (GTDB taxonomy): domain Bacteria; phylum Bacillota; class Clostridia; order Oscillospirales; family Oscillospiraceae; genus CAJFPI01. The sequence goes on from CALXDB010000024.1 coordinate 14,725, forward strand.
ACCGTGCGCAGATTCAAAATGATGAGAACTTGGTTTTGAGCAATACTCAGTCTCTGATGAGCTCTCTGATCGCCTTCAACTGTGCCCAGGCGCCTTTTGACGATCCCAAGGTACGGATGGCCATGGTCCTGGCCATTGATAAGGAGGCGGTCAGCATGGCTGCCACCGACGGGATTGCCAAGGTTGCCGATTCCCATATTCCGGAGGGAATGGTCGGGTATTCCAGCGAGGACAAGACGCCCGAGCCTGATCTGGAAAAGGCCAAGCAGCTGCTGGCAGAAGCAGGATATGCGGACGGCTTTACTTTTAAACTGGTGACTACCTCGGCAAGAAGTATCCATGCGGAGGTCATTCTGGAAAATCTGCTGGCGCTGAACGTCAAGGCGGAGATGGAGATCGTTGAGACCGCAGCCTTCTATGACGTTCTGGGGAAGGGCGCGTTTGATGCCTATATCGGCGGGTGGGGGTACATCTGCCCTGATCCGGATGTGTATATATACGATATGTTCTACTCCCAGAATGTCTCCACCGGAAACTATGTCCGATATAACAATCCGGAGGTGGACAAGTATCTGGATGAGGGCCGGTATGCGCTTACAACGGAGGAGCGGCAGGCCGCCTATGAAAATGCGATGCGGATCATCCGGGAAGAGGTACCCAATATCCCGCTGATCTGGAATGACGCCAACATTGCCTATAACAAGAATCTGCAGGGGATCGAGGCCGTCAATACCGAGCAGTATTTTGTGTACAACTATAGCTGGGCGTAACAAACACCACAACGGAAAAGAGCTGAATAGGCGGTGAGCTCCACCGCCTATTCAACTCTCCCGCAAAACAGCGGTTTCGATTGATCTTGATTGAGGAGGCCTACGATTGTACAGATATATTGCCAAAAGAATATGTATGCTGATCCCGGTACTGCTTGGGATCACGCTGATCATTTTTACGATCATGTCTTTGGCGCCCGGAGAACCGGGGCGGATCATTTTGGGTGAGAGAGCATCCCCGGAGGCTGTGGAGGAATTGAATCGGGAGCTTGGGTACTACGACCCGTTCATCGTGCAATATCTGAATTACCTCAAAGATATCTGCACGGGCAATATGGGGAATTCCTACAAGACCGGTCTTCCAGTCATTGAAGAGATTATGGCCCGATTGCCCGTCACGATTTCCCTTGCTGCGCTGGCCATGCTCTTCAGCACATTGATGTCGGTACCTTTGGGGGTATTGGCGGCGGTGAAGCAGCACTCGATCTTTGACAGCTTGACTATGGTGGCGGCTCTGTTTTTTACCGCGATGCCCGCGTTCTGGCTGGGGATCCTTCTGATCCTTTTCTTCTCCATTTATCTTGGTATTTTCCCTGTTATGGGCGCATCCTCATTCCGGCACTTCGTGCTGCCCGCGCTGACGCTGGCCTTGACCAACATGGCGATCGATCTGAGAATGACGCGCTCCTCCATGCTGGAAGTCATGCGGCAGGACTATATCCGCACAGCCCGCGCCAAGGGTGTCAGCGATAAAGTAGTGATCTTCCGGCACGCGCTGAAAAACGCCATGATCCCGGTGATCACATCCATCGGAATCAACTTTGGCTACCTGCTGGGCGGCACGATCGTGACCGAGCAGGTTTTCGGAATGCCGGGTCTGGGGAGCCTTTTGATCAACGCCATTCGGACAAAGGATACGCCGCTGCTCACAGGGACCGTCTTGTTCCTGGCGTTTATGTTCAGCGTTGTTACGCTGATCGTGGATGTTTCCTACGGATTTTTCGACCCGAAGATCAAGGCGCAATACCAGCAGAGATGAGGAGCATGGTATGGAAAGTGTACGAAGAAAGAAAAGATCACAGTGGCAGGATGTTTACCGCAGGTTCCGCAAGAACAAGCTGGCTGTTTTCGGCCTGTTCATGCTGCTGGTCCTGTTGATCGTCGCGGTGCTGTCCATTTTTCTGGTAGATTACGACAAGGTGATCACCCAAGATGTCTACAATAAATTCGCACCCTGGAGCTGGGAGCACCCCCTGGGGACAGACAGTTTCGGCCGGGATATTTTCTCGCGGCTTCTCTATGCCAGCCGATACTCCATTACCATCGGCTTCGCAGTGGTCACCATGTCGATCACGGCGGGCACGATCATCGGTGCGGTGGCCGGATATTATGGCGGCATCATCGATAATGTACTGATGCGGATTATTGATATGTTCATCGCCATCCCTGTGCACCTTTTTGCCATCGCAGTGGTGGCTGTTCTGGGCCCCGGCATTGTGAATCTCACCATTGCCATCGCTCTGGCCAACATTTCCGGATACGCAAGACTGATGCGATCCTCTGTGCTCACGGTAAAAGAGATGGACTACATCGAAGCGGCCAGGGCTTCCGGAGCCAGTAATTCCCGCATCCTGTGGAAGCATATCCTTCCCGCAACGCTGTCTCCCATGATCGTACAGGCCACGCTTGGGATCGGTTTTGCCATCATCTGTGCATCCGCACTGAGCTATCTGGGGCTCGGCATCATGCCCCCGGATCCAGAGTGGGGCGCGATGCTGGCGGAAGGACAGCCCGCCATTTCGATCTCGCCGAATCTCGTTCTGGTTGCCGGTTTTGCCATCATGTATGTGGTCCTGGCGTTCAATCTGGTGGGGGATGGACTGCGGGAAGCGCTGGATCCTAAAATGAAAGACTGACGGTGGCATATAAGCACAGGAACCGGGCCGATATCGTTTACACAGAAAGGGGATACTATGGCGGAAACATTCCTCACACCCGACCAGCAGGAGACTCTGCTGTCGATTGAAGATTTATTTGTGGAGTACCATACCGACGACGGGATCATTCAGGCGGTAAACGGGATCAGCCTGCACTTGCGCAAAGGGGAATCCCTGGGGATCGTCGGAGAGACAGGGGCCGGAAAGACAACGACTGCCATGTCGATCCTGCGCCTGCTGCCGCCTCAGGTAGGGAAGCAGGTCGGCGGCCGTATCTGCTACTGCGGAGTAGCGCTTGACGACGCGGCGGAGAGCACCATGCGTCAGATCCGCGGAAATAAGATCTCCATGATCTTTCAGGACCCCATGACCAGCCTGAACCCGAGCATGCGGATCGGCGCCCAGATTGCAGAGGTGATTCAGGTGCATAACGAACACCTCAACAAGGAGCAGGTCCAGGAGCAGGTGGACAAGATCCTGTCTCTGGTTGGGATCCTCCCGGCGAGAAAAAATGATTTTCCCCATCAGTTTTCCGGCGGGATGAAGCAGCGAGTCGTCATTGCCATTGCGCTGGCCTGCCAGCCGGACCTGCTCATTGCCGACGAGCCGACAACGGCTCTGGATGTTACGATCCAGGCGCAGGTACTGAATATGATCGAGGATCTGAAATCCCAGCTCGGCACATCCCTGATCCTGATCTCTCACGATTTGGGCGTTATCGCCAGAATGTGCGACACCGTGGCGATCATGTACGCAGGTGAGATCATTGAGTATGGAACAGCCCAGGACATTTATGAAGGGAGCGTGCACCATCCCTATACAGACGGACTGTTTGGCTCTATTCCCGATCTGACCAAAAACCATGCGCGGCTCACGCCTATCGACGGCCTGATGCCGGATCCCAGCGATCTCCCGGCCGGATGTAAGTTTCATCCAAGGTGTCAATACTGCACGGAGATCTGTCGGGAGACCGCGCCGCCCGATCATCACATAAACGGCACCCATTTCATTAAATGCCACAGATGCGCCGGAGGGGAACGATGAG
>CALXDB010000025.1 GCA_944386955.1 uncultured Oscillospiraceae bacterium
ACCGTGATCTGGAACGGCCCCATGGGCGTGTTTGAGTTCCCCGCCTTCGCCAAGGGCACCGAGGCCGTGGCCGAGGCTCTCAGCGAGACCAGCGCCATCACCATCATCGGCGGCGGCGACAGCGCGGCGGCTGTGCAGCAGCTGGGCTATGCCGACAAGATGACCCACATCTCCACCGGCGGCGGCGCCAGCCTGGAGTTCATGGAGGGTAAGGAGCTGCCCGGCGTGGCGTGCCTGCTGGACGCCTGATTTCAACGGGCGCCGCCGCGCGAGCGCAAGCGAGCCGCGCCGATAGGCGCGTACAAGCGTTTGCGGAGCAAACCTTGCCGCAGGGCGGATTCACTCCGCCCGAGGATGTGAAATCCAAGGGGGTCCCCGGCGGAGCGTACTCCGCTGGGGGGTACCAGCCTGGAGTTCATGGAGGGTAAGGAGCTGCCCGGCGTGGCGTGCCTGGAGGACGCCTGACGGCGTCCTCCAGGGGGGACCAGTCCCCCCTGGATCCAGTTCCGCCGCGCCCTGCGGGCACAGCGAAACTGGTACCCCCCTCGCCTTTGCACGGCAAAGGCGGCTGCGGCCGACTGCGGCCGCAGGCAGCGGTGTCCTCCGCAGGCGCATGTCCTGCTGCGGACGGATCTTGCGCTGCGCAGGCTTTTTCGGGGAAGTGAATTCCCCGAAAAACCGTTGGATGGACGGATGACGGCCCACTCCCCGGGAGCTTCTCTCCCGCGGAGCCGGATGTTCCTACATGAGATGCTGTGATCCCACGGGGTGCGTGCCCCGATTTACGATAAAATAACCGAAAATAAAATATTTGCCAAACAGGAGAAAACAAATCATGAACCGTAGATACCGCAAGACGATCATCGCCGGCAACTGGAAGATGAACAAGACCGCCACCGAGACCAAGAAGTTCGCCGAGGAGCTGAAGACCATGCTGCCCAAGGCCAAGTGGTGCGACGTGGTGGTGTGCGTGCCCTTCGTGAACATCCCCGCCGCCATCCGAGCCTTCAAGGATATGCGCGTGGCCATCGGCGCTGAGGACCTGTTCTATGAGAAGAGCGGCGCTTACACCGGCGAGGTGTCCGCCGACATGCTGAAGGATCTGGGCGTCAAGTACGTCATCATCGGCCACAGCGAGCGCCGCCAGTACTTCGGTGAGACCGACGTCACCGTCAACAAGAAGGTGCTGGCCGCTCTGGAGGTGGGTCTGCATCCCATCATCTGCGTGGGCGAGACCCTGGAGCAGCGTGAGATGGGCATCACCATGGAGCTGATCGCCCTGCAGACCAAGGCTGCTTTCGCCGGCGTGCCCGCTGAGAAGGCCCGCAAGTGCGTCATCGCCTATGAGCCCGTGTGGGCCATCGGTACCGGCAAGACCGCTACCGCTGAGCAGGCCAACGAGGTCTGCAACGCCATCCGCGCTACCATCCGTCACCTGTACGGCGCCCGCGTGGCCCGCAGCGTGACCATCCAGTACGGCGGCAGCATGAACCCCGCCAACGCTGCCGAGCTGCTGGCTCAGCCCGACGTGGACGGCGGTCTCATCGGCGGCGCTGCCTTGGTGCCCGAGAAGTTCACCGCGATCATTAACGCTGCAAATCAGGAGTAATCCCTTCTGATGGGGCGCGTGTACGCGCCCTGCCCGACGATCCTGCAAAGGGAAGAGCGGAGGCGAGGAGCTTTCCTCCGTCCCGGCTCTTCCCTTTTACTTTTACTCAGCGAAGAAAGGGTTTGTATGAAAAAAACGCCTACTACATTGATTATTATGGACGGCTTCGGCCTGAATCCTTCGGATCAGAGCAACGCCGTCGCTGCTGCCAAAACGCCTGTTTTGGATAACCTCTTTGCTACCTGCCCCCACACCACTCTGTCCGCCAGCGGACTGGACGTGGGTCTGCCTGAGGGACAGATGGGCAACAGCGAGGTGGGCCACACCAATATCGGCGGCGGCCGGGTGGTGTTTCAGGACCTGCCCCGTATTTCCCGTTCCATCGACGACGGCAGCTTCTTTGAGAACCCCGCCTACGTCTCCGCCATGGACGCCTGCCTCAAGAACGACAGCTCCCTCCACCTCTACGGCCTTTTGAGCGACGGCGGCGTCCACTCCCACACCACCCACCTGTGGGCCCTTCTGAAGATGGCCAAGATCCGCGGCCTCAAGAAGGTATACATCCACGCCTTCCTGGACGGCCGCGACGTGTCTCCCACCAGCGGCAAAGGCTTTGTGGCCGAGGCCGTGGAGAAGTGCAGGGAGATCGGCGTGGGCAAGGTGGCCACCGTCATGGGCCGCTACTACGCCATGGACCGCGACAAGCGCTGGGACCGCCTGGAGCGTGCCTATGACGCCATGGTCTACGGCACCGGCATCCAGAACAGCGACCCCGTGGGCGCTGTGGCCCAGAGCTACAAGGCCGGCGTCACCGATGAGTTCGTGGAGCCTGTGGTCTGCGACAAGGACGGCACCATCTCCGACAACGACTCCATCATCTTCTTCAACTACCGCCCCGACCGGGCTCGTGAGATCACCCGCGCCTTCGTGGACCCCGATTTTGACGGCTTCAAGCGTCAGTTCTTCCCCGTCACCTACGTCTGCACCACCGAGTACGACGCCTCCATGCCCAACGTACAGGTGGCCTTCCCCCGGGTGGCGGTGAAGAACGGCCTGGGCGAGTACCTCAGCCACTTAGGGCTGACTCAGCTGCGCATCGCCGAGACCGAGAAGTACGCCCATGTCACCTTCTTCTTCAACGGCGGCGTGGAGACCGTGTACCCCGGCGAGGACCGGGTTCTGGTGAACTCCCCCAAGGTTGCTACCTATGATCTCCAGCCGGAGATGAGCGCCGTGGAGGTCACCGACAAGTGCGTGGAGCGCATAGAGAGCGGCAACTACGACGTGGTGATTTTGAACTTTGCCAACTGCGATATGGTGGGCCACACCGGCGTGTTTGAGGCCGCCGTGAAGGCGGTGGAGACCGTGGATACCTGCGTTGGCCGCGTGGTGGAGGCCACCAAGAAGATGGGCGGCATCGCCATGATCACCGCCGACCACGGCAACGCTGAGGAGATGGCCAAGGCTGACGGCTCCCCCATGACCGCCCACACCACCAACCTGGTGCCCTTCATCGTGGTGGGCGCGGCGGTGGAGCTGCACCCCGGCCGTCTGGCGGACATCGCCCCTACCATTCTGGATGTGATGGGCCTGGAGTGCCCCCCGGAGATGGACGGCAAGACCCTCATCGAGAAGTAAGACCGCATTTCCCGCCTGCAGCATATACCGAAGGGGCTCCGCAGAAGAGGAATTCTGCGGGGCCTCTCGCCTTCCGCGTCCACCTGCGGGCCGGGCGGCGGACCGGCGGAGATCAGAAAATGGGAGGCAAAACGCGATGGAACACAGCGCAGCGGCGCCCCTGTGCCGTCTGACGGGCCGGGTGGTCCACGGAAGGGGCCTGGGCAGGACGGTAGACATGCCCACCGCCAACCTCCTGCCGGACCCGGGGCAGCAGCTTCCCCCCGGCGGGGTCTATGCCACTGTTGTGACAGTCGAGGGGCGGGCCTACCCCGGCGTCACCAACGTGGGAGAGCGGCCCACGGTGGACCGGGAGCGGGCGGTAACGGTGGAGACCTTCATCATCGGCCTGCACCGGGATCTGTACGGCCTGCGGATGGAGGTGTCCTTCCGGCACTATCTGCGGCCCACAGTGAAGATGGCGTCCCTGGAGGCGGTGAAGGAGCAGGTCCGGCGGGACAGTCTGCGGACTCTGGAGCTGCTGGGGGAGTCGCCGGAGCTGTGACTTCCTTAAGTTTTGTAAAGAACCGGATATTTTTTTGATTTTCCCGAAACTCCGGTGCTAAAATGAACGTGGTCCGGCCTGCTTTTGCCGGACCCATCACCATGTCTGCGAGGAATGACCCATGAAGCAACGGATGCAACGCTTTCGCCGCCGCCAGGAGGAGTCCCTGTGGCTGCGGTGCGCCTGGATGCCCCTGTGCCTTTTCAGCCTCCTGCTTACCGGCGGCTGGTTCTGGCTGATGTACACCGGGGGGAACTACCCCCGCCGCTGGATTCTCCCGGCGGCCCTCTTCACCTTCGGCTGGTCCCTGGGACTGACGGCTCTGGGGGCCCTCCTGCCCCGGATCGCCCGGCGGTGTTACCTGGCGGTGCTGGGTCTGGCTCTCTTTGCCCTGACCCTCACCCACGGGATCTACTTCAACATGTTCCGCAAGTTCTTCTCCTTCAGCGACATGGCCTTCGCCGGGGACGGCTTCGCCTTTCTGGACAGCTCCTATCTGGTGGTGCGGAAGCTCTCCCTGCTGCTGGGGCTCCTGGCCCTGGGCCTGATGGTCCTGTCGGCCCCGGCGGTGACGGCGGAAAAGGACCGCCGTCGGCGGCTCCTCACCGCTCTGGGAGGCCTCGCCCTGTCGGCCCTGGTGGTGGGCGGCACCGCCTTCGCCTTCCTCCGGGGAGGCGACACCATGATCTGGGACATGTCCTCGGATCCGGCGGTGGTCTATGAAAACTTCAACGACTCCAAGGCCTCCATGCGCCTTCTGGGCCTCTACCAGTTCACCTTCCGGGATCTGCAGCTGGCCCTCTTCCCAGGCGGGGAGACCCTGGACGAGGCGGAGCTCCAGGAGATCGACGACTATGCCGCCGCCCGGACCCATGCGGACAACGAGATGTCCGGCCTTCTGGCGGGGAAGAACCTGATCCTCATCCAGCTGGAGGCCATCGACACCTGGATGCTGGACTATATGCCCAATCTCCAGAAGGTGAAGGAGGAGAGCATTTCCTTCTCCAACCACTACACGCCGGCCTATATCACCGCCGGTACCTTCAACACGGAGTTCATGGTGAACACAGGGCTGCTGCCCGCTGCCACCGGCACGCCGGTGAGCGTCTACACCCGAAACGCCTTCCCCTGCTCTCTGGCCAATCTCTTCCGGGCCCAGGGGTATACTGCCGAGTCCTTCCACGGCAGCGAGGCCAACGTGTATGACCGGGGGGCCATCCACGAGAACCTGGGCTACGAGGTGTACCACAGCGGCAGCGACATGGGCATGGCGGACTACACCATGGACTCCCAGCTCATCGGGGCCTTTGACGACATGACGGCGGGGGACCCCTTCTTTACCTTTATCATCACCTACTCCGGCCACGGCCCCTACTCCGACACCAACCCCATCTATCTGGCCCATGCGGAGGAGGCACAGGCGGCGGCGGCACGGACCGACGGCAACTACGTCTACGCCGTGGGCCACGCCATGGAGACGGATGTGTTCATTGGAGAACTGATGGAGGCTCTGGAGACCAGCGGTCACGCCGAGGACACGGTGGTGGCCTTCTACGCCGACCACTACAACTACTATATGATGAACGACGCCCTCAACATGGATATCAAGGGCGTGGACAGCCTCAACCTCCTCCAGCACACGGACTTCTTCATCTGGGCTCCCGGCGTGTCGCCCATGACGGTGGAGAAGTACACCTCCAGCCTGGATGTGCTGCCTACCCTGGCCAACCTCTTCGGCCTGGACGCCCCCTACGGGCTGCTCACCGGGGACGACGCCTTTTCCGATGGCGGCGGCTATGTGTTCTTCAACGACAACACCTGGGTGGGGAGCCAGGAGGACCTCTCGGCGGAGATCCTCCAGCGGCGGTATATCAGCGGCCTGCTGCTGGCGGGAGACTACTGGGGACAGTAGTGCGAACAGACAGAAAAGGAGCCGCGCTCTCTTTTGAGAGCGCGGCTCCTTCCTTTTTTCCTCAGGGGTCAATCGCTCCAGAGCACCGCGTCCACAGGAACGTCGTGGGGAGCCATCTCCACATGGTCCAGCAGCTGAAAGCCGTAGCAAAGGGCCAGGGTGGGGTGGCCGGGGTGGTCCGCCAGATACCGGTCGTAAAAGCCCCCGCCGTAGCCCATGCGTCCCCCCTGCCGGTCAAAGGCCAGGCCGGGCATGAGGACCAGGGCCCGGGGGTCGTCGGCCACGGGGCCGTCGGCAATGGGCTCGGGAATTTTGCAGTACCCCTCCGCCACGGCGGTGAGGTCGTCGAGCCAGATGAATTCCATCCGCGTCCCGTTATCCAGCACCTTGGGCACCGCCACCCGCTTTCCATCCGCCAGACACCGGCGGAGGATGGGGTCCGTCCGCACCTCCTGGTTGTAGGAGAGATAGGCGTAGAGGCTGGGGGCCTCCCGGTAGAGGGGATGGGCAAAGAGCTTCTCCGCCAAAAAGGCGCTCTTCGCCTCGATCTCCGCCGCCGTCATGGCCCGCTTTTGGGCGGAAATGGCTTTTCGCAATTCCTTCTTATCCATGGTGCTCCTCTTCCTCCTTGTGAAAATGGTCGTACACCGCCTGGGCGGCCTTCTGGGGCACCGCGGCGGTGAGGTCCTCCACCGAGGCCTCCCGGATGGCCTTCACGGTGCCGAAGGCTTTCAAAAGGGCCTTCTGCCGGGCCTCTCCCACGCCGGGGATGCCCTCTAAGGCCGAGCGGCGGAGGCTCTTGGCGTGGGTCTGCCGGTGGAAGGTGATGGCAAAGCGGTGGGTCTCCTCCTGGATGCGGCCCACCATGGCGAATACCGCCTGGTTCTGCTGAATGCCGATCTCCCGGCCCTCCGGGGTCACCAGAGCCCGGGTCCGGTGGCGGCCGTCCTTCACCATGCCGAAAATGGGAATGGCAAGGCCGAACTCCCCCGCTATCACCTCCCGGGCGGCCTGGGCGTGGGTGACGCCGCCGTCGATGAGAAAGACGTCGGGGAGGGGGGAGAACTTCTCATCCCCGTCCTGATAGCGCTTCAGACGCCGCCGCAGTACCTCCTGCATGGAGCGGTAGTCGTCGGGGTGGCCGTCCAGTTCCTTGATGTGGAACCGGCGGTACTGGCTCTTGGCGGGCTGGGCCCCGTGGAACACGGTCATAGAGGCCACGATGTCGCTGCTGCCGGTGTTGGAGATGTCGTAGGCCTCCAGCCGCTCGGGGCTCTGGGGGAGGCCTACCATCTTGGCAAAGAGCTGGGCGGTGCGGTCCACCCGCTCCTCCCGGGTGGTGACCCGCTCCGCCTCCTCCCGGGCGTTGCGGAGGGCCATGTCCAGAAGCTCCGCCTTCTCCCCCCGCTGGGGACAGCGGACGTGGACCTTGTGGCCCGCCGCCTCGGTAAGCATCTGGGCGAAGACCTCGATGTCCTCGATCTCCAGGGGCAGCAGGATCTCCCGGGGCAGCACGGTGCGGCCGCCGTAGTACTGCAGCAGCACCGCCGCCAGCATCTCCTCCGGTTCCTCCCCCGCCGGGGCCTTGAACACCTCCGCCTCCCGGTAGATGAGCTGGCCCTGCTCGTAGTGGAGCACGGCGTAGCAGCACCGGGCCTCGTGGTAGAGGCCCCACACGTCGGTGTCGGCGCAGCCCGCCGCCACCACCCGCTGGCGCTTGCCCAGGGTCTCAATGGCCCGGAGCCGGTCCCGGAGCTCCGCCGCTCGCTCAAACTGGAGGTCCTCGGCGGCCTCCGTCATCTCCTCCTCCAGAGCGGCGGTGACCTCCCCCAGCTTTCCGGTCAGCAGCAGCACCGCCTGCTCCATCCGCCGGTTGTACTCCGCCTCGTCCGGGGTCCCCCGGCAGAAGCCGTCGCACCGGCCCATGTGGTGGTTGAGGCAGGGCCGCTCCTTGCCGATGTCCCGGGGGAACTTCCGGCTGCAGGTGGGCAGCTTCAGGGCGGCGGCGATGGCGTCCAGGGCCGCCCGGGTCTCATACCGGCCGCCGAAGGGGCCGAAGTACCGCCCGTCGTCCTTCTCCTTCCGGCTGACCATGGTGAACCTGGGGTAAGGGTCCCGGGAGAGGCGGACGAAGGGGTAGCCCTTGCCGTCCTTCAAAAGGATGTTGTACCGGGGCATATACTGCTTGATGAGGGCGTTTTCCAGCACCAGGGCCTCAAACTCCGAGCGGACCACGATGGTGTCGAAGGTGTCCACCTGGCCCACCATCACATGGGTCTTGAAGGTGTGGCTGCCGCCCCCCTGGAAATACTGGCTCACCCGGTTCTTCAGCCGCTTGGCCTTGCCCACATAGATGACCACATGGTCCGCGTTTTTCATGAGATACACCCCCGGGGCCAGGGGCAGGCTGTTGGCCTTCTCCAAAAGCTCTTCCCGCGTCATGGCCTATCTCCTTTCAAACCAGCGCTCCGGGAAGCGCCGGGAGGCGCGGCTGGCCAGAGCGCCCAGGATGACGCCGATGAGGGCTCCCGCCGCCACGTCGGTGGGGAAGTGGACCCCCAGGTACAGCCGGGACAGGGCGATGAGGGCCGCCAAGGCGATGAGACACACCCCCCACCGCCGCTTCAGATGGGGCGCCATGGCGGTGGAGGCGGCGAAGGAGGCCCCGGCGTGGCCGGAGGGGAAGGAGGCGTCTCCCGGCGGGGGCGCCAGATTCACCAGCCCCTCCAACACCTCATAGGGCCGGGTCCGGTCCACCAGGGGCTTGAGGATGAGATTGTTCACCAGAAGGCTCAGGAGGAGGGCGATGGCGGCGGCGATGGCCGCCCGCCGGGTGGGCCGGAAGCAGCAGAGGACCGCCGCCAGGGCGATCCAGAACCAGCCTGCCTCTCCCAGGAAGGTGACGGCCTGCATGATCGGGGTGAGCCAGTGGGTCCGGAGAGTCTCCTGGATCCACAGGAGGATCTGGCCGTCCCAGTACAGCAATGTTTCCATAAGCGGATGCTCCTTTTGATTGTTCCTGTATGGGGAGTATCATACCACAGCGGCAGGATTTTCGCAATCGCGGGGGCAAAAACCGCCGCCGGGAGAAAAACTGCTTGACAGAGATGTATACAGCTGTATAATAAGAACAGAAATACAACTGTATAACAGGAGGACGCGCATGGTACGAGGAAAAAGAGAGATGCGGCGGACCGGGCGGCGGGGCCGGGTCCTGCTGCTCCTTGCGCTGTGCTGCGCGGCAGTCTTTGCGGCTTATCAGGTGTGGCACGCCGCGGGCAAGCCCAAGCAGGCGGAGCGGTGGGAACCGGCAGAGACCGGGGAGAAAACGAAGCCGACGGAAGACGGACAGGCGGAGGAAGGGCCGCCGGAGGAGGGCAACCCCCGGCGGGCGGACTGCTACACCTTCCTCCTGGCGGCCAGCGACCAGACCAGCGGCAACGCTGACGTCATTATCGCGGTGACCTGGGACACGGCGGCCGGGAGGGTGGGGGCGGTGTCCATCCCCCGGGACACCCTGGTGGACCCGGACCATCTGGCCAACTACCCGAAGATCAACGCCTCCTACGCCGCCGGCATCGACCGGCTGGAGGCGGTGGCGTCGGACATGCTGGGCATCCCCTTCGACTACTATGTCACCGTGGACGTCCGGGGGTTTGTGGAGCTGGTGGACGCGGTGGGGGGCGTGGAGTTCGACGTGCCCGCCCACATGCGCTACAGCGATCCCAAGCAGGATCTGTACATCTCCTTTGAGCCGGGGCTCCAGCACCTCAGCGGGGAGGAGGCCCTGAAGGTGTGCCGCATCCGGCAGAACGACGACGGCACCCTCCTCTATGGCGACTACGACATCGGGCGCACCCGGACTCAGCAGCAGATGCTGCTGACCATCGCCAAAAAGGTGCTGGCCAATCCCCAGAAGACGCCGGAGTACCTGGAGATCTTCCGGGACTATGTGGACACGGACCTCTCCGTGTCAGAGATGCTGTGGTTCGTGGAGCCGGCCCTGGCCCTGGACCTGGCGGAGGTGGAGACCGCCACCTTCCGCGGCGACGGGGCAACTACCTACCAGGGGATCAGCTGGTGCTATGAGCTGGACCCGGAGGCGGCGCTGGAGATGGTGAACGCCTATCTCAACCCCTATGAAAAACCCATGACGGCGGAGGACCTGAACATCTTCCAGGCGCCGTGACCCGGGCGCTGCAAACTTGGAGAGGGTTCAAAAAACCGGAGTCTTGTACCCGGCGCTCCGCCTGTCCTGGCGGAAAACAATGCAAACCAGAGGCGGAGCTGCACGCCGCAGCTCCGCCTCTGGTTTGCCCATCCGGGCCGTTTTTTACACACAGGTCACTTCCGCAGCCGGTCCACCAGATAGGGGATGGCCTCCTCGAAATTCACGCCGTACCACCGGGCATCCGGGGCCTGGAGGGTCAGGCGGATGCATTCCACGGTGTAGTCCGCCGCCAGACTGAGGGCGTCCCCCAGGCTGAGGCCGTTCATCAGGCCGCCCACGCAGGTGGAGGCAAACACGTCGCCGGTGCCGTGGAAGGAGGCGGGGAGGTGCTCGTTGAAGTAGCTGCCGAAGGTCCCGGTCTCCTTATCGTAGTACATGACCCCCAGCCGCCCCTTCTCAAAGCTGACGCCGGTGAGGGCCACATACCGGGGACCCAGCTGGCTGAGGGCCAGCAGCATCTCCCGGATATAGGGCTCGTCCTGCTCCGTGCGGTAGGGGAGGCCCGTGAGGAGGCTGGCCTCGGTAAGGTTGGGGACGATCAGGTCCGCCTTGGCGCAGACCTTGGCCATCTCGGCGGGGAACTCCGGGCCGAAGGCGGGGTACAGCTTGCCGTTGTCCGCCATCACCGGGTCCACCACGATGAGGTTGTCCGCCGTCTTGAAGGCGTCGAAAAAGGCGCAGATGTCCGCCGCCTGCTCCGCCGAGGCCAGATAGCCGGTGTAGATGGCGTCGAAGGCGACGCCCTCCTTTTTCCAGTGGGCGGCGATGGGGCCGATCTCCTCGGTGAGGTCCCGGCAGGTGAAGCCCTCGAACATGGTATGGGTGGACAGCACCGCCGTAGGCAGGATAGCGCACTCCACCCCCATGGCGGAGAGGACGGGCAGGGCCACCGTCAGGGAGCACTTGCCCAGGCAGGAGATGTCCTGGAGACTGACGATCCGTTTCATGGAAACCACTTCCTTCTGTGTTGTTACTCCGATTGTAGCAGGCCCCCGGGGGAAGGGAAAGGACCACCTGATCTTTTTTCCATGAGGTCAGAGTCTTGCCTTTTCCCCGCCGCCGTGGTACCATCCCGGTGAGACTATCTGATGGGAAAAGGAGGAGACGGGATGCTGGAAGCGGAACTGAAGGCCTCTCTGGCGGGGCGGACCCTGGAGGAGCTGGAGGCGGCGGCCCTGGCCCTTGGGTTTCGTCCACGGAGCGTGCTGCGGGAGACGGACCTCTACTTCAACGGAGTGACCCACGACTTTGCCGCCGGGGACGAGGCCCTGCGGCTGCGGACCTGCGAGACCCTGGAGCCGGAGCCGGGAATGGTGACCTGCCTCACCTACAAGGGCCCCAAGCTGGATCCCCGGTCCAACAGCCGCACGGAGTATGAGACGGCGGTGGGGGACGGGGAGACGGCCTGCCGCATTCTGGAGGCCCTGGGCTTCCACCCGGTGTGCCGGGTGGAGAAGGTCCGGCGGGAGCTCTCCCTGGGGGAGGTCACCCTGTGCCTCGATCGGGTGACGGACCTGGGGGACTTTCTGGAGCTGGAGCTCCTCTGCTGCGAAGGGGACCGGGAGGCGGCGGTGGACCGGCTGCTGGCGGCCCTGGATCGCCTGGCGGTGCCCCGGTCCGCCCTCACCCGCCGCAGCTACCTGGGGATGCTCCAGGAGCGGGCGGATTCTTAAAGTTTCTGAAGGAAGGGGCCTACGGCCCCTTCCGGCCTTTCCTCCGGGGAAAAAGTCTGGTACAATGGTGGCACTAAGACGAAGGAGGGGATGCCCATGGCAGAGCCATTGATCCTGATCGCCGAGGACGACGGCGACATCCGCGGCCTTTTGAAGCTCTACCTGGAGGGGGAGGGCTTTCGGGTGCTGGAGGCAGACAACGGGGCTGACGCCCTGACCATGGCCCGGGAGCAGACGCCGGACATGGCGATTCTGGATATCATGATGCCCCGGATGAACGGCTTTGAGCTGACCCGGGCCCTGCGCAAGTACAGCGACGTGCCCATTCTGATTCTCTCCGCCAAGAGCCAGGACAACGACAAGATCCTGGGCCTCAATCTGGGGGCCGACGACTACATTGCCAAGCCCTTCAACCCGGTGGAGATCGTGGCCCGGGTGAAGGCTCAGCTGCGCCGGGCCGCCCGGGCCGGAGGGGACACCCTCCAGGTGGGGGATCTGACGCTGAACACCGCCACCTTCCAGCTGACCAAGGGGGACCGGGCCATTCTGCTGACCCCCATGGAGTACAAGATCCTGGCCCTCCTCATGCGCTCCCCCGGCCGGATCTTTACCAAGATCCAGCTCTACGAGGGGGCCATCGGCGCCTACTTCGAGGGGGACGACAACACCATGATGGTGCACATCTCCAAGCTGCGGGAGAAGATCGAGGACGATCCCAAGAACCCCAGCCGCATCATCACCGTCCGGGGACTGGGGTATAAGCTTGAAAAGTAAGCGGGAGCCGGGGAGGCTGTTCGTTCTGCTGGCCCGCAGCTACCTCCTCTTTACTCTGACGCTGCTGGTCATTGCCGGAAGCACCTTCCTGCTGTGGAACTGGTGGCTGGGGCGGCTTTACCAGCCGGCGGACTGGGATGGGCTGCTGGCGGATCCTGCCCTGGCGGCGGGGGACTATGAGAGCCTGGTGACCTATCTGCCCACCCGGGAGGACGCCTTTGCCGTCTACGGGGCGGACGGCGTTTTGCGCTACGCCTCCGGGGAGGATTTCGACGCCTTCTGCTCCCCTCAGGCCATCGCCATGGTCCCTCAGTGGGGAGAGGCGGTGACGGTGGATGCCTACATCCTGGCCGGTGAGGAGGCGGGGCGGCAGCTGCTGGTCCGCCGGGACTATCAGATGGGGCTCACAGACGTTATGGTGGTGGACCAGGCGGGACGGGTGGTATTCGGCGGCTTTGGAGATGGCCGTACCGACTACACCGGGGAGGAGCTCCTCTATCTCTCCGGCAGCCGATTTCCCGACTGCCTGCTCAGCCGCTGGGAGGGAGAGGACCGGGAGGGCCGGCCCATTTTGGTGCTGCTGCGGGAACGGATCATCGACGACGGCAGCTACTACCGCCGCTACCAGCAGTCCTGGAAGATCTGGCTGCTGGCGCTGCCCCTGTATCTCCTCAGTGTAGCCTTCTTCCTCTGGTGGCTCAGCCGGAAGATCGGACGCCCCCTGCGGCGGCTCAACGACGCGGTGGAGGCCCAGGCGGAGGGCCGTCTGGTCCGGGTGGGGGACTGCGGCGGCGCACGGGAGATCCGGCGGATCGGGGAGAGCTTCGACCGCTTCTCCGACCGGCTGGCGGCCAGCGAGGCGGAGCGGCGGCGGATGGACCGGGACCGGCAGAAAATGATTGCCGACATCTCCCACGATCTGAAGACCCCCATCACGGTGATTGCCGGATACATTGACGCCATCTGCGACGGCAGGGTGCCCCCGGAGGACACCAAGCGGTATCTGAAAGTGATCCAGGCCAAGGCGGAGACCCTGACGGAGCTGGCCAACGCCTTCCACGAGTACAGCAAGGTGGAGCACCCGGAGTTTACCCTCCACCCGGAGGACACGGATCTGTGCGAGTACCTGCGGGAGTATCTGGCGGGGAAGTACGATGAGATCGACCTGGCGGGCTTTGCTCTGGAGGTGTCCATTCCCGAGCGGCCCATTCTCTGCCCCCTGGACAGGGCCCAGTTCCGCCGGGTGCTGGACAACCTTCTCTCCAACGCCCTGCGCCACAACCGTCTGGGCACCGTGCTGTTTTTCTCCGTGTCGGTCCGGGAGGGGCAGGCGGTGCTGCGGGTGGGGGACAATGGGGCGGGGATCCCGCCGGACCGGGTGCAGAACATCTTCGATCCCTTTGTAGTAGGCAGCGACGCCCGCACCGGAGGCGGCAGCGGCCTGGGGCTGGCCATCACCAAGCGGATCGTGGAGCAGCACGGCGGCACGGTCTCCCTGGCAGCCCGGCCCTCGCCGGGGTGGAGCACGGAGTTCGTGGTCAAGCTGCCCCTGTGCCGGAGAGAGACGGCCCTCCACGGTCCCCAGAGAAGCTGAGGCGCTTCCCGCGCAGATGATAAGAGCGGTCCCCCTGACCGGGGGGACCGCTCTCTCGTTTTTCTCCGGCGGCGGATGGCCTCAGATCTCCCGCCGCCCCTCCAGAGCCCGCATGAGGGTGGCGTCGTCGGCGAACTCCAGGTGGCCTCCCACGGGGATGCCGTAGGCCAGCCGGGTCACCTTCACGCCGAAGGGCCGCAGCAGCCGGGCCAGGTACATGGCGGTGGCCTCCCCCTCCGTGTCCGGATTGGTGGCCATGATGACCTCCTTCACCTCCCCCTGGGCTACCCGGTCCAGGAGAGACTTGATGTGGAGGTCGTCGGGCCCCACATGGTTCATGGGGCTGATGACCCCGTGGAGCACATGGTAGAGGCCGTCATACTCCCGGGAACGCTCCATGGCCGCCACGTCCCGGGGATCCGCCACCACGCAGATGACGGAGTGGTCCCGGCGGGGGGAGGCGCAGATGGGGCACAGCCCCCCGGCGGTGAGATTTTGGCACACGGGGCAGCAGGTCACCGTCTCCTTGGCGGCTAAAATGGCGTCGGCAAAGGCCCGGGCCTCCTCCTTCGGCAGATTCAGCACATAGAAGGCCAGCCGCTGGGCGCTTTTGCTCCCGATGCCGGGCAGGCGGGCAAACTGCTCCACCAGATTTTCAAGGGGTGCGGGAAAAAATTCCATGGATCAACCTCTCAGCTCCCGGATGCGGCCGGGGATATCCGCCGCGCCGTAGACGGCGCTGCCCGCCACCAGCACGTTGGCCCCGTTCTCGATGACGGTTTTGCAGGTGCCGGGGGCGATGCCGCCGTCCACCTCCAGCTCGCAGTCCGGGTTTTTCTCGTCGATGTAGCTCCGGATGGTGCGGAGCTTAGGCATCATGTCCGCCATGAAGCTCTGGCCGCCGAAGCCCGGCTCCACGGTCATCACCAGAATCATGCTGCACAGATCCAGAAAGGGCAGCACCGCTTCGGCGGGGGTCTTGGGCTTCACCACCACGCCGGCCCGCTTGCCGCAGCTGCGGATCAGCTCCAGAGCTTTCCGGGTGTTCTCCTCCGTGTCCGCCTCCACATGGACGGTGACGATGTCGGCCCCGGCCTTGCAGAAGGCCTCCACATACCGCACTGGCCGGTCGATCATCAGGTGCACGTCCAGAACCATGTCGGTAGCGGCCCGAATGGACTTGACCACCGGTACGCCGATGGTGATGTTGGGGACGAAGTTGCCGTCCATCACGTCCACATGGACATAGTCGGCGCCGCCGTCGGCCACCTTGCGGATATCCCGCTCCAGATTGGCAAAATCGGCGGAGAGGATGGAGGGAGCGATTTTGATCATCATAGCCACTTCCTTTCAGGTAAAGGGCGGTCCAAAGCGGGGAGACATCCCTTCCCCCGCGCCGCGGGGCAGAGCACCGGGGGGTCGTCCCCCGCATAGGATGCAGTATGTGGCAGGAGGCCCGGCCGGCGGACGAACACGTCCCCGCGCAGCCCTGCGCCCCACGCCCGGCCCCGCCGGGCCAGCCACTTCATATAGGGGGCCGGCGGTTCCAGCCGGCCCCCATTGTGGTTTTATTATAGTGGATTTACCGGAAAAACACAAGGGCGCCTTATTCCCGCTCCCCCGCCGCCTTCAGCCGGCGGCGCAGACCGCTGTACCGCCGCTGCTGGCGGTCGTTGGCGGCCATCTGGCGGATGGCGGAGTCGTCCCCCACCGTCACCAGCAGCTCCCGGGCCCGGGTGATGGCGGTGTACAGCACCCCCCGGACCATAAGGGACGGCGCGCAGCGCATCACCGCCAGCACCACGCAGCGGTACTCGCTGCCCTGGGCCTTGTGGACGGTGGTGGCGTAGGCCATGTCCAGCTCCCCCAGCATCTCCAGGGTATACACCGCCTTCCGGTCGTCAAAGAGGATGGTCACCATCTCCCCGCTGGGGTCCACGTCCACGATCTGCCCCACATCGCCGTTGAAGATACCGCTGCCGGCAGACCCGTCCTCCCGCTCCCACAGCACATCGTAGTCGTTGCGGATCTGCATGACCCGGTCGCCGGTGCGGAAGGTGAGGTCCCCGAAGGTCCGCTCCCCCTTGCCGGGGGCAGGGGGATTGAGGGCGGCCTGCAGGGCCCGGTTCAATGCCTCGGTGCCCCAGGGGCCCTTCCGGGTGGGGCAGAGGACCTGGATCTGCCCCGGCTCCATGCCCATGTTGTCGGGCAGCCGGGTCTGGCATAGACCCACCACCGTGTCCACCAGCCGCTGGGGGTCCCGGCGGCAGAGGAAGAAGAAGTCCCCCTGGTTGTTGTCGAGACAAGGGGGTTGTCCCAGGTTGATGGCGTGGGCGTTGCGGACGATGGCGCTCTGCCGGGCCTGACGGAAGATCTCCGTCAGGGGCACCTCGGGGATGAGGCCGCTGCGGATGAGGTCCCCGAACACGTTTCCCGGACCCACCGAGGGCAGCTGGTCCGGGTCCCCCACCAGCACCAGGCGGCAGTCCGGGCGGAGGGCTGCCAGCAGGGCCCGCATGAGGGGCAGGTCCACCATGCTCATCTCGTCCACGATGACGGCGTGGACCTCCAGGGGCTCCTTCTCGTTTTTGGAGAAGGTGAGATCCCCGGTCTGCTCGTTGTACACCATGCCAAGGCACCGGTGGATGGTCTGGGCCTCCCGTCCGGTGACCTCGCTGAGGCGCTGGGCGGCCCGGCCTGTGGGGGCCAGGAGGGCCATGTCCAGCCCCAGGCTGTCAAAGAGGGCCACCAGGGCCCGAACGCAGGTGGTTTTGCCGGTGCCGGGGCCGCCGGTGAGGAGGACCATGCCCTCGGTGGCCGCCAGCTCCACAACCTTCCGCTGAGCGGCGGCGTAGGTGATGCCCTGCTGGTCCTGGATGCGGTCGATGAGGCGGCTGATATTCTTCCCTGTGTCCGCCCGGTAGGATCGCATGAGGGCCAGCTTGTCCGCCACATAGACTTCCGCCTCATAAAGCCGCCAGAGGTAGCAGGCTTCCACCTTTCCCACCTGGTCCTGGACCACACTTTTCCGGGCGATGAGGCCGTCCAGGGCCTCCTCCACGTCGGCGGGGGACAGGTCCAGCAGCTGGGCGGTGGCGGCAATGAGCTTGTCTCTGGGGAGGAAGACATGGCCGTTGCCCATGTTGTGGGACAATTCAAAGAGGACGGCGGCCTCGGTCCGGCGGCGGCTGCCCCCGTCGAAGCCCATGGACAGGGCGATGGCGTCCATGACGGAGAAGTCCACGCCGTAGAAGTCGTCCACCAGGAGATAAGGGTTCTCCCGCAGGGCCTCCATGGACTCCATGCCGTAGCGGCGGTAGAGCCGCATGGCGAGGGCCAGGGGCAGCTCGTACCGGGCCAGGAATTCCAGCAGACGGCGCATGCCGGTCTGGTAGCGGAAGCCGGCGACGATCTCCTGGGCCTTCTTGGCGGTGATGCCCTTGATGTCCCGGAGCCGGTCCGGCTCCTCCTCCAGCACCCGGAGGGTGTCGGCCCCGAAGCGGTCCACCAGCCGCTGGGCGGTGGCGGGGCCCACCCCGCGGATGACGCCGGAGGCTAAGTAGTTGAGGATCTCCGTCTCCTCGGTGGGCAAATGCCGCTCCACCTCCTCGGCCTTGAACTGCTCCCCGTGCTGGGGGTGGACCATCCAGGAGCCGGTGAGGATCAGGTCCTCCCCGGGGGCGGCGCAGGGGATGCAGCCTACCACGGTGACGATCTCTCCGTCGCCGGTGACCAGGCGCAGCACGGTATAGCCGTTCTCCTCGTTCTGAAAAATGGTGCTGAGGATGGTGCCGTCAATGGTTACCTGCTGCTGGGTCATGGTGATGTACCTCTCACTGTAAAAAGTTGGGGATCTCCTCTCGGGAACAGAGGAAAATGTCCCGCTCCTGGCGGGCCAGAAGGGCGGCCATTTGTCTGCCCTCCTCGCTGAGGCCGCAGTCCACGATGACAATGGCGCCGAAGCCCCCGCCGTCGCAGCGCAGCTGTTCCAGAGCGTGGATGGTATGTTCCAGACCGTTGGCCCCGCCCCGGGAGGGGATCATGGCCACGGCGTGGTAGATCGTGGTCCGCCTGCCCAGACGGAGAAATAGGCTGACCGTCAGCCACAGAAGGGTGGCAAGGCCTACGGCCGCCAGCATGGCGATCACGCCGTCCTGCAAGAGCTTCATCGTCTCACCTCGCCCCCATCCTATGCAGGGGGGTGGGATTTGTGAGGCTCTGGCCGCCTCGGGCCGGTTTGCCCTCTGACGAGGGCGGGTGCCGTTTTTTCGATGGCCGACGCACGTCGGCAGGTGTTATGCCTCCGGCGGGTGACTTTTCTCGCGGAAGAAAAGTCACCAAAAGTCCGCTTAGAACCAAGGTTCTAAG
>CALXDB010000026.1 GCA_944386955.1 uncultured Oscillospiraceae bacterium
ACACCAGCTCCGCCGTGCCGCTCTCCCCGGTGAAGTCAATGAGGGAGATGAGGGGACACTCGGGGGCACCCTCGTTGTAGGCGGGCTGGGAGCATTGGAAGGGGGAGGGGCTGTCCTCCTGGCCGATGAAGGCCGCGCTGACCTCCTCCATCTCCGCCAGGAAGGCGTCGGAGACGTCGTTGCCGGTGCTGTCGTTGATAAACAGCCGGGAGGGGACCCGGTATTGGCCCTCCGGCTCCCCGGGAATGGTCAGCTCCGGCAGGGGGATGTAGCGGTCCGTGCTCTGGGTGAGCAGGAGCTGATAGTCCCCGTAGCGGACCTCCCCATAGCCGTCGTAGGTCTTAGGGGCGAAGGCCGCCCACAGTCCGAACCCCACAGCGGCCAGCACCGCCAGAGCCAGCAGCCCAAGCAGCAGCTTTTTCAGCAGGGGGACCGGCTTTTTCGCCTTTTTCCGGGGATGAATGTCGGTGGCGCAGTGGGGGCAGAAGGAGGACTCCGACCGCAAAGGCGCGCCGCAGTGGGGGCATTTGTGTTCCATCTCTTATCCTCCGTTTCCTTGGTAATCCAGCATAGTGTAGCCCAACAGGTTGTAGTCCCGGTCCAGCAGCAGGTAGCACATCCACCGGCTCTCATTGGGCAGGAACTCCTCCAGCCGCTGGATCTCCCGGCACTGGCGCTCCGGCTCCGGGCCGTGGAGGGTGTGCCACAGGGTGTAGATCTGGGCGTCGTCCTCCCGAAGCACCGGGCCCCGGCCGGTGTTGTAGCCCTTCAGGAACCACACCGCGCCGGAGGAGGCGATCTCCTCCGGCGGAATGTAGGTGGAGAAATCGTCCTCCCAATTGCCCTCAAAGGCAGCCAGTTCCTCCTCGTAGAGGGGAGTGAAGTCGTAGTCGCAGTTCACCACATCCATCTGCCACTTGCCGTCCCCCAGGTTGGTGGGGGAGCCGATGAAGTAGCCCATCAGGTGGGTGTTGCCGTCAAAAATCAGCAGAGACACCCGGTTGTTGGAGTCGCTGCCGGCGTTGTACATCCCATGATCCCCTACGGCACTCTGAGCGCCCCGGGAGGACACAAGAATGGCCATCTGGAAGCTGTCCACCAGATAGTCGTCGATGTTGTCGCTGGTCTTGGTGGTGGTACCAAAGGAGATGCAGGTGAGGGTGGGGAAGAACTCCTCCAGATATTCGGGGGTGACCGTCACCATGCCGTCCTCGTCCTCCTGAAAGACCACCGGTGTGGTCTCCCCGGCGGGGAGTCCGGTGGGAGGCTCATGGAGCAGCGCCCAGCCTGCCAGGGCGGCCGCCGCCACGATCACCAGAGCCAGCACCCATTTCAGGCCCTTCCGCCACAGGTGGGTGGGGACGGAGGCTGGTTCCCGGGTGCGGATGCTCTGGGCGCAGTGGGGACAGAAGGAGGACTCCTCCGGGAGAACTGCACCGCAGTGGAGGCATTTGTGTTCCATAGGGATCAATCCTTTCATGTAAAGGTAGCGCCTCCGGTGTCAATGGCATGGGAGTTGGGGTTGAGGATGGTAGCCGCGTTGCCGTCAAACAGGCAGCCGGTAAAGTCGATGGTTCTGAGGCCGGGCACCCGCAAAAGGTCCACCGCCACCGTGTTGTTCCGGAAGGTGTTGTTGGTAAAATCGGTGTAATTGCAGTAAGTTCCGCCGCTGTCGAAGCGGAAGCCGATGTCGTTGTCGGTAAAAAGGCAGTCTTTGGGGTTGGCCCAGGCCTCCCCGCCCACCAGCAGCCCCGTGTCCCAGCCGGTGAAGGAGCAGTCCAGTACCCGGTACTGGGCGGCCACGGTGAGGCCGGTGCCGGTGCCGTTCCCCACGAAGTCGATGTGTTCGATGTCGCACAGGGGGTCCTCCTCCGGCGACAGCACCACCGGCCCTAAGAAGGTGGTGCGCCTGCCCTGCCCGTCGGTGGAGCCGGAGAGGTTCATACCCCGCCGGTGGATGGTGAGGCCTCCCTCGTAGGTCACCGGCGGCAGGTGGATCCGTACCACCGTGGGCAGGGGGACCTCCGCCTGAATCTGGTCCACCAGAGCCTGGAGGTCCTCAATGGTGTCCATGTCGTACTCCTCCGGGTAGTAGTGGGCGGTGTCCACCAGTTGGAAGTCGATCTTCTGGCGGAGGAAGATAGTGTCCCCGTTTTTCATAGTGATGGTCCACTCCACCTCCACCGGCCCCTGACTGCGGCTGGTAAAATCCAGAGTGGTCAGGGCCAGGCCGTCATAGGGGTCATTGGGATCTATGGGCAGGGAGCAGACCACCGGGGAGGGACTGTCCGGCGGCTGGATCACCCGGGTCTGGAACTGCTCCATCTGGTTGAAAAAGGCACGCCCCGCGTCCTGGCCGGAGTCCACATGGGTGACGAACAGCCGGGAGACCCGGTCGTAGATTCCGCCCTCCTCCACCTGCATGGTGTGAGCCGCCTCGGGGACGGCGTCGGTGCGGCAGGTGAGGAACAGGTGGTAGTCGTTGCCGTTCAGGTTGTAGGTCAGCTCTCCCCAGGCCTCATATACGTCCGGGGTAAAGGCGTCGTACACCAGCCAGACGGCCCAGCCAAGGGCGGCCAGCACCAGCAGCAGAAGAATTTGCTTCAAAGGCTTCAGCCACCGGCGGACGGGTGCAGTGTCCACCGTCTGGTGGGTGCGGATGCTCTGGGCGCAGTGGGGGCAGAAGGAGGCCTCCGCCGGGAGAGGTGCGCCGCAGTGGGGGCAGCGTGGATTCATAGAACTCGCCTCCCTCAGTCAAAGGTGGCCCGGGAGAGATCCGTGGGGTGGTCGGCTGGGTTGGAGAGGTTGAGGCCGTTGCCGGAGAACAGGCAGCCGTTGAAGGTGAGGGTCTTGCTCCCGGGCACCCGGAGCAGCTCCACGGCGGTGCCGTTGTTTTGGAAGGTGTTGCCCTCCAGCATGGTGCCGTTGACATAGTCCCCCACGCTGTCAAAGCAAAAGCCCACGCCGTTGTCCTCAAACCAGCACCCGGTGGGGTCGGCCCAGTCGTCTCCGCCCACCAGCAATCCGGTGTCCCAGCCGGTGAAGAGGCAGTCCTGCACCCGGCCGTCGGCCTCCACGGTGAGGCCGGTGCCGGAGCCGCTGCCCCGGAAGTCGATGTTCTCGATAAAGCACTGGGGACCCCGGTCCACGTCCACCGTCACCGGGCCCAGAAAGGCGGTGCGCATGTTCTTCTCATCCACGGTGCCGTACAGGTTGATGGGCCGACCGGTGATGGTGAGGCCCCCCTCGTAGTGGATGGGGGGCAGGTTGAGCCGCACCACCGTGGGCAGGGGGACCTCCTCCTGGATCTGATCCACCAGGGCCTGGAGGTCCTCAATGGTGTCCATGGGGTAGTCCGCCGGGGTGTAGTCCACCACATCCACCGGCTCGATCATCATCTTGTGCCGCAGAAGGATGGTGTCTCCGTTTTTCATGCGGAGGGTCCACTGAATCTCCGCCTCCCCCCGGCTCTGACCGTCAAAATAGAGCACCGAGAGGGCCATCCCTTCGGCGGCGGAATCGCCCTGATAGCTGGGCTGCTGCCAGGTGATGGGAGAGGGGTTGTCCTCGGACTGGACCACCTGAACCTGGATGGTCTCGATCTGCTGGCGGAAGACCTGCCCGGTGTCGGCACCGGTGTCTACATGGGTCACAAAGAGCTTGGCGGCCCGGTCGTAGTCCCAGTCCTCTACCGTTTGTACGATGTATTCCGGCTCTGGGGTGCTGTCGTTGCGGAAGGTGACGGCCAGATGGTAGTCGCTGCCGTTCATGGTGTAGGTCAGCTCTCCCCAGGCGTCGTATACATCAGGGGAAAAAGCGTCATACAGCAAAAAGGCCGCCGCCATCAGGGCAGCCAGGGCCAGCAGAACAAGCGCATGCCTGAGGGGCTTCAGCCACCGGCGGACCGGCACCGCCACCTCCTGCCGGGGGCGGAGATCCATGGCGCAGCAGGGGCAGAAGGAGGCCTCCCGGGGGAGAGCTGCGCCACAGTGGGGACAGGACTTCCCGGGCATCTCACAGAGCCTCCATCAGCCGCAGTATATTTTTATACCGGTGCTGGGGATTGACGTGGGTGCACCGGTCTACGATCCGGCCCATCTTCCCCCCGGCCAGCTCCTTGGAGGGGTGCTTTCCGGTAAGCATCACGTTGATGAGAACGCCCAGGGCGTAGATGTCGGTGCGGATGTCTGACTGGGACAGGCCGTACTGCTCCGGGGCGGCAAAGCCGGTGGTGCCCAGGATCTGTGTGTCCATCTCGTGCTCCGGCTTGTGAAGCCGGGCGGCGTCAAAGTCAATGAGCACCGCCTGGTCGCCCCGGAGGATGATGTTCTCCGGCTTCACGTCCCGGTGGACTGCGCCGATGGAGTGGAGGACCCACAGGGCCCTGCACACCTGAAGCACGATCCGTCTGGTCTCATCCACGGAGAAAAGACCTCCTTTCAGCAAAAAGCCCAGGGTATCCCCCTGGATGAACTCCTCCAGCACCAGATTCTCCTGCCCCTGCACCGCTACCTCAAACACGGTGGGCAGGTTGGGGCAGGCGTAATCCAGCAGCGTCTGATAGACCTCCGGGTTGCCGGTGAACCGGCGCAGGATGAAGTGCCGGCCCGTGGCGAGATGCCGGATCAGCCGCACGGTGCTGCGGGGGCTCTCCTTGATGAGACGCACCTCCTGGTACTCCTCCTGTAACACTTGTGTCAGCCAGGTATAGATAAGAATCCCCTCCAAATCTGCGGAGCCTATGCAGCCAGCATATTGTATCGCCCTGCAAAGTGTTGTAAATTAGTATATAAGATTTTACTTTGAAAGTAAAGGGGGGTGAAATGGTGAAAGAAAAAGCCACAGACGATCTGCGGCAGGAGCTGATGGAGACAGCGGAGATCGACGCTTATCTCAGTGAGAACCAGGAGTATTTCATCGAGCGGGACGTGTCGGAGCTGCTGACGGCGCTGTACAAAAAGCGGACGCTGTCCAAGGCGGCGCTGGCCCGGAAGGCGGGAATGAGCGAGGTCTATCTCCACCAGGTGTTCTCCGGGCGGCGCAAGCCCTCCCGGGACCGGCTTTTGTGCCTGTGCATCGGGCTGGAGGCCAGCCTGGATGAGACGCAGCAGATCCTTCGGCAGGCGGCATACGCCCCTCTGTATCCCAAGCGGCGGCGGGACGCGATTCTTATCCACGGTCTGCTCCACGGCGTGGAGATCGACCGCATCAATGACAAGCTCTTTGCAGAGAATGAAAAGACGCTGTTTTAGCGGCAAAACGGAAAAGGGATGGAGCGCCGGATCCGGCGCTCCATCCCTTTTTGGATTTCTGCTGTGCATGGGAGTGTGGAGAGGAGGCCGGCGCCGGCCGCCGGAAGCTCCGCTCAGCGGGATTCCTCCCGAACCAGACGGCGGGCCTCCTCCAGGGAGAGCCCCCGCGCCCGGGCCAGCCGGGCCAGGTCCTCATACTCCGGCTTCTCCCGGCGGAGATCCCCCAGCTGGGATTCCTTCCAGGCTACCGGTCCTAAGACCGTGCTTCTCACGATCTGCCGCCGCTCCAGCACCGTCCGCTGCTGAAGGCTCCGCCGGACCCCTAAGGTGGTGGTGTGGCGGAGAGTGGCCTCCGTCAGCGCAGCCTCCTTCTCCGGCCGGACAAGGCAGGTGAGCAGGTGGCCGGGGCGGCCCTTCTTCATGGTGATGGGGGTGGTGAATACGTCCAGGGCTCCCAGCTCCAGCAGCCGCTCTGCGGCAAAGGCCAGATCCTCCCCGGTCATGTCGTCCATCTGACACTGGAGACACACCACCTGGTCCCCGCCGCCGTCGCGGCCCCAGGCGCTGCGGAGGCAGTTGGCCGCGCCGGGAAAGTCCCGGGTGCCAAGGCCGTAGCCCCAGCGCTCCACCGTCATGGGCGGTATGGGTCCCCACTGCTGCACAAAGGCCCGCAGCAGAGCTGCGCCGGTGGGGGTGCACAGCTCCCCCTCCACGCCCCCGGCGGCTATGGGGACCCCCTCCAGAAGATAGGCCGTGGCGGGAGCAGGCACCGGCAGAAGGCCGTGGGCACACCGCACCTGGCCAAAGCCGGTGTGGACCGGGGAGGCTGCCACCAGGTCGGGGCGGAGCTCCTCCATCAAAAGGCACACCCCCACCACATCGGCCACTGCGTCCAGGGTACCTACCTCGTGGAAGTGGATCTGGTCCACGGGGACACCGTGGGCACGGCTTTCTGCCGCCGCCAGAAGACCGTAGACCTCCGCCGCCTTTTTCCGCACCGCCTCCGGTGCCGGAAGGGTCTTAATCAGATGGAGGATGTCCTCCACGGTGTGGTGACTGTGGTGGTCGTGGAAGTGGTGGTGATCGTGGTCATGGTCGTGATGGTGGCCGTGGTCGTGGTCCGGCAGGGGGTGGTCCTCCTCCAGGCCGAAGACCTTCACCGCCATATGGGTGCCGGCGATCCCCCGGCGGACGCTCTTTTCCGCTGTGACAGTGACGCCGGGAAGGCCCATGGCGTTGAAACGGCGGAGAAACTCCTCCGGGCTCGGGTGCAGTTCCAGGAGAGAGGCCAGGAGCATGTCCCCGGCGGCGCCCATGGAGCAGTCCAGATACAAGATGGTCATGGCCGTTTTCCCTCCAGATGGTTGATGCGGCTGGCCAGAAATCCGGCCCCGAAGCCATTGTCGATGTTCACCACGCTGACGCCGCTGGCGCAGGAGTTGAGCATGCTGAGAAGGGCCGCCACGCCGCCGAAGGCGGCGCCGTAGCCCACGCTGGTGGGGACCCCGATTACCGGGCAGTCCACCAGTCCCCCCAGCACACTGGTGAGAGCCCCCTCCATCCCCGCCACGGAGATGACCACCCGGGCCTCCATCAGCTCCTTGGCGTGGCTGAGGGTACGGTGGAGCCCCGCTACCCCCACGTCGTAGAGCCGCAGCACCTGGTTGCCCAGAGCTTCGGCGGTGAGGGCCGCCTCCTCGGCCACCATCATGTCGCTGGTGCCGCCGCTGGCCACCACGATGGTGCCCGCCCCGTCGGGCTTGGGCAGCTCTCCCGCAATGCCGATGCGGCCCATCTCATGGTAGTGGAGGTCCGGTACCTCCCGGCCCACCAGCTCTGCAGCCTGAGGGGTAAGGCGGGTAATGAGTACGGTACGCTCCCCGCGGCCTCGAAGGGCGTTGGTAATGGCGATGATCTGCTCCGGGGTCTTCCCCGCGCCGTAGATCACCTCCGCCGCTCCCTGGCGGAGGTGCCGGTGGTGGTCGATCTTAGCAAAGCCCAGGTCCTCAAAGGGGGCCAGCTTCAGCCGCTCCACGGCCTCCTCCACCGGCAGGGCTCCGTCGGCCACTGCCTGCAGCAGCGCTCTCGTCTGTTCCTTGTCCATGGTCATTCCTCCTTCCGGGGCGTATCGTCCAGGCCCACCCGGTCAAACCAGGGGGCCAGCAGATGCTCCAGTTCCTTCCATTCTCCCCGGGCCCGCTCCATCTGTACCTCCGGCAGCTGGAGAAGTGCTCCCTCCCCCCGCAGCCGCAGCCGCAGGTCCCGGTAGCCCCGGGCCATGAGGGCTGCCTCCCCGGCCTCCACCCTCTGCAGATCCTCCGCCGTGATGGGCCGCCCGGCAGGGAAGCGGGTGGCGAGGCAGGCATAGGAGGGCTTGTCCCAGGTGAAAAGCCCCGCCTTCCGGCTGAGGCGGCGGACATCCTTTTTGGTGAGACCGCACAGCCGGAGGGGGGAGAGGACCTCCAGCTCCCGGAGGGCCGCCATGCCGGGGCGGTCTCCGGCGTCGTCGGAGGCGTTGGTACCGTCGATAATGGTATCGCAGCCGTCTGCCGCCGCCTGGCATTTCAGGGCGGTGAAGAGGGCTTTCTTGCAGTAGTAACAGCGGTTGGCGGGGTTATCCGCCACCTGCGGGGCGGTCAGCACGTCCACCTCCACCACCCGGAGGGAGACCCCCAGCTCCTCCGCCAGGCGGCGGGCGTCGGCCCGCTCAAAGGCGGGCTGGAAGGGGGTGGAGACGAAGTAGGGGACCGCGTCCGCCCCTTCCCTCCGGGCTGCCCAGAGAAGGTAGGCGGAGTCGGCGCCGCCGGAGAAGGCCAGGGCGGCTTTGGGATGCTCCTGAAAAAACTGGCGCAGATCCATACTGTACTCCTTTTCCCCTGGGGACCAGGGGGATCTTTTCTGCTCTATTATAAGAGGGGGGAGGCGGTCTGTCAAACAGATCGCCTCGTTTCCGGAGGAGGGCAGCCTCCCGCGGGCAAAAAACGCCCCGGCGCACAGGCGCCGGGGCGTTCGCTTTCTCGGTTCCGCTCCCTCAGGGCAGGTAATTCAGGGGGTTCTGGGTCTGACCGTTATAGCGGACCTCAAAGTGGCAGTGGTTGCCGGTGGCCCGGCCGGTAGAGCCCATCTCGGCAATGTGCTGGCCTTTGTACACCTTGTCTCCCACGCTGACCAACAGGCTGGAGTTGTGGGCATAGTAGGTCTGATAGCCGTTCTGGTGGTCGATCACCACCAGGTAGCCGTAACTGCCGGACCAGCCCGCCTTCACCACGATACCGCCGTCGGCAGCGTTGACGTTGGTGCCGTAGCTGTTGGCAATATCCAGGCCGGTGTGGAAGTCGCTGGAGCCGAAGATATAGCGGTAGCCGTACCGGGAGGTGATGGTGCCGTTGGTGGGCCAGCTGAAGGAGCCGGTGGGAGCCCAGCTGGGACGCTCCTTGGTGCCCCGCTTATACACGGCGGACTGGGGCTCGGCGGTGATGATCTGCATGGTGATCTCCCGCTCCGTCTCCACGTTGTTGACGTAGGTCACCAGGGCGGTGGTATCGGCGGTGCCGTAGACGCCCTCGGTCACCACGCTGGTGTCGCCTTCCCACATGGAGCTGTCGTCGATATACTCCACCTCGTAGGGAATCTGGGCCTCGTAGTACTCGTACTGGGTGACCTGGATGGTCAGATAGGGCACGGCGTTGCTGATGAGCAGCTGGTCGCCGATCATCAGCTTGTTGATGTCGAAGCCGGGGTTCAGGGCCTCCAGCTCCTTGGAGGTGAGGCCGTGGTCGTTGGCGATCTGGATCCAGGTGTCGCCCTTCTCCACCGTGTAGATCTCCTCGCCCTCCTTGGTCTCGTTGAGCTTCAAAACGATGTCACCCAGGTTGGTGATGGCATCGGCGGCCACATAGCCCTCCCGGATCTCCACCTCTTCCAGAAATTCAATGGATTGGGTGTTCTCGTTGAGGTAGGGGGCCTTCACCTGGTCCAGCAGAGCCTCCAGGCCCTCCTTGTTGGTGGAAGCGCCCAGAAATTCGCCGTCCACATAGAGGGAGTAGCCGTAGGTCACCAGGTTCAGCTGGCTGTTGAGGGTGGACTCCAGCTCCGTCTCGTCCATGACGCTGCGGCGGCTGACCAGGCCGGTGGAGTAGGATACCCGGGACATATCCAGGGTGTCGTCGCCCCCCAGGACGCTGCTCAGCTCGCTTTTCACCTGGCTGATGGCCTGAGCGGCGCTGTCGGCGCTGCTGGCAGTGCCAATGGCGGTGCCGTCGTAGGCGATGGTGGTGCCCAGGGTGAACATGGAGGTGAACACCGCCGTGCCGGCAATGAGAAGGCTCCCTGCCAGATACACCGGGGCGGGCACCCGCGCCTTCTCAAAGAAGGGACGGACCCTGGCCAGCAGGGCATTCTTCCGCCGGCGCAGCCGGGCGGTGCCGTCGGCCCACAGGGTGGCCAGGATGGGCAGCAGGGAGTGAGACAAAATCTTCAGCTGGGCCCAGAAGCGATTGGACTCGGGAAAAGCCGCCCGCTTGGAACGACGCGGCCGCGTGTCTTTCTTTTCGCGTACTTTCATCACAAGACCTCACACATAAAACGGCGGGCTTCCGACCGCACCGATTGGTTACAAATAGTTACAAATGTAATAATACACGTTTTTCCTCCATACGTCAACCCCAAGATCATGTGTTTTTCCAGATTTGATTCCAAAAACTTCGTAAAAATCCACAAATTTTCTAAACAAATTATGAACAAACGGTTAAGATCTCTCCGGCAGAGGCAGTTGGCGGCCGGCGGGGAAAAATTTTTTGGAAATATAGTTGAGGAAGCGAGAAAAGTGAAGTACAATAGAGAACAAGCGGAAACCGATTTTTCCACAAGCGAAACAAACATAGGAGGAGCAGAAGTATGCTAACGTCTCTCATCAACATTTTGAAGGCAAACCGCCGCACCATTGTGTTCACCGAGGGCCCCGACGCCCGGATCCAGGAGGCCGCTGCCCGGCTTTTGAAGGAGGATCTGATGGACGTGATCCTGGTGGGCAACGCCGACGAGGTGAAGGCCGCCGCGGAGAAGAACGGCTTTGACATCTCCAAGGCCACCATCATCGATCCCGCCAACTACGAGAAGATGGATGAGATGGTGGAGACCATGGTGGCGCTGCGCAAGGGCAAGATGACCGCTGAGGAGTGCAAGGCGGCGCTGCAGAAGGGCAACTACTTCGGCACCATGCTGGTGAAGATGGGCGTGGCCGACGCGCTGCTGGGCGGCGCCACCTACTCTACTGCCGACACCGTCCGTCCCGCGCTGCAGCTCATCAAGACCAAGCCCGGCGCCCATCTGGTGTCCTCCTGCTTTATCCTGACCCGGGAGGGCGGCGACGAGGCTCTGCAGAAGCTGTGCATGGGCGACTGCGCCATCAACATCAGCTATGAGGACAGCGTGGACAAGGAGGGCAACGTCACCGTGTCCGCCGCCCAGAAGCTGGCGGAGGTGGCCGTGGAGTCCGCCAAGACCGCCAAGTTCTTCGGCATCGAGCCCAAGGTGGCCATGCTGAGCTTCTCCACCAAGGGCTCCGGCAAGGGCGGCACCGTGGCCCTCAGCGCCGCTGCCACCAAGATCGCCCAGGAGATGGCTCCCGACATGAGCATCGACGGCGAGATGCAGTTCGACGCCGCCGTGAGCCCCACGGTGGGTCAGCTGAAGTTCCCCGGCAGCAAGGTGGCGGGCTATGCCAACACCTTTGTGTTCCCCTGCATCGAGGCGGGCAACATCGGCTACAAGATCGCCCAGCGTCTGGGCGGGTATGACGCCTATGGTCCAATCCTGCAGGGCCTGAACGCTCCCATCAACGACCTCAGCCGCGGCTGCAATGCCGACGAGGTCTATGCGATGGCCATTATCACCGCCGGGATGAAGTAATCGCTTCATTCGGAGGGGAAAGGTACATAGCGCAGAGGGCGGAGAGGCCATCGCATAGACCTCGCCGCCGCGAAGCGGCGTACAAGCGTTTTGCCCTGCAAAACCTTGGCGGAGGGACGATTCATTCGTCCCTCCGCTTTTCTGTTCGGGGTTTCCGCGAGACGGCGGCCCGCCGCTGACGGTAGTCTTCCTTTTTTGTCGGTACCCGACGGGGTTTCGCTTGGTGTTTTGCCTCCGGCGGCCTACTTTTCTCATCAAAGAAAAGTAGGCATCTCCGCGCTAAGAGCCTCGCTGCGCTCGGTTGCGCTCCGAAACACCTCGCTGCGGCTCGGTGAAAGTTGACTTAGAACCGTAGGTTCTAAGGACTCCCTTCGTTTCCTACCGAAACTTAGAAGTCAGGGAGGCATTTGATTGTAGATTTGGTCTGAGTGACGCCTGTTTGGGTCGTCTTCTGCTCCTGCGCCGCGCTTCAGCGCGCTCGTGCGGTGGGTAGACGATAGTCCAAAGCCTTCCCCCCTTGGGGGAAGGTGGCGCGCAGCGCCGGATGAGGGGAACCCAAGGGCAGAGATTTCCTTTTACCGTTACCCTGCACTGCGCGGTCCCTCATCCGCCTCCTTCGGAGGCACCTTCCCCCAGCGGGGGAAGGCTTTCAGATTGGGAAATCGCAGAAGCCCCAACAACCACCAGGGGAGCGCGCTGAAGCGCGGAGGGAGGGGAACTCCGACCCACTTGCGTCCGTCAGCCGGAAAAGCCACCAAAAACAAACGGTACAGACTGCCCATAATAGGAAAAAAGGAGTTCTTAGAACCTTGGTTCTAAGCGGACTTTTGGTGACTTTTCTTCCGCGAGAAAAGTCACCCGCCGGAGGCAGAACAAGGGATCGAAACACCGTCGGCCAAACCAGCACAAAAAATCAAACGTTAGAAGGTCATATCGGCATGAAAAACGCCCCCGTCAAGGGGGCGTTTTTCATACCAAAAAGAACTCTGCAATGAGGACCACCAGGCAGCTGACCACCGCCACGCCGAAGAGGCTCACGCCCACCCAGGCCAGCACGATCCCCGCTGCCAGGGCCAGAAAGCCGGACAAAGGCGTCTGGGTGGCCTCGGTGATGGCCGGGAAGGTCATCACCGCCAGGGTCACATAGGGCACATAGTAGAGAAAGGAGCGGATGGTCTTGTTGGTGATCTCCCGCCGGATCAGCACCAGGGGAGTTACCCGGATGAGGTAGGTCACCGCCGCCATCACAAGAATGTACAGCCAGATGTTATGCGTCATGCTGCTGCTCCTCCTCCTTTACCGGGAACAAAATGGCTGCCGCCAAAGACAGCACTACCGTCAGCAGAATGGTCTTCATGCCGGAGGAAATCCCGTCCAGCAGGCTGAAGCGGCTGACGGCGTAGCTGGCGGCAAAGCTCACCGCCACCAGCCCCGCAATGATCCGGCTCTTCCGGGCCGGCGGGATGATGATGGCCAGGAACATGCCGTAGAGCCCTACGCTCAGGGCGCTCACCGCCCGCAGAGGGAGGATGTCCCCCATAATAACCCCAAACAGGGTGCCAAGTCCCCACCCGGGGATGGCCACCGCCATGGCGCCGTAGGTGTACCAGGGGTTCAGATATCCCGGCCGCGCCACGGAGATGCCGAAGATCTCGTCAGTGACGTCGTAGCCGATGAGCAGGCGATGTCCCAGAGGGATGCTGGGATGGAGCTTCTGGCTGAGAGCACAGGACATAAGGAGATACCGGGCGTTGGCCACCAGGGTCATCACCGCCACCTCCAGATAGCTGGCCCCGGCGGCGATGAGGGCGAAAGCGGCGTACTCGCCGGCGGAGGCGTTGTTGGTGAGACTGGCCACCATGGCCTGGATGGCGGAAAACCCGGCGCTGCGGGCAGTAATGCCGAGGGTAAAAGCCACGGCGAAATAGCCCGTAGCAATGGGAATGCCGTCCTTCATCCCCCGCAGAAAGCAGGCGCGGTTGTCGTTCAAGGTCGTTTCCTCCGTATCCGTCGTGTTATACCATCTTCTCCGCCTGGACCGCCCGGTCATAGGCCTCGGCGGTGAGAAGACCGCTGTCCAAAACCGCCTGGCGGAGGGTCAGTCCCTCCCGGTGGGCCCGCTTGGCGCACTCCGCCGCCTTCTCATAGCCGATGAGGGGGGTCAGGCAGGTCACCAGCATCAGCGAGCGGTCCACCAGCTCCCCCATCCGCTCCCGGTCAGCCCGGAGACCCTGGAGACAGTTGCGGTCAAAGGAGTCCATCACGTCGGAGAGCAGCTCCACGGACTGGAGGAAGTTGTAGGCGATCACCGGCATGAACACGTTCAGCTCAAAGTTGCCCTGGCTGGCGGCAAAGCCGATGGCGGCGTCGTTGCCCATCACCTGCACCGCCACCATGGTCACCGCCTCGCACTGGGTGGGGTTCACCTTGCCGGGCATGATAGAGCTGCCCGGCTCATTCTCGGGAATGGTGATCTCCCCCAGGCCGCACCGGGGCCCGCTGGAAAGCCACCGCACGTCGTTGGCGATCTTCATGAGGTCCGCCGCCAGGGCCTTGAGAAAGCCGTGGGCGTAGACGAAGCCGTCCTTGCTGGTGAGGGCGTGGAACTTGTTGGGGCTGGTGAAAAACCGGTGCCCGGTGTACTGGGTCAGCAGCACCGCCGTCCGCTCCCCAAAGTCGTGGGGGGCGTTGAGGCCGGTGCCCACGGCGGTGCCTCCCAGGGCCAGATGCCGCAGGGCGTCCACTGCCCCATCCGCCATCTCCCGGCAGACAGTGAGCATGTGCCGCCAGCCGCTGATCTCCTGGGAGAAGCGGAGGGGCACCGCGTCCTGAAGGTGGGTGCGGCCGATCTTGATGACGTCCTGGTTTTCCTCCTCCAGCCGCCGGAGGGTCTTCTCCAGCCGCTCCATGGCGGGGAGAAGCTGCTCCTCCATCTCGCACACCGCCGCGATGTGCATGGCGGTGGGGAAGGTGTCGTTGGAGCTCTGGGACAGGTTCACATGGTCGTTGGGATGGACCTCTACCCCCGCCTTGGCGCACAGGTGGGCGATGACCTCGTTGACGTTCATATTGCTCTGGGTGCCGGAGCCGGTCTGCCAGATCTTCAGAGGAAATTCCCCGTCCAGCTCCCCACCGGCGATGAGGCCGCAGGCGGCGGCGATAGCGTCCCGCCGCTCCTCGCTGAGCTTGCCGCAGTCCAGGTTGGCCTGGGCGGCGGCCTTTTTCAGGTGGGCAAAGGCCCGGATGATGGAGCGGGGCATGGTCTCCCTGCCGATGGCAAAGTTCTGGAGGCTGCGCTGGGTCTGGGCCCCCCACAGCCGGTCCGCCGGCACCAGAACGGTGCCCATGGTGTCGTGCTCCTCCCGAAGATTCTGCATATCGTTGACCTCCTGTCGGTTTCGATGTCTATGTCAGGGCCGCCCGGGGCGGCCATCTTCGTCAATATGCCTTATGATAGCACCCCGGTGGAAAAATAGAAAGGCGTAGATTTGCTGAAAATTCCGTTTTGCATCCGGCTGCCTTTATGGTATCATGGTGCAAAGGAGCCGCCGGGAGGCGGAGGAAGGAGCGGAGACATGAAGAATTTCACATTTTACTGCCCCACCCAGGTGGAGTTCGGCCGGGACGGCGTGGACCGGGTGGGCGCGCTGACGGCGGCCTTCGGCGGCAGAAAGGTTCTGGTCCACTACGGCGGCGGCAGCGCCGTGCGCAGCGGCCTTCTTGACCGGGTCTGCCGGTCCCTGGAGCAAAGCGGGATCGCCTATGTGACCCTGGGAGGCGTGAAGCCCAATCCCCGGCTGTCCCTGATCCGGGAGGGCATCGCCCTGGGCCGGCAGGAGGGGGTGGACTTCCTCCTGGCAGTGGGCGGCGGCAGCGTCATCGACTCCGCCAAGGCCATCGCTTACGGTCTTGCCATGGAGGGCGACGTGTGGGATCTCTACAGCAAAAAGGCAGAGGCCAAGGCCTGCCTGCCTCTTGGGTCGGTGCTGACCATCGCTGCGGCGGGCAGCGAGACCAGCAACTCCTCGGTGATCACCAATGACGGGACCGGGGAGAAGCGGGGCTATAATAACGACATCTGCCGTTGCCGTTTTGCGGTGATGGACCCCACCCTCACCTACACCCTGCCCGCCTATCAGACCGCCAGCGGCTGCACGGACATCATGATGCACATGCTGGAGCGGTACTTCCACCCCGGCGGGACGCTGTCCATGGCGGCGGACGGCATGACGGAGGCTCTGCTGCGCAGCATGCTGGTCTGCTCCCGGAAGGTGCTGGAGCAGCCGGAGGACTACGACACCCGGGCGGAGATCATGTGGACGGGAAGCCTGGCCCACAACGATCTGCTCCAGTGCGGCAACGGCATGCGGGGGGACTGGGCCTGCCACCAGCTGGAGCACGAGATGGGCGGCTTTTACGACGTGGCCCACGGGGCCGGACTGGCGGCGGTGTGGCCCGCCTGGGCCCGGTATGTGGTGGACACGGACCCGGCCCGGTTCGCCTCCTTCGCCCGGAAGGTGATGGGGGTGACGGAGACGGAGGACAAGGCGGCGGCCCTGGCCGGCATCGCCGCCTTTGAGGATCATCTCCGGTCCCTGGGGATGCCGGTGACAGTGACGGAGCTGCTGGGCCGGCGGCTGGAGGAGCAGGAGATCCTGGACCTGGCCCACGGCTGCAGCTTCCAGGGGACGAGGACCATCGGCACCCTGCGGGTGCTGGACGAGGCGGATATCGCCGAGGTCTACCGCCGGGCCCTGTAGGCGGGGCCTCCGGCGGGGAGAAAAAGATGGCCCCGGCCTCTTGCGCGAGGCCGGGGCTTATGATATGATACCAGTTGACCGCTTGGAAACATGCGGGAAGATGTGCAGCGGTATCGAAGTGGTCATAACGGGGCTGACTCGAAATCAGTTTGGGAGCAATCCCACGTGGGTTCGAATCCCACCCGCTGCGCCATCGGAGCAAGCGCAACTGGCGCTTGCTCCGACTTTTTCTATGTTTTGCAGAACCGGGGCGGACAGTACGCCGCGGTATCCTGAGAGAGAAAGAGGGATCCCATGTCGCCCACAAGAAAACGCTACTTCGCCCGGCTGGTCGGGCGCTGCCTGATTTTTGCGCTCTGCGCCGCCATGAGCATCCTGGACCGGAGCGCTTTCGATGTGCTGGAGGGGATGAACTTCTTTCGGACGCTGTCCCCCCTCCACCTGCTGTGGCTCATCTGGGTGGCGGACATGTTCCTTCAGATCATCCCCGTGAAAAACAAGGTGCCCCTGGGCTCCCAGAAGCTCTTTGCCAACCGCTTCCGGCCCATCCGGGAGAAGATCAACTACGAGGCCCTGCGCCGCTACATCGTCGCTACCACCAAGGCCGCCTACAAGGTGTTCCTTCTCTGGTGCGCCCTCATCGCCGCCATCGGGGCCCTGTACTGGTCCGCCGTCATCGACGGGGTGGGCCTCTTCCTGATCTCCGCGGCCTTCTACGTCTGCGACCTTATTTGCGTGTTGATCTGGTGCCCCTTCCGCCTCATTATGAAAAACCGCTGCTGCACCACCTGCCGGATCTTCAACTGGGACCACCTGATGATGTTCTCCCCGCTGATTTTCCTGGGGGGCTTCTACGCCGGGTCCCTGGTGCTGCTGTCGGCGGCGGCGTGGCTGGTATGGGAGCTGTGCGTGATGATGTATCCCGAGCGGTTCTGGGACCACTCCAACGCTGCACTGCAGTGCTGCGAGTGTACCGACAAGCTCTGTACCCAGTACTGCCGCAAGCTCCGGAGCGAGGAGTGAAGGCGGCATTTCCTATCACGATCAAAACCGGCCGCTGGGGAAAACTTTCCCGGCGGCCGGTTTTGTGATCGGTGCGGACCTCTCAGTCCCAGGCAGACTGGATGATCCCGCCCCCCAGCACCAGGTCGTCCCGGTACAGCACCACCGACTGGCCCGGCGTGATTGCCCGCTGGGGCTCCCGGAAGATCACCTCCACGACTCCCTCCGACAGGGGCCGGACCTCCGCCTCCGCCTCCCGCTGGCTGTAGCGGGTCTTGGCGGTGACCTGAAGGGGTCCGCCGGGGCAGGGGAGGGACACCCAGTTGCACTGCTCCGCCCGGAGGCTGCGGCAGAAGAGGGCGGCCTCGTCCCCCAGGGTCACCCGGTTGGCCGCCGGGTCCTTGGCGACGACGTAGAGGGGCCGGTCGGCGCTGACCCCCAGGCCCCGGCGCTGGCCCAGGGTATAGGCGGCCTGCCCCCGGTGGCGGCCCAGTACCTTCCCGTTCTCGTCCACGAAGTCCCCCGCCGGGGCGTCCTGGCCGCCCCAGTCCCGGAGAAAGCGGAGGTAGTCCCCGTCGGGGATGAAGCAGATGTCCTGGCTGTCCTTTTTCCGGGCGTTAGGGAGCCCGGCCTCCCCCGCCAGGCGGCGGACCTCCTCCTTGGAGAGGTTCCCCAGAGGCAGCAGGAGCCGGGAGAGGATCTCCTGGCTGAGTGGGTAGAGGACGTAGCTCTGGTCCTTCTGTCGGTCTGTCCCCCGGAGGAGCTGCCAGCGGCGGGTCCTTTCGTCCCAGGCGGTGCGGGCGTAGTGACCGGTGGCGATATAGCGGCAGCCCATGGCGTCGGCCTGGCGGAGGAGAGAGGGGAATTTCACGAACCGGTTGCACCGGACGCAGGGGTTGGGGGTGTGCCCGGCAGCGTACTCCCCGGCGAAGTCGGTCATGACCCACCGGGCGAAGTCCTCTCGGCAGTCCGGGGCACGGAAGGGGATGCCCAGCCGCTCTGCTGCGGCGGCGGCCTCGGCCGCGTCCCGGGCGCTGGCGCAGCGCTCCGCCTCCCAGCTGTGCATGAGCAGCGTGGCGCCCACCACCTCGTAGCCCGCCTGCTGCAGCAGCAGGGCGGCGGCGGTGCTGTCCACCCCGCCGCTCATGCCCAGCAGCACCCTTCTATTTTCCATAGGCCTTGCTCCTTCCTGGTTCTGTTCTTCTCTTCTGGCCGCCTGGGCCGGCCGCTGACGAGGAATTTTTCTTCTGTCAGCGTCCGACGGGCGTCGTTTGGTGTTTTGCCTCCGGCGGCCTACTTTT
>CALXDB010000027.1 GCA_944386955.1 uncultured Oscillospiraceae bacterium
GCATGACGGAGAAGAACGCCGGACGGATGCTGACATAGGCCACGCCCTGCACCTCGGTGTAGCTGTGGTCCCGCAGTGCCCGCATGAGGGAAATGTCGTTTCCGATGGTCTCGCTGTAGAGAAGGTAGTCCTCTGGGTTTTCGGTCACATCCGTTCCCCAGAGGAGGCTGCCCTCCTCCTGCAGCGCGGCTTCATACCACCCCAGCGCCTGGTTCCGCTCCAGGTAATCCGCGGCGTCCAGATCCATGTATCGGAAGGTCTGGGGGTACCCTTCCGCGTTGTAGATCACGATGCAGTTGACATATCGGAAATACTCCAGCCGCTCATAGGTGGAGAGGGCGGTGTTGATCTGGTTCCACTGCAGCGCCTGATCGTAGGCGGTCTCGATCTCCTTCTCCAGAGCGGAGTGGAGCTGGTTATCCACAAAGAGATAGCCCATCAGCTCCGTCAAGTGGTCCAGATCCTGCTCCACCGTATAGGCGGCATGGCGGATGACGTTGCCGGTGGTCTCAATCTGGTTTTTGTAGACAATGGATTTGGAAATGAGAAAGAAGGCGCCACCGATCACGAATGTGCCGCACAAAATCAGGCACATGGTAAACACCAGAATCTGGTTGCGGAGACTTTTGTTATCGATGGGATGGTGCTTTTGAAAAAAGCGTTTCATGCAGCTCCTCCTCTCTGGCATCTGCGGCCTCATCGGCGGGCCGTCCTCGCTGCTGCCGGAATCCACGGGGAGAGACCCCGGTCTCCTCCCGAAACACATTGCAGAAATAATTGGGGTTTCCATAGCCCAGAAGATCGCTGATGGTGCTGACGGGCAGGTCTGTATCCCGCAGCAGCCGCTTGGCGTCTGCCAGGCGCAGCTGGCGCAGGTAGGTGCGGATCCCCACCCCCAGCTTCTGCTTGAAGAGATGGCTCAGGGAGGAGACGCTGCAGTGGCAGGCCGCTGCCACGTCCGCTGCGGAGATCTCCTCGCTGTAGTGGCGGCGGAGGTAGACCACGGCATGTCCCAAAATGCAGCTTTGGGTCATGCTGCCTACGGAGTCCTGGGAGTAGCTGCCCAGCATCACATGCAGAAGCTCAAACATGCGGCACAGCGGCGCGATCTGCACGGAAAGGGCCTCCAGGTCCGGCTGCTCCGGCTTCAGGTCGTTCCAATAGGAGTCCAGCAGCTTCTGTCGGGCGTGGCCATAGCGCTCCGCCACCGCCGAAATTCGGGCGAGGGCCTGCTCCGGCGCAAGGCGGTAACCGCTGACACTGATGAAGGCCAGGGGCGTGCCGTCCACGCTGCGGATGGGGAACACGCATTCCCCCATGCCCGCGTAGCACATGCCGCAGAAGGGGCCGCCGCCGCAGGCCGCCAGGACCTTATGCTGCCGCTCGATGCAGTGGGTCCACGCGTCGGAGCTGGATTTGACCAGCAGACAAAAGGGGTTGCTGTTGATGTTGTAGGGCGTCAGAGACGCCATGCAGCTCTCCATGGGAATGGCCAGGTTGTGAAAGGACACATACAGGCCCTGCGCCTGCAGATGATCGAAATACCGGGCGATGTCCTGCAGCAGATGCTGAAGCATAGGATCCCTCCTTGCACGAAATGGTAGGTAATATGCCGAAGAACCCATTCCCTTCCGGGTTTCTTCAATGTATCATAAGTGCTGTAGAAAGTCCACAAAAAATATACCGGACACAGGAGGAGATTGTATGACATATATGGAGCCGAGCCGCGAGATCCCTGTTTTGGCAGAGGTGGACGTCCTTGTTCTGGGCGCCGGACCGGCCGGAATGGGCGCCGCCATCTGGGCAGCCCGCCAGGGAGCCGATACCATGCTGGTGGAGCAGATGGGCGATGTCGGCGGAATCGCTACCGTAGGACTGATGAGCCACTGGACCGGCCGTACGGCAGGGGGATTTTACGAGGAGATCCTGTCCCGCTCCGCGGATATCCAGGAGGCAGCGGAGGATTATGGCTTCAACGGCTCTCCCAGACAGATCATCAATCCGGAGCGTCTGAAGACCGTGTTCCTCCAGATGCTCCAGGAGGCTGGTGTACGTTTGCGCCTGTATACCTTCTCTTCCGGGGCAATTATGGACGGAAATACCATCCGCGGCGTTGTGTTGGAGAGCAAGTCCGGCCGCGAGGCGGTACTGGCGAAAGTGGTGATCGATTGTACCGGTGACGGCGATATTGCCGCGAAATCCGGTGCGGCGTACTGCAAGGGAAGAGAGAGCGACGGCTCTATGCAGCCCGCCTCCATCATGTTCAAAATCGGCGGCGTGGACTATGACCGTGCCATTTTCCCCGGCGGCTTTGAGCAGACGGCAGAGGTGCCCGCAGGCGAGATCCAGGCTCTGGGAAGAGAAAAACTGCCCTCCCCCGCAGGCCATGTCCTGCTTTATCGGACCACGCTTCCCGGCGTTGTCACCTGCAACATGACCAACTGCATCGGAATTGACGGAACCAACGCGGACGATCTGGTCACCGCCACTTATGTGTGCCGTCAGCAGATGGATCCCATCATCCAATTCCTACGTTCTTATGCACCGGGGTATGAGCATTGCTATCTGCTGTCCTCTGCCTCTCTGATCGGCATCCGGGAGACGCGCCACTTCAAGGGCGTGGAGACCATTACCGAGCAGGATATTCAGGAGGCCCGGGTCTTTGACCGGTGGGTGGTCACAAAGGCCCACTTCAATTTCGACGTCCACAATATGACTGGCAATGGGCTGGACGCCACCGGCGCACAGGAGACCTTCACCCAGACCAAGGGGTATACCATTCCCTACGGCTGCCTTGTTCCGGAGAAAATCGACGGCCTTCTGCTGGCGGGCCGCTGCATCTCTGGTACCCATATGGCCCACGCCAATTACCGCGTGATGCCCATCTGCGCCAATATGGGCCAGGCGGCAGGTATTGCTGCGGCCCTTGCCGCTCAGAAGGGCATTCTTCCCCGGGATGTGGACGTCCGTGAGATCCAGGCCATCCTCCGGGAGCACGGCGTGGAGCCCTGACCGGGTTTTGACGAGGTGGTTGAATGCTGAGCGTACAAATTGACAGCGGCGCGGCCCATTGGCAGATTTTTCAGCGGGAAGGTGCTGCCGCGTCAGTGGCCCTGCAAGGGTCCTTTGCCCTGCACCCCATCTGCAGCGGTCATGTGATCCACAGCGCCTGTGTTCTGGTTCGGGTGGTGCGTGAACAGGACAACACGGCCGTCGTCCCCTGGACAAAGGCTGCGGCAGCTGCTTCCGATACGCCTTTTTGCGGCGGCTGGCACATCCAGCTGTCCATTCCCCAGGGCGGCTTGTACCGGATCGAAACCGCTCTGGATGTTTGCGGAGACGCCCCGGAGGTTACCCGGCTGTTCGGCGGCGCCATGCGGCACCATCTGGGGGTGGGGGACCTCTTCGTCATCGCCGGACAGTCCAACGCCGCCGGCTTCGGCGCAGATGCCGCGCCGGATGCACCGGATCTGCAGGTGCACCTCTTCCGGAACTGCTGTCAGTGGGATCTTGCCACCCACCCCATGAACGAGTCCACCGGAGCGGACGACGCCCTCAATGCGGAGACGGGGTGCTGCGGCACCTCGCCCTGGCTGACCTTTGCCAAGCAGCTCCTTCCTGCTGCGGGCTGCCCCATTGGGCTTATTCAGACTGCCATGGGAGGTCAGTCCATCGACCGGTGGGACAGCCGTGTTTGCGGTGACCTCCTGGACAATATGCTGGAGCGGATTGCGCTGGCCGGTGGAAAAGTGACGGGAATTTTATGGTATCAGGGCTGTACCGATGCGGTGCCGGGAAAAGCGGAAACATATGGGGAGCAATTGTGCTTTGTCATGCAGGCCATCCGCCGGGCGGTTGGCGAGGTCCCCATTTTCTCCATGCAGCTGAACCGGTATCTGCGGAGGGATGGCGATGACGCGGCCTGGGGAACCCTTCGGGAGCAGCAGCGTCTTGCGTCCAAGCAGCTGCCCGGCGTATTCTTGATTCCCACCACGGACCTCTCCCTCTCGGACTACATTCACAACAGCTCCTCCGCCAACGTGCTTCTGGGACTTCGCGCAGCAGAATTCTGCAAGGCGGTGCTGTACGGCGGACAGACCTGCTTTGCGCCGGATCTGCAATCTGCGGTGATGGAAAAAGATGTCGTGACGCTGACCTTTTCCCACTGTGGGGAGGGACTGGTCGTCACAGAGTCCGCTCTTGCAGCGAAGGCCTTTGTTGTGGAGGACGAAAGGGGAGAGAATATCTCAATTTTAGCTTTGTTCGACGGAGATGCTTCCGCCGGCCGCCTGCATCTTTATCTGGCGAAATGTCCTGCCGGTCATGGGGTGATTTCTTTTGCGTCGGGATGCAATCCTGCGGCGTCATGTGTTTTTGACCATAAAACACGAATTCCGCCCCTTTCGTTTTTCAGAAATGTAATTATATCCCCGCTTTAAATTTTCTCAATGTTTTTCTAATTGTCCCAACAATGGTAAGGGACCCATAAAAGCGCAAAGGCACAAGATTTTTCTTGTGCCTTTGCGCTTTCAAACCATTTGGTTCACCGGCTCAGTGCCATCTGCATCGGCTCCATTTTTATTGAGCAGGTATGTCTTCTTTTTGACCGCTTGTCCCACACAGGTGTCCCAATGGTGCTGTGCCATGGGGGGCGGTGCCGTCCACGGCGGCAAT
This sequence comes from uncultured Oscillospiraceae bacterium, assembly GCA_944386955.1. Taxonomy (GTDB): domain Bacteria; phylum Bacillota; class Clostridia; order Oscillospirales; family Oscillospiraceae; genus CAJFPI01. The sequence goes on from CALXDB010000027.1 coordinate 4,675, forward strand.
GCGCAGGCGGGGCAGGCGCACCGCGTCCAGGGAATCAGGATCTCCGCTGCACCAGATGTACTCCACATCCTCCCCCGCCTCCTCCGCCCGGCGGCCGATGTACTTCATAAAGGTGGACTTTCCTACCCCGGGCCCCCCCTTCAGCACCATCAGGTCCCGCAGGCCTCCGGGGTCTGTGAAGCCGTCGTAGAGGCTCTGGAAGCCCCCGCCGCTGTTGGCGCCCAAAAAGAAATTTGTGACCATAGCCGACCCTCCGTCTTGTTTGTTCTCCTTCCCACTGTATGCCGCAGGAAGCGCCGTTGACAGAGAAACCGGGCTGTTTTTTCCGTTTGCCCCGTCAAACGGAAAAGGCGGAGCAAGGAATTGCCTCGCTCCGCCTTTTGTTATCCCTTCTCCTGGAGATACTTCTGCACACAGGCCACAAAGTCCCTGCCGTACTGGGCCTGTTTGTACTCCCCCACGCCGCTGATCTGCCGCAGCTGCTCCACAGCGGTGGGCTGCAGCGCGCTCATCTCCCGGAGGGTCTTGTCGGAGAAAATCACATAGGCCGGCACCCCCTGCATCCGGGCCAGACGGCTTCGCACCGCCTTCAATCTATCCAGCAGCGCCCCATCTGTTTCTGTCCTTTCCCGTACCGGCTCCACTTCCTTATGCCCCTTGGGAGACCGCTTGCGCCGGAGGTAAAGCCTCTGCCGCTCCCGGAGTACCTCCCAGGCTCCCTCCCCCAGCTTCAGGATGGGATACTGGTCCTCGGTCTTGACAAGGCAGTCCTGGGCCACCAACAGCCGCAGGATGGCCCGCAGCTGATCCTTCGGTTTCTTCGCCAGGCGGCCGTATACCGCCAGTCGGTCCAGACCCCAGAATTCCACCGCCTCGGTATCCGCGCCGGTGACGATCTCAATGATCCGCCCCATGCCGAACCGCTGGCCCGACTGCTCCACCGCCTGGAGGAGCACACGGGCCTCCGCCGTCACGTCCTCCATATCGCCGCCCACGCAATTGCCGCACTTGCCGCAATTGCCCGGAGCCTTCTCCCCGAAATACCGAAGGATCGTAGCTCGGAGGCAATCCTGGGTGTGGCAGTAAAAGGTCATCTGCCTGAGACGCTCCAGATCCCGGCTGACCCGGGCCTCGTAGCTCTCGTCGCTGACCTCCTCATTCTCCTCCCGCAATTCAATGAGGAAGCGGTTGGTCACTACGTCCTTGCCGCCGTAAAGCAGCAGGCACACGGCCTCCTCTCCGTCCCGGCCGGCCCGGCCCGCCTCCTGGTAGTAGCTCTCCAGGTCCTTGGGCATATTGTAGTGAACCACGAAGCGGACGTCCGGCTTGTCGATGCCCATGCCGAAGGCGTTGGTGGCCACCATGATGGCGGCGCTGCCGTAGACAAAGGCCTCCTGATTCTGCCGCCGCTCCTCCGGCTCCAGCCCCGCATGGTAGCGCTTCGCCGGCCAGCCGTCCCGGCAGAGCAGCTCCGTCACCTCGTCCACGTTCCGTCGGGTGTTGCAGTAGACGATGCCGCTCTCCCCCCGGTGCTGGCGGAGGAACTTCAACAGGGCCGTCCGCTTGTCCTTCGGCTCCTCCACGGCGAAAAACAGGTTTTTCCGGTCAAAGCCGCTGACGATCTCGAAGGGACCCTGTAAGCTGAGACCCCGGGCGATATCCCGCCGGACCTCCGGCGTGGCGGTGGCGGTGAAAGCTCCCACCACCGGCCGGCGGGGCAGCTTCGCCAAGAATTCCGGGATTTTCAGATAGCTGGGCCGAAAGTCCTGGCCCCACTGGGACACGCAGTGGGCCTCATCCACCGCCACCATGGAGATGGGAGCGTTGGCGGCGAAGCGGAGAAAGCCGGGGGTGTCCAGCCGCTCCGGGGCCACATAGATGAGCTTGTACCGCCCCTCCCCGGCATATCGGAGGGCCAGAGCATACTGCCGCTCGGTGAGGCTGCTGTTGAGGTAGGCCGCCGCCACGCCGCAGTGGATAAGGCTCTCCACCTGGTCCTTCATCAGAGAGATGAGGGGGGATACCACTAAGGTGATCCCCGGCATGGCCAGGGCGGGCAGCTGGTAGCACAGGGACTTCCCCGCCCCGGTGGGCATCACCGACAGCACATCTCGCCCAGAGAGCAGCTGCTCCATCACCGGCCGCTGCCCCTCCCGCAGGGCGGTGTAGCCAAAGGTCCGCCGCAGAATGGTCTCCAGTTGTCCCATAGATTCCCTCCTCACAAGAGGGGGCCCGCCCCACGCCCGGGGCAGGCCTCCTCTTCTCTCTTATTCTCCCAGATAGAGCTGCCGGGCCGTCTCCCGGTTCACCCGCTCCTTGTCGAGCAGCTGCTCCACCGCCTTGGGGTCCCGCTGCCGTCCGGCGGCCTTCTCGATGAGGGCCCACAGTCCCTCCGCCGTCAGGTCCTGGAGATCCACATACAGGTCCTGGCCGATGTACTTCAAAAAGGCGCTGACCTTGGGGTCGTATACCAGGCCCACCAGCGGCACTCCCTGGCCGGCGGCAAAGATGAGCGCGTGGAGGCGCATGGACACCACCACCTCCATCCGCCGGAGAAGGCCGGCGATGGCCGCCGGGTCTTCGGGCTTGGTGACGAGGTAATGGGGAACGTTCAGTCCTTGAGCCGCCCGCTGAATCACCTCCGGGTCGTGGAACTTCTCCACCGCCAGGAACACCGGCGTCAGTCCCAACCGCTCATAGGCCCACGCCGCCGCCTTCCGCACCGCCTCCATCCGGCCTTCAAAGCCGGGCCAGCTGCGCAGGGCGAAGCAGATGTACCGCCCCTCGGTGGGTACGCCGTGGGACAGCATCAGGCTGTCCACCTGTTCCGGCTCGGCCGGGGCCAGGGTCAACGCCGGGTCGGCGGAGAGCCGCACCGCCGGTCCCTTCACCCCCATGCTCTCCAGCTCCCGGAGGGAATCCGGCTCCCGGAGGGTGATGGCGTCCACGAACCGGTTCATGGTCTTGGCAGACAGCCTCCGGTGGCCCTTCCGGATCACCGGACCGATGCCGCAGCCGTACATCATCACCTTGTTGCCCCGCTTTTTGGCGGACTTCATGTTGTAGAGGTAGTACCACAGGGACCGTCGGCTGGTGACGTCCTGGACCAGGCTGCCGCCGCCGCTGATGTACAGCCGGGTGTGGCGCATTTTCCCCGCCCAGCGGAGGTAGTGGAAGGTATGGACCGCGTCCACCCGGTAGGTCAGCTTGGTGCGCATGGGCCGCCGGGACAGGACGGTGATGGGCATGTAGGGGTCGATCTCCCGCATCTCCTGGATGATGGAGCGTAAAATGGCGTCGTCCCCGGCATTCTCCCGGCCGTAGGCCCCGCAGATGAGGACCCCGTCCCGCTTGGTTTTGGGACGGCTGTGACGGCGGAGGATGTCCTCATAGATCTTGAGCTGGGTCTCCACCGTCTTCTGGAGGGAGTATTTCTCCGCCGCCTTGTCGTGGAGCTTCTGCCCCATCTCCCGGCGCAGCTCCGGGTCCTCCGCCAGGCGGAGCAGGTGCTCCCCCAGGGTCTTGTCGTCTCCGGCCTCGAAGAGGAAGCCGTTGACGGCATGGTCGATGAGGTAGGGCACGCCGCCCACTCGGGAGCTCACCGTGGGCAGGGCGTACCGGGCTCCCTCGGTGAGGGCGTAGGGGAAGGTCTCACTGACGGAGGTGAGGGTGTTGATGTCCAGCGCCTGGTAGAAATCGTCCATGCCGCTGAGCCAACCGGCAAAGCAGACCTTGTCCGCCACATGGAGCTCCTCGGCGAGACGGCCCAGCATCTCCCGATCCTGACCGTCTCCGGCGATAACCAGCCGCAGCTTGCCGCAGCGCTCCGCCGCCCGGGCGAACCCCCGGATCAGCGTGGCGATGTCCTTCACCGGGTTGAGGCGGGCGGCGATGCCCACCACCACCGAATCCTCCTCCACATTGGCCCCCAGGCCCCGAAGGTAGGCCAGGCGGTCGGTCATGGTGGGCTTGGCGTCGAAGGTGAGGCCGTTGTAGATGGCATAGAACTTCTCCGGCGGGAAGCCCCGGCTGATGAGGAGATCCACCATGGCGTCGGACACGCCGATGTAGTAGTCGAATTTCTTGAGGGCCACCGCGTTGATGTTTCCGTAGGTAAGGCGGCCCAGGGGACGACCCATGTAGTCCAGCTTCGGGTCGCTGTGGACGGTGGTGACCACAGGGAGGCCGGTGGCCTTCCGAAGAAGGACGCCGGTCATGTTGGCCCGGGCGCCGTGGCAGTGGATCACCTCGAAGCCGCCCTTCTGGATGTAGGCGGTGAGGTCCCGGATAATGCGGCGGATGTGATTGCCGCCGAAGATCTCCGTGGGAATGCCCATCTCTCTGGCCTCCTGGGCAAACTCCCCCTCCCGGAAGCACACCAGCTGGGCGGTGATGGTCTGGTTGAGATCCCGCAGCAGGGACAGCACATGCGTCTTGGCGCCGCCGGTGTCGCCGCCGCTGATGAGATGGATCACCTTCATATCGAAAACGCTCCTTTATCGGACAGTAAATTTCCTCTTGTCGAGCAGAGGAAAATACGCTATAATAAACAGGATCATGGGCCTGCGTCCCGGCCGGGACAGGCCTTTCAAAAAAGTATTATAGCCCAAACCGGGCTGACTGGTCAAGCGGAGGAAAAGAAATGTCCCAGAAAAAGTGGAAGTTCAATGTGATCGACGTCATCGCCGTGGTGCTGATCGTGGCGGTGGGCGTTTTTCTCGCCACCAAGATCGGCGGCAAGGTGTCCGGCGAGACCCAGATGGTGCCCATCCGGTACACGGTGCTGGCGGAGGATCAGCCTGCGGCTCTGGCAGAGTCTGTGAAGGCATACATCCCCGGCAATCTGATGGCCTCGGGCACCCGGTACGATGTGCAGGTGGTGGATGTCCAGTCCACTCCCTCTCTGGTGCTGGGCCCCGACGGGGAGTGGGTGGAGGACCCGGAGCATGTGGATCTCACCTTCACCGTGGAAGGTGAGGTAGAGAAGGCCGATGTGCTGGTGGCCACCGCCGGCACCCAGGAGATCCGGGCCGGCAAGAAGATCATTCTCAAGACGGAGTACATCGAGTTTGAAGAGGTCATCGTCACCTCCGTGGAGTATCCCTCCTCCATCGACTGAACAGGGAATCCCGCCGCACGGCTGCACGCCGTACGGCGGTTTTTTTGTCCTCCGGCGGAGGCCGCCCGGCCCGAGGGTAAAAAAGCCTTCCGACAGATGAGGGGACAAAAATCCCCACCTTCCGCTTTTTCTATTGAATCATATGGAAGAGTGTGGTATAATTTTTTTCAGACAATATGCAAAATAGGACTCTGTGCGTCAAGTGTTCCGTGGATGGGGAGTTGCCACAGAAACGAAAAGCTCGTCTTACGATGCGGAGTCCGCACCCGTTGCAACATACAGATGACTGGTTTTGCATCTCGATTGTGAAGGGGATCTGCCCGGCGCGCCGGGCGGGGTATTGTTGATTCCATCCGCTCATTCACATCGGGGTGTTTTTTACGCGCAGGGTCCTCTGCCCGGCATCCCGAAATACAAGAAGGAGGTCAGGGCCATGATGGATCACGAAAAAATCAAGGCGGGCGTCCGGCTGCTGCTGGAGGGCATCGGCGAGGACGTAAACCGGGAGGGCCTTTTGGAGACGCCGGACCGAATCGCCAAAATGTGCGAGCAGATCTACGGCGGCATGTACGAGGACGCCGGGACCCACCTCAGCAAACAGTTTGAAGCCGTCAACAACAACATGGTGCTGGAAAAGGACATCACCTTCTACTCCGTCTGCGAGCACCACCTGCTGCCCTTCTACGGCAAGGCCCATGTGGCCTACATCCCCGACGGGAAGGTGGCGGGGCTCAGCAAGCTGGCCCGGACCGTGGAGGTCTTCGCCCGCCGCCCCCAGATCCAGGAGAACATGACCGCCCAGATCGCCGACGCCCTGGAGGAGCACCTCCACCCCAAGGGGGTCATGGTGATGATCGAGGCGGAGCACATGTGCATGACCATGCGGGGCGTCCAGAAGCCCGGCAGCAAAACCGTCACCACCATCGTCCGGGGCGTCTTCGCCCAGGACTTCGCCTTGCAGCAGACCTTCCTGCAGATGGTGAGCCGATGACCATGGACCGCGTGGAAGCCATCCGCCGCCACCCCCTCTTTATGGGGGAGTACGGGCGGCTGTGGGCGGCGGAGGCGGACCGGCCCTTCTGCCGCCACGGCATGGACCACCTGCTGGATGTGGCCCGACTCATGTATCTCTACAGCTTAGAAGACCAGAGCGGCCTTCCCAAGGACCTCCTCTACGCCGCCGCCCTCCTCCACGACGTAGGCCGGTACCAACAGCTCAGCCAAGGGACCCCCCACCACAAGGCCGGGGCGGACCTTGCCGGAGAGATCCTCCCTGCCTGCGGCTTTTTCCCGGAGGAGACGGCGCGGATCCAAAACGCCATTCTGGCCCACCGGACCGGGGACGATCCGGACCTGCTGGCGGTCTACCTCTATCGGGGGGACAAGCAGTCCCGGCCCTGCTTCGCCTGCGATGCGGAACCGGACTGCAACTGGCCGGAGAGTAAGAAAAACCTGCAGATCATCTACTGACCAATTGAGGGACCTTCTCTATGAACATCGGAAATCGCACCTTTGACACCCAGCGCAAAACCTACCTCATGGGCATTTTGAACGTGACCCCCGACTCCTTCTCCGACGGCGGAAGGTACGACCGGCTGGACGCCGCCCTCCGCCACGCGGAGGAGATGATTTCTGAGGGAGCGGACATCATCGACATCGGCGGGGAATCCACCCGCCCCGGCCATACCCCCATCTCCGACCAGGAGGAGATCGACCGGATCGCCCCGGCGGTGGAGGCGGTGAAGGTCCGCTTCGACACGCCCGTATCCATCGACACCTACAAGGCCCCCGTGGCCGAGGCCGCCCTGAAGGCCGGGGCGGATCTGGTCAACGACATCTGGGGTTTTCGCCGTGACCCCGCCATGGCGGCGGTGACGGCCCGGTACAACGCCGCCTGCTGCCTCATGCACAACCGCCATGAGGCGGTGTACCAGGACCTGCTGGAGGACATGCTGGCGGACCTCCAGATCTCCGTGGACCTGGCCCGGGAGGCCGGGGTCCCGGCGGATAAAATCATGGTGGACCCCGGCGTGGGCTTCGGCAAGACCTACGAGATGAATTTGGAGGTCCTCCGCCGCCTGGAGGAGCTGCGGCGGCTGGGGCTGCCGGTGCTGCTGGGGACCTCCCGGAAGTCGGTGATCGGCCTCACTCTGGACCTCCCCGCCGCAGAGCGGCTGGAGGGGACGCTGGCCACCACGGTGCTGGCGGTGCTGAAGGGCTGCGCCTTCGTCCGGGTCCACGACGTGAAGGAGAACCGGCGGGCCATTCAGATGACGGAGGCCATTTTGGGCCGTTAGGAGCGGATATGGATAAGATCACCATTCGAAATCTGGAGATTTTTGCCAATCACGGGGTATTTCCCGAGGAGAACGCCCTGGGGCAGAAATTCGTGTTCACCATCACTATGCACCTCAGTACCCGACGGGCGGGCCGCAGCGACGACCTCGCTGCCTCCATCCACTACGGGGAGGTGAGCCACTTCGTCCAGCGGTTCGTCCGGGAGCACACCTGGAAGCTGCTGGAGACGGTGGCGGAGCGGCTGGCGGAAGCACTGCTGCTGGAGTATCCCCTGATGGAGGGGGTGGATGTGGAGATCCAGAAGCCCTGGGCCCCCATCGGTCTCCCCCTGGAGACGGTGTCCGTGGCCATCTCCCGGCGGTGGCACACCGCCTACATCGCCTTGGGCTCCAACCTTGGGGACAAACAGGCCTATTTGGACGGGGCAGTCCGGCAACTGGGGGAATCGCCCGACTGCCGGGTGGTCCGGGTATCCGACTTTTTGGTCACCGCCCCCTACGGCGGTGTGGAGCAGGACGACTTTTTGAACGGGGCGCTGGAGCTCCAGACCCTCCTGACCCCGGAGGAGCTTTTAAGCCGCCTCCATGAGATCGAGGCGGCGGCGGGCCGGGAGCGGCTGATCCACTGGGGCCCCCGGACACTGGACCTGGACATTCTGCTTTACGACGATCTGGTGCTGGACGCCCCGGACCTCCACATTCCCCACAGGGAGATGGCCCTCCGGGACTTTGTGCTGATCCCCATGGCCCAGATCGCCCCCTGGAAGCGCCACCCCCTCCTCCGCCGGACCATGGCGGAGCTGCTGGAGGCGCTGCAGAAGGGCTGAATCCGCCCGGAGCGTCTCTCTGCCCCCCTCCCGGCGTCCCACAGAAAACAGAACAGAAAAAAGAGCAGGCCCTCTCCCTTTCATCGCGGGAGAGGGCCTGCGGTGCAATTTCCCAATCAGTCCAAATATACGACGCTGTCGTCCTCGTTGATGCCCAGTTTGGTCACGGTCAGCGTGCCGCCTTCATAGAGCGCATATACCCCCAGGAAATCCGTATCCGGCGTAAGGGCCTCCTTGCTGTAAGTCGTTCCGTTCAAAGCCACGTCCGGACCGTCGCTCCACACACCGACAGCGGCGTCCGTCTCCACAGCGACCCCCTCGCAGGCGAGGAACAGCTTGACGATGTTGTCCTCCAGCACCACGTCTCTGGCCGCGCCGGGCGTGGCCTCCCGGCAGGTCACCACGGAGCCGTCGCCGAAGGTGCAGCCCGCTCCCAGGGCGATCACCGCGTGGTAGTCCCCCACAATGGTGAGGCCGTCGTTGAAGACACAGTTATCAAAATAGATGTAGCTGCGGGACTCGTTGTCCCCGTCGCGGGTGCTGGCGGGGTCCACCGTCACGGTGACCATCTGATCGAAGGTCATATCGTAGACCTCCACCGGCTCGCCGGCCTTCAGCGGATAGTCGTACTGCACCCCGGCGTCACCGCCGTCGGACGAGTCCGTCTGTCCGGGCTGGGAGCCGTTGTTCTGTACGCCGGCATCCGGGCCGGTACAGGCGCAGAGCACCGGCAGCATGGCCGCAAGCAGGAACGCAAGCATCTTTCGCATCATCCAAATACCCTTTCTGTTTTTGTTTTCTCTTTCGCCGCGGCGTGAGATCCCCCGCTGCAGGACGGCCGCTGCGGCCCTCCTGCCATGGAGCATACCACATTTCCGGGCGGACGTGGTGCGCAGGAAGCGCACTTCTCTGCCCATTGCAGGAAAAGAGGAGGGAGACTGCGCTTTGCAGTCTCCCTCCTCAGGAAAACGTTCGGCAATGGGGGCAGGCTTTGAAGATCGCCCGCCCCGCCTTCTGCTCTACCGATATTCCACAGGCAGGCCCTTCAGCTGGAGGGGGTTGATCTCCAGCCGCACCAGGTCCCCCACCTTGCAGTTCAGGTCCGTCACGTCCACACAGGTGTGGAGCATGCCCACATGGCCCAGGGTCCTCGCCCGGCAGTCCCCCACCAGGACGGTGAGGTGCTGGGGCCGAAGCAGCAGCTTCAGATTGTGGAGGATGTTCCGGATGCAGTCCTTGGCCCGCCACACATCGGTCCCCCGCTGGAGGGTAAAGCCGTGGTAGTAGCCCACCGGCACCACGGCGCAGCGTGTCTCCCGCTTCAGCGTGGTGGCCGCGCCGTAGCCCACGGTGTGGCCCTTGGGCAGGGGCCGCAGCTCCTCGATCTCCGCCTCGGCCCAGCCGATCCGGCGAAGGCCCAGGGGGTCCTTCACCGCCACCCGGCCCAGGAGGCCGGAGCCGACGCGGGCGCCATTCAGGTGCATATCCTTGAAGCGGAGAAATGCGGAGGTATTGCAGCAGTGGCGCTCCCCTAAGGAGAGGCCCGCCGCCTCCAGTTGGTCACAGAAGCCGACAAACTGGGCAAACTGCCGCCGGGTGATGGCCTCCTCCAAAAACGCGGAGTGGAAGTGGGTATAGACCCCCGCCACCGTCACGTTGGGGGCCGCCGCCAGAGCCTCCCGGACCGCCTCTCCTTCTGTGGGAAGGAATCCGTAGCGCCCCATGCCCGTGTCCACCTTCAGATGGACCCGGCAGGGCCGGTTCAGTTCAGCCAGGACCTGAGCGTCCTCCCGAGAGCCCAGGGTGAGGATCACATGCATGTCCATGAGGGCCTGGAGCTCCACCCGGTCGGTGGTGGCCCGGAGCATGAGGATCTCCCCCTCCTCCCCCACGCTCTCCCGGATGGCCCGGGCCTCCGCGGGCTCGGTAACGGCAAAGCGGCGGATGCCGTTTTCCCAGCACAGCGCCGCCATGGGACCGGCCCCAAGGCCGTAGCCGTCCCCCTTCAAAACTGCCCACAGAGGGGTCTCCCCTGCCCATTCCCGGAGCCTCACGATGTTGTGGGCCACCGCCTCTCTCTCTACAATGTATGCCTTCATATCCTCTTACTTCTTGTTCCGGTTCTTAATCATATAAATGTTCTTGCGGACCTTCTTCATCAGCTTGGTGCCGTGCTTGACGGCAAAGGCCACGCCGGGCTTCAGGATCATGTCCATCTCGCCCACGAACTCCGTAAACTCGCCGCCGAAGCCCTTCTTGAACTTATAGAGGCCGTAGAGGGGATTTTTGGGGGTCAGATCGCCGGACACGCCCCGGAAGTCGTAGATCCGGCAGCCCTTCTCCACCGCCCACTGGATCATGTTCCACTGAAGGAGATAGTTGGGCATCAGGTTCCGGTGCTCGTTGGAGGAGGCGCCGTAGAGATACCACACCTTGTCGCCGTACCAGATGGCCAGGGTACCGGCGATGGGCTGGCCCTCGTGGTAGGCCATGTACAGCCGGCAGTGCTCCCCCAGGTTGTCCAGCATGTTGGCAAAGTAGCTGGCCTGGCGGGTGACGAAGCCGTCCCGGGCGCCGGTGACTTCCATGATACGGGTGAAGTCCTCCACCGCCTCCTTGCCGCAGAGCTTCACCTCCACGCCCTTCTTCACAGCGAGACGGAGGTTATACCGGGTCTTCTGGTGGAAGCCGGCCATGATCTCCTCCTCCGTCTTCCCCTCGATGTCCAGTCGGAACACATACTTGGGCTGGATGGCCTCAAAATTCTTGCCGCCGCCGGTGATGACAAAGCCCAGATCCGTCATCATCTTGGTGAACTCCGTGTTGGAGGAGGGCACGTCCGGGTCGATCTTGATCTCGTAGCTCTTGTAGCGCTTGGCGATCTCCTTGGCCCCGTTGACCAGGTCCGTCAGGGTCTCCTTGTCGCTGAGGTCGCACACCGGGCCCCGGCAGGCGTACATCAGGGTGTAGGGGGTGCCGGGCACCTTCCGGATCAGCATGGCAAGGGAGCCCTTGATGTTCCCCTCTGCATCGGTGGACACCACCGCCTCCCACTTCCACATGGGCTTCTGCTTGGCCCAGAGAATACTCTGGGAGAAGTGGCCCTTGGGGTGGCTCTGGACAAAGGCCTCGTAGGCCGGGATCATATCTTTTGTAACGACTTTCGCCATCAGTATTCACTCCATTGGTCATAATCCGCGGAAAATCCGCAGTTATGGGTATTGTACCACTTCTTTCCTGGCCATACAACACCTTTCCTGGAAAATAGGCGGAGGGAATGGAACTTCTTCTTGTGGAATTTTATGAATCGGCGTCCTCACCCTCTGTCTCCGGTGCCTCCGGCACCTCCTGCCAGGCGCATACATACTCCCGCCAGCGGATCTGATGAAGAAGCTGGATAACCTCCGACAGCCCCAGAACTACGGACCCCAAAAAGAATGCGCCGAACCACGCCGAGATCGTACCGTCCCATGCATCGTACCGGCTGAGCCACATGGCGCCGTAACAGAACCCTGCCACATAAATCAAAATCGCCAGGACCCGCAGCAGCTTCCTCACCGGGTTCTCCGGGATCTCCTGACGGATGGAGGGCTTCATGACAAACTTCTTCATGGGTCTCTCCTTTCTTTTCACAGGGCTTTTCTTACCGGGTTTTTCTGCCCTAAGCATATCGAAATTTCACTGCACTGTCAAGGCAACGGCTGATGAAAGTCCTTGTTCGCAATTTGTTTACTTGTCAGAATGAAACGGGTATGCTATAATGTGTCTCCAGAGCTTGGGCGGAGGGAGGTGTTTCCATGGAGAAGTCCGGGATCAAGATTGCCGCCCAGAACCGGAAGGCCTATCACGACTACTTCGTGGAGGACCGGTACGAAGCCGGCATCGAGCTGTTCGGCACGGAGGTGAAGTCCATCCGGGCCGGTACGCTGAATCTGAAGGATTCCTACTGCATCGCCAAAAACGGCGAGATCTACATCCACGGTATGCACATCAGCCCCTATGAACATGGGAACATCTTCAACAAGGACCCGGTGCGGCCCCGGCGGCTTTTGATGCACAAGCGGGAGATCCGCAAGCTCCAGGCCTACGTCCAGCAGGACGGCATGGCCCTGGTCCCTCTCAGCGTCTACTTCAAAAATTCCAAGGTGAAGATCGAGGTAGGCCTCTGCAAGGGCAAAAAGAACTACGATAAGCGCGAATCCGCCGCCAAGCGGGACGCCAAGCGGGAGATCGACCGCACCATGAAAAACCGCTGGTGATTTCAGAAAAAACAGAGGAGTATGGATATGAGCAATCCTATTGTTACCATTGAAATGGAGAATGGTCAGGTGATGACCGGCGAGCTGTACCCTGAGAAGGCCCCCAACACGGTGAACAATTTCATCGAGCTGGCCAACGGCGGCTTTTATGACGGCCTGATTTTCCATCGGGTGATCCCCGGCTTCATGATCCAGGGCGGCTGCCCCAACGGCACCGGCATGGGCAACCCGGGCTACTCCATCCGGGGTGAGTTCTCCGGCAACGGCTTTGAGAAGAACGATCTGAAGCACACCACCGGCGTGCTGTCCATGGCCCGCGCCATGCATCCCGACAGCGCCGGCAGCCAGTTCTTCATCATGGTGGACGCCGCCCCCCATCTGGACGGGCAGTATGCCGCCTTCGGCAAGATCACCGGCAACGTGGAGGCGGCCATCGCCATCAGCGAGGTGCCCACGGACATGCGGGATAAGCCCCGGACCCCGGTGGTGATCAAGAGCATCCGGGTGGATACCCTTGGCGAGGAGTATCCCGCGCCGGAGAAGAAGTAACCAAAATTTTCCGGTTTCTCACGCGGGCTGGAGCATCCGGCCCGCCAGATCCGGGGGTGTACCGGTTTCGACGGGGATGAGGAAGCGGGATAAGCGGGCGGATGCGCCTAACATCCTTAAAATGGGCAACTTATAAATTAAAGAACAACAACACTGTTGCTGTCGCTGCCTAAGTAAAGGCGGCCGTCTGAACCGGGAGGGCCACAGACCGGGGAAGGCGTCGTTAATGTGGCGTCCGTGAGGCGGGAAAGAGTTGACCCGCCCACGCATCATGACTCTCACCTGACAGCCAGGCGTGACGGCTTGCCTGGCCGGAGGGGAACAGGGCGGTCACGCCGCCCGGAATAACCGTCTGCGCCCGGAGAAAGTCCCGTGAAATTGTTTTCGGACAGGGGTTCGACTCCCCTCACCTCCACCAAAA
>CALXDB010000028.1 GCA_944386955.1 uncultured Oscillospiraceae bacterium
ACGGCCATCTGGTCGCCGTCGAAGTCGGCGTTGAAGGCGGTACAGGTCAGGGGGTGGAGCTTGATGGCCCGGCCCTCCACCAGCACCGGCTCAAAGGCCTGGATACCCAGACGGTGCAGGGTAGGCGCACGGTTCAGCATCACCGGGTGGTCCTTAATGACCACGTCCAGGGCATCCCACACGGCGGCCTCGCCCTTGTCCACCATCTTCTTGGCGTTCTTGATGTTCTTGGCGCTCTCGTCCTCCACCAGCTTCTTCATGATGAAGGGACGGAACAGCTCCAGCGCCATCTCCTTAGGCAGACCGCACTGGTAGATCTTCAGCTCAGGGCCGACCACGATAACGGAGCGGCCGGAGTAGTCCACGCGCTTGCCCAGCAGGTTCTGACGGAACCGACCCTGCTTGCCCTTCAGCATATCGGAGAGGGACTTCAGCGCACGGTTGTTGGCGCCGGTGACGGCGCGGCCCCGGCGGCCGTTGTCGATCAGGGCGTCCACAGCCTCCTGGAGCATCCGCTTCTCGTTGCGGACGATGATGTCGGGGGCGTTGAGCTGGATGAGGCGCTTGAGGCGGTTGTTGCGGTTGATGACCCGGCGGTAGAGATCGTTCAGGTCACTGGTGGCGAACCGGCCGCCGTCCAGCTGGACCATGGGGCGGATCTCCGGGGGGATCACCGGCAGCACGTCGATGATCATCCACTCGGGCTTGTTGCCGGAGAGGCGGAAGGCATCCACCACCTCCAGGCGCTTGACGATCCGGCCCTTCTTCTGGCCGCTGGCGGTCTTCAGCTCGGCGTGGAGCTGCTCGCTGAGGCTCTCCAGATCCACCTTCTGCAGCAGCTTCTTCACTGCCTCGGCGCCCATGCCGGCCTCGAAATCGTCCTCGTACTTCTCCCGCATATCCTGGTATTCCTTCTCGGACAGGATCTGATTCTGCATCAGGGGAGTCTCACCGGGATCGGTGACGATATAGTTGGCAAAGTACAGCACCTTCTCCAGAATCCGGGGGCTGATGTCCAGCAGCAGACCCATCCGGCTGGGGATGCCCTTGAAGTACCAGATGTGGGAGACGGGGGTGGCCAGCTCAATGTGGCCCATGCGCTCACGGCGGACCTTGGAACGGGTGACCTCCACGCCGCAGCGGTCGCAGATCTTGCCCTTATAGCGGATCTTCTTATACTTGCCGCAGTGGCACTCCCAGTCCTTGGTGGGCCCGAAGATCCGCTCGCAGAACAGACCGTCCCGCTCGGGCTTCAGGGTGCGGTAGTTGATGGTTTCAGGCTTCTTGACTTCACCGTAAGACCACTCACGGATCATCTCGGGAGAAGCGATGCCGATCTTAATGGCGTCAAATGTGGCGTAGCTCATAGTTGATCTCCTCCCTCCTTAAAATTCCTCGTCGTCTCCGCCGTTGTCGGCAGAGAGATCGTCGCTGTCGTCAATATCCTCGATGGCGTAGCCGGACTCCTCAAAGGCGGCGTCGTCAGCCACGTACATCTGCTCTTCCCGCTCGGCGTCCATCCGGGCCAGGTTGAAGGTGGTCATCTCGTCGTCGTCGTCCTTCAGCTCGATGATCTCGCCGTCCTTATCCAGCACCTGGATGTCGAGGCACAGGGACTGCAGCTCTTTCACCAGCACCTTGAAGGACTCAGGCACACCGGGCTTGGGCACGTTGTGGCCCTTGACGATGGCCTCGTAGGTCCGGACACGGCCGGTGACGTCGTCGGACTTCACCGTCAGGATCTCCTGCAGGGTGTAGCTGGCGCCGTAGGCCTCCAGGGCCCACACTTCCATTTCGCCGAAGCGCTGGCCGCCGAACTGGGCCTTGCCGCCCAGAGGCTGCTGGGTGACCAGGGAGTAGGGACCGGTGGAACGGGCGTGGATCTTATCATCCACCAGGTGGTGGAGCTTGAGGAAGTAGACGTAGCCGACGGTGACCTTGTTGTCAAAGCGCTCGCCGGTACGGCCGTCGTAGAGCCAGGTCTTGCCCTCGGGATCGAGGCCCGCCAGCTCCAGAGCGCCCTTGATGTCCTCCTCGTAGGTGGCGCCGTCGAAGATGGGGGTGGCCACCTTCCAGCCCAGCTTCTTGGCAGCGTAGCCAAGGTGGACCTCCAGCACCTGACCGATGTTCATACGGGAAGGCACGCCCAGGGGGTTCAGCACGATATCCAGGGGGGTGCCGTCGGGCAGGAAGGGCATATCCTCCTGGGGCAGAATCCGGGAGACGACGCCCTTGTTGCCGTGACGTCCGGCCATCTTGTCGCCCACGCTGATCTTACGCTTCTGGGCGATGTAGACCCGGACCACCTGGTTGACGCCGGGCCCCAGCTCGTCGCCGGCGGCGCGGGTGAACACCTTGGCGTCCACCACGATGCCGCTCTCGCCGTGGGGCACCTTCAGAGAGGTATCGCGGACCTCGCGGGCCTTCTCACCGAAGATGGCCCGGAGCAGCCGCTCCTCGGCGGTGAGGTCGGTCTCGCCCTTGGGGGTGACCTTGCCCACCAGGATATCGCCGCTGCGGACCTCGGCGCCGATGCGGATGATGCCCCGCTCGTCCAGATCCTTCAGAGCGTCCTCGCCCACGTTGGGGATATCCCGGGTGATCTCCTCGGGTCCCAGCTTGGTGTCCCGGGAGTCGATCTCGTACTCCTCGATGTGGATGGAGGTGTACACATCCTCCCGGACCATGCGCTCGTTGAGCAGCACGGCGTCCTCATAGTTGTAGCCTTCCCAGGTCATGAAGCCCACCAGGATGTTCCGGCCCAGAGCGATCTCGCCCTGATCGGTGGCGGGACCGTCGGCCAGGACGGTGGGATCCTCCACATGGCCGTCCTCGGCCACATACCGGCCGTGGACCCGGTCGCCCACAGACACGATGGGCCGCTGGTTGATGCAGGTGCCGTGGTTGGAGCGGAGGAACTTGGTCAGCTTATAGTCCTTGGTCTCGCCGTTGTCGTACTTGACGGACACGCCGCAGGCGTCCACCCGGGTGACCTCGCCGTCGCCCTCGGCCAGCAGGGCCACCTCGGAGTCGATGCAGATCTTGTGCTCCATGCCGGTGCCGATGATGGGGGCCTCAGGACGCAGCAGAGGCACGGCCTGGCGCTGCATGTTGGCGCCCATCAGAGCACGGTTTGCGTCGTCGTTGGGCAGGAAGGGGATCATGGCGGTGGCGATGGACACCATCATCCGGGGGGAGATATCGATATAGTCCACCCGGTCCCGGTCCACCTCGATGATCTCGTCCCGGTGGCGGCAGGTGATACGCTCGTGGACGAGGCAGCCGTTCTCATCGGTGGGCTCGGCAGCCTGGGCCACCACATACTGGTCCTCTACGTCGGCGGTCATATAGGTGACCTCGTCGCTGACCTTGCCGGTGGCGTGGTCCACGGCCCGGTAGGGGGCCTCGATGAAGCCGTACTCGTTGATCTTGGCGTAGGTGGCCAGATAGGAGATCAGGCCGATGTTGGGACCTTCCGGGGTCTCGATGGGGCACATGCGGCCGTAGTGGCTGTAGTGCACGTCACGGACGTCCATGTTGGCCCGCTCACGGGAGAGGCCGCCGGGGCCCAGAGCGGAGAGACGGCGCTTGTGGGTCAGCTCGGCCAGGGGGTTGGTCTGGTCCATGAACTGGCTCAGGGGGCTGGAACCGAAGAACTCCTTGATGGCGGCGGTGACGGGGCGGATGTTGATGAGGCTCTGGGGGGTGACGATGTCCAGATCCTGAATGGTCATGCGCTCCCGGATCACCCGCTCCATGCGGGAAAAGCCGATGCGGAACTGGTTTTGCAGCAGCTCGCCCACACAGCGCAGGCGGCGGTTGCCCAGGTGGTCGATATCGTCCTTCACGCACAGGTTTTTCGCCAGGGCGTTCATATAATTGATGGAGGCCAGGATATCATCGATGATGATGTGCTTGGGCACCAGCTTGTCGGCCTGGAGGCGCAGCTGCTCCTTCAGCTCATCGCCCTCATACTGGCCCAGCAGCTCCTGGAGCACCTCGAAGCGGACCCGCTCCTTGATGCCGCACTCCTTCAGGGGGTCGAAAGCCACATAGCGGCTCAAATCGCACATGTGGTTGGAGAAGATCTTCAGGGGAGCGCCGTCCACCTCCACGGTGATCTCGTTGACGCCGATGGCGTCCAGCTCCCGGGCCTCCTCCCGGGTCAGCACATGGCCGTCCTCATAGAGGAGCTCGCCGGTGACGGGGTGGGCCACCGGATACACCAGCTTCTGGTTGGACACGCGGGCCCAGAGGGCCAGCTTCTTGTTGAACTTGTACCGGCCCACCATGCTCAGGTCGTAGCGCCGGGGGTCAAAGAACAGGTTGTCGATGAGCACCTGGGCGCTGTCCACCGTGGGGGGCTCGCCGGGACGGAGCTTCCGGTAGATCTCCAGCAGGGCTTCCTCATAGGTCTTGCAGGCGTCCTTCTCCAACGTGGCCACGATCCGGGGATCGTCGCCGAAGTACTCCAAAATCTCCGCGTCGGTCTTCAGACCCAGGGCGCGGATGAGGCAGGTGATGGGGAGCTTCCGGTTCTTGTCGATGCGGACCCAGAAGATCTCGCTGGTGTCGGTCTCATACTCCAGCCAGGCGCCCCGGTAGGGGATGACGGTGGAGGTGAGAAGGGGCAGATCGGTCTTGGGGTCGATCTCCTTGCCGTAGTAGATGCCGGGGGAGCGGACGATCTGGGAGACCACCACGCGCTCGGCGCCGTTGACGATGAAGGTGCCGGCGTCGGTCATCAGGGGGAAATCGCCCATGAAGATGGTCTGCTCCTGGATCTCGTCGCTCTCGGTGTTGCGAAGCCGCACGCTCACCTTCAGGGGGGCGGCGTAGTTCACATCCCGGGCCTTGCACTCCTCCACGTCGTACTTGGGGGGCTCATCCATGATGTGCTTGATGAAGCTCAGCTCCAGCGTGCCGGAGTTGTCGGTGATGCAGCCCACGTCGTTGAAGACCTCCTGGAGCCCCTCCTCCAAAAACCACTTGTAGGAGCTCTTCTGGATCTCCAGGAGATTGGGCATCTCCATGACTTCCTCATAGCGAGCGAAGTTTTTTCTCAGCGTCTTGCCGTAGTACTTGTCCTTGGCCATGTCGAACTCTCATCTGCCTTTCGTTCAAGATTCCGACCCCCTCCGCCCCTGCCTCGCGGCGGAGGGCCGGTCTGCGGGTCCCGGTGGTGCCTGGTCGTTTTATTGTTTTGAAACGCCCGGGAGCGTTGTTACATTTGCTCCGTTCCCTCTTGCGCTTCCTTGGGGGATGTGCTACAATTCCCACAGTGGGATCAGGGGTACTTTGCGCACTTCCACACATAAGTGCCTTATGATACCATGTTTTTTTGCAAAAGTCAATGGGTTTTTCGGCGGAGGATGGAATTCCTCCGCTTTTTTGCGCCCATTTTTCTTCGGTGCGTTCGAAATAATCGAATCCATGTTGACGAAGAACGAAAGTCGTGGTAGGCTTGATTCTAAAGAAAGAATAAGGAGGGATTCTTTTGAGCGGACTGTTTTCCCAGATCCGGGACCGTTTGAAGGCGGGAGAGGCCGCAGTTTTATGCCGGATCATGGACGCCTCCGGCTCCACCCCCCGGGGGGCGGGGGCCCGGATGGCGGTGTTTCAGGACGGCAGCACCTCCGGCACCATCGGCGGCGGGGCGGTGGAGCTGCGGGCGGCGAAGATCGCCGGGGAGCTGCTGGAGACCGGCGGCTCCCGGACCTGCTCCTTCCACCTGACGCCGGGGGACATCGAGGACATCGGCATGGTCTGCGGCGGCGACGTGACGCTGCTGTTCCAGCACCTTGCCCCGGAGCGGCTGCCTCTCCTGGAGGACATCGCCGCCGCCCTGGGGGAGCCGGGCCCCAGCTGGCTGGTGACGGATCTGCGGGCCGACGGCCGGTGGGAGATGGCGGTGGACCGGACCGGGGACGGCCCCCTCTTTACCCGCCGCCCCATGCTCCAGGAGGGGGGGCGGTATGTGGAGCCCCTGTGCCCGGCGGGAAGCATATACATCTTCGGCGCGGGCCATGTGGGGGCGGCCCTGGCCCGGCTGCTCTGCTGGATGGGCCAGCGGGTAGTGGTGTTTGACGACCGGCCCCACGCCCTCCGGCCCGGGACCTTTCCGGAGGGGGTCCGGTGCATCCTGGGGGACTATGGAGAAATCGGCCTCTCTCTGGGTTCAGAGGACTGCGCAGTAGTGATGAGCCCCGGTCACAAGATGGACTTTCAGATCCTCACCCAGGTGCTGAAGACCGAGGCGGGGTATGTGGGCTGCATCGGCAGCCGGCGGAAGATCGCCGCCACCCGGGAGCTGCTGCTGGAGGCGGGGTTCTCCAGGGACGTGATCGATGCCATCCACTCCCCCATCGGCCTGCCCATCGGCGCCGAGACCCCGGAGGAGATCGCCGTGTCCGTGGCGGCGGAGCTCATCGCCCACCGGTCGGGAAGGCTGGCAGGCCATGACTGAGCGGGGAGAGCGGTGCGTCCAGTCGGTGGTGAAGGCCATGGCGGTGCTGGACTGCCTGGCCCGGCGGCAGGGTCCCATGAGTTTGGGAGAGCTGTCGGCAGAGCTGGGGTGGCCCAAGGCCTCGGTCCACGGTCTTCTGGCCGCCATGCGGCAAAACGGTGTGGTGGAGCAGAGTGCCGCCGACGGGAAATACCGCCTGGGCATCCGGCTCTTCTCCTACGGCTGCATCGTCAGCGCCTCCTGGGACGTGGTGCGCCACAGCCGGGAGAAGATGGACCACATCGCTTTGCAGACGGGGAACACGGTGTTCCTCTCCACCCTGGAGGAGGACAGCGCCATGGTCATCGAGACGGCGGCGGCCACCGGGTCCTTCCGGGTGGTGTCGGAGAAGGGGAGCCGGGTGCCCCTCCACTGCACCTCCCAGGGGAAGCTGCTGCTGGCCTACCTGCCCGCCGGGCAGCGGCGGCTGGTGCTCCAGCGGCTGAACTACCAGAGCTACACTCCCCACACCATCGACGATCCCCAGCGGCTGGAGGCAGAGCTGGCGGCCATCCGGGACCAGGGATACGCCACGGAGGACGGGGAGTACCGCATTGGCCTTCGCAGCGCCTCGGCCCCCATCTTCGGGGTGGACGGGACCGTCTGCGCCGCTCTGGGGGTGGTGGGCATGTTCCGACGGGTGCGGTCGGAGGAGTTCCAGTACGCCAGGGAGCTGGTGTGCCGGGCGGCGGAGGAGATCTCCTTCGACATGGGATATCGGGAGCCCAAATAGGGCAGGGGAATTGCCCTCCCGCCCTTTTTCCCTTTCCCCTTGACATTCTCGAATATCGAGGTTATAATACAGATACAGAAACTCGATATTCGAGTTTTTATTTTCCCTCTGATTCTCGATATTCGAGAATAGAAAGGAGGCCCACCGTGCCGCGGGAAAAATTCAAAACCCTCACCGAGCAGATGTTCTACGTCCTGCTGTGCCTCCGGGAGGAGTGCTGCGGCATGGACATCCTGGACCGGGTCCCCGCCATGACCGGCGGCCGGGTCACTGTGGGCTCCGGCACCCTCTACAACCTGCTGGAGCAGTTCGTGGAGGCGGACATGATCCGGGAGACCCGGGTGGAGGGCCGCCGCCGCAGCTACCTTCTCACTCCCCTGGGAGCCCAGCGGCTCCGTCAGGAGTTTGAACGCCTCACCGCCCAGGCGGAGGATTACCGCCGCATCTTCGGAAAGGAGGAGCCCCATGAAAACCACGAAACGCCGCTTTGAGTTTTTCACTTTCTATGACCACACCGGTATTGCCCGTCATCTGGAGCGGATGGCCCAAAAGGGCTGGCTCCTCCAAGGCATCCACGGCAATCTCTGGTCCTACCGGGCCATTTCCCCCGCCAAGCTGGCCTTCACCGTCACCTACTACCCCGACGCCTCCGCTTTCGACCCGGAGCCCTCGGAGGGAGAACTGTGCTTCCAGGACTTCTGCGCCCACACCGGCTGGCAGCTGGCGGCCTCCGCCGCCCAGCTTCAGATCTTCTACAACGACCGGCCGGACCCCATCCCCATCGAGACGGACCCTGACCTGGAGATCGAGACCATCCGCCGCTACGCCGGAAAGACCATTCTCCTCCCCTACTCCCTGCTTCTGTTCATCGGCCTGATCTCCACCTTCTTTCTCATCTCCCGGCTGCTGGGGGACCCCATCGGCCTCCTTGCCAGCTCCACCAATCTCTTCACCGGCTACGCCTGGTGTCTGGAGCTGCTGCTGTGCGTCACGGAACTGGGGGGCTATTTCCGCTGGCGGCACAGAGCCAAGAAGGCGGCAGCCCGGGGGGAGTTTCTGGACACCAAAGGCCACAGCCTCCTCCAGAGGATCATCCTCATCGCCGCCCTGGCCGGCTTTGCCCTGTGGCTCCTCTCCGTTTTTCTGACGGAGACCGTTTTGATGAAGACCTCCGTCCTCGTCACCTTCGGCAGTATCGCCCTCCTGGCCCCTCTGCTGTGGGGTATCCTCCGGCTTCTCAAGCGGTGGAAGGTCTCTAAGGACTTCAGCCGCATCATCTACATCATAGCTACCCTGGTCCTCGCCTACTGCATGGTGGGGGTGATCTTCTGGATCGCCGACAGCGGCTGTCTGCCGGAGCAGGAGACCTACACCTACCATGGCTCGGAGCTGGCCCTGTACCTGGACGAGCTGCCCCTCACCGTGGAGGACCTGCAGCCCATCTCCGCCGATGCCTCCGACTCCTATATCCGCCGCCGCAGCGCCTCCCAGTCCCCTCTGCTGGCCCAGTTCGGCATGGAACAGCGGCCCCGTCTGGACACGGAGGAGGACCTTCCCCGGCTGGAGTACACCATCACTCTGGTGAAGGTCCCCGCTCTCTACGACCTCTGCCGCAGTCAGCTGCTGAAATACTGGAACGAGACGGAGAACATCGGCGTGCCGGAGGGCTGGCGCACCTTCTATGAGGCCCGGGACGCCGCCCCCTGGGGAGCTCTGGAGGCCTATCAGGTGATGGCGGAGGACACCGGCCCCAAAAACCGGTATCTCCTCTGCTACGCCGACCGGCTGGTGGAGATCTCCTTTGACTGGGCCCCCACAGCGGAGCAGATGGCCCAGGTGGGAGAAGCCCTGGGACAGGGGCGGGTCTGTCCCTCCCCTTGCGGTCCCGGCCTCCCCGTGGTATACTGAAATGCAGAAAATATCCATTGAGAGGAGCGATTGCATGAACGGAACGGAACTGATCCGGGCCCGCCGGAGCATCCGGAAGTACAAGGCCGGGGAGAAGATCCCCCGGGAGGATATCCAGACCATGCTGGAGGCGGCCATGATGGCCCCCAGCGCCAACAACAGCCGCCCCTGGGAGTTCGTGGTGGTGGAGAGCCGGGAGGTCCTGGACCAGCTGCGGGCCGCCCACCCCTACACCGGCATGCTGGCCACCGCCTCCGCCGCCATCGTGGTCTGCGGACGGCCGGACCTCCAGAGCGGCAAGGAGTTCTGGCCCCAGGACTGCGGCGCCGCCATCGAAAACCTCCTGCTCCAGGCCGTGGAGCTGGGCTACGGCACCTGCTGGTGCGGCTGCTACCCGGTGATGGACCGGGTGGAGCAGGTCCGGGAGATCCTCCAGGTCACCGGCGTCCCCGTAGCCATCGTCGCCGTAGGCGTGCCCGATGAGTCCCCCGCCCCCCGGGGCTTCTTCGACCCCCAGCGGGTCACCTACCGCTGAGCCGTTCTGCTGATTGAGGATGGAGCTATGCCGGTCAACATGAAACAGAGGATCGCCAGCACCTTTGCTCAGCTGGCCCGCCGCGGCGATGTAGATAAAATCACGGTCACCAGTCTGGTGGAGGCCTGCGGCATCTCCCGCCAGACCTTCTACTACCACTTTCAGGACATTCTGGATGTGATCCAGTGGTGTTTCCAGCAGGCGGTGGAACAGACCACGCTCCTCTGCCGCCAGGCAGAGGGACCTCAGCAGGCTATGGAGCTGTTTTTGTCCTCCGCTGTGGAGAACCATCCCCTGATCCTCCGGCTGCTCCGGTCTCAGCACCGCGCCCACCTGGAGGCGCTGATGATCCAGGCCATCCGGGATACCTTTGTCCAGCTCCTCCGCGCCGGCGGTCCGCCGCCTGACGTGGCGCTGACGGATCTGGACACCGCCCTGGACTTCTATGCCTACGCTGTTGGCGGCGTTCTGCTGCAGCACTGCGGCCAGCCCCATCTGGACCGGGAACAGCTGGCCAATCAGCTGTTCCGCCTGCTGTCCGGACAGATGGTGCTCTTTCCATCACAGACCTCTTCTCTCCCCAAAGTGTCAGAATCCTGACACTTTGGGGTTTTTGTCTATACAAAGCACGGAAGCTGAGAGTGGTATGCCGGTGTCTTTTCTGCTATGCTACATGCAGATCATGTGATCCTGCAGAAATCCATCCCTTCTGCGGAGAGGATCGGCCCCATTGCAGCGAGAGGAGGTATGGATATGCCTGATTGCGGATTTCTGGAAAATAAACTGCAGGAACTGAAGGAACAATACCAGCAATTATCCAGGGAGTTTCAGTGTGTTCCCCAGCTGGACCACGACGCCTTGTGCCGCCTGCTGAAGCAGCTGCGGCAGGAGTGCTCCCAGCAGGAGCTTCTTCTGCAGAACTGCACCACACACAGCCGTTCCCCGGCCATTGCGGCCCTCTCCCAGGCCCAGCTGTCCTACTGCCGGCGGGCCAGACAGATCCTGGAGCAGGAGATGCCCGCCTATCTCCACAGTGAGGGCAGCAGCCTCCAGCAGGATCAGGCGGAGTCCGCCGCACTCTACGCGGAATACGCCGTGGATTTCGCCGCTCTGTCCGCACGCTATGCCCTTCTGGCTGCTCTGTCAGCCATAGACGTCCAGATGACCTGTACCGAGAAAGGAGAACCCTGTTATGAATGAAGTAAAGCCCCCGAAAAAACCGTTGCTCTACTATTACGGCATCGCCCTGCTGTTGCTGCTGCTCTTCCAGTTTCTGGCCATGCCCATGATTTCCCAGGCCAGAATCCGCACTGTAGACTACAACACCTTTGTCTCCATGGTGGAGGAGGGGAATGTAGGCTCTGCAGAGATCCAGGAGCAGGAGAACCGCATCCTCTTCACCGACAAGGACAACACCGCCATCTACAAAACCGCCATGGTCCCGGATAGTGACCTGACCCAGCGGCTGCTGGACGCAGGCGTCTCCACCAACGGCGTAGAGGTAGAGCAGACCTCCCTGCTGGGCGACATCCTCAGCTGGGTGATCCCCATTGCCATCTTCATCGCTCTGGGCCAGTTCATGTCCCGGAAGATGATGGACCGGATGGGCGGTCCCAACGCCCTGTCCTTCGGCAAATCCAACGCCAAGGTCTATGTGAAGTCCTCTGAGGGTATCCGCTTCTCCGATGTGGCCGGAGAGGATGAGGCCAAGGAAAATTTGCAGGAGATCGTCAACTACCTCCACAACCCGGAGAAATACCGGGAGATCGGCGCCTCCATGCCCAAGGGCATTTTGCTGGTGGGCCCTCCGGGAACCGGCAAAACCATGCTGGCCAAGGCGGTAGCCGGCGAGGCCAATGTGCCCTTCTTCTCCATGTCCGGCTCAGAATTTGTGGAGATGTTTGTGGGCATGGGTGCCTCCAAGGTCCGCGACCTCTTCAAGCAGGCCAAGGAGAAGGCCCCCTGCATCGTCTTCATCGACGAGATCGACGCCATCGGCAAGAAGCGTGATGGCCAGATCGGCGGCAACGACGAGCGGGAGCAGACCCTCAATCAGCTGCTCACAGAGATGGACGGCTTTGAAGGCAACACCGGCGTCATCATCCTGGCCGCCACCAACCGCCCGGAGAGTCTGGACCCCGCCCTCACCCGCCCCGGCCGGTTTGACCGCCGGGTGCCGGTGGAGCTGCCGGACCTGAAGGGCCGTGAGGAAATTCTGCGGGTCCACGCTAAGAAGATCAAGGTTGCAGAGGACGTGGACTTTGAAAAGGTGGCCCGGATGGCCTCCGGCGCCTCCGGCGCGGAGCTGGCCAACATCGTCAACGAAGCCGCCCTCCGGGCGGTGCGGGACGGACGCCGCTTCGCCACACAGGCGGACCTGGAGGAGAGCATCGAGGTGGTCATCGCAGGCTACCAGAAAAAGAACGCCATCCTCACCGACCAGGAGAAAAAGATCGTGGCCTACCACGAGATCGGCCACGCCCTGGTGGCCGCCCGTCAGTCCCACTCCGCCCCGGTGCAGAAGATCACCATTGTCCCCCGGACCTCCGGAGCCCTGGGCTACACCATGCAGGTGGAGGAGGGGAACCATTACCTCATGAGCCAGGAGGAGATCGAGAACAAGATCGCTACCTATACCGGCGGCCGGGCTGCCGAGGAGGTGGTATTCGGTTCCGTCACCACCGGCGCCTCCAACGATATCGAGCAGGCCACCAAGCTGGCACGGGCCATGATTACCCGCTACGGCATGAGCAAGGACTTCGGCATGGTGGCCATGGAGACGGTAACCAACCAATATCTGGGCGGAGACGCCTCCCTCAGCTGCTCCGCCGAAACCCAGGCCCGCATCGACAAAGCGGTGGTGGATCTGGTGGGCCGTCAGCATGAGAAGGCTCTGGCCATTCTCCGGGAGGACCGGGAAAAACTGGACCAGCTGGCGAATTACCTCTATGAAAAGGAGACCATCACCGGTGAGGAGTTCATGGCCATTTTGAATGGCTGAATCGCCTCGCCGGGAAAACCGGATATGGATCTGTTATTTGCCATCAACCGGGGCTACACCGGCCCCTTTCTCCACTGCATGACTTCCATTCTGCGAAACGGCGGTTTTCCCCACTATCGCGTTCATATCCTCCACTCAGACCTGACTCCGGAGGACCAGGCGATGATCTCCGGCGCTCTGGAGCCCCGAGCGGACTGCCGCTTCTACCCGGTAGACCCCGCCCTCTTTGACGGCTTCCCCGAATCCAAGCGGTACCCCCGGCAGATCTACTACCGCCTGGCCGCTCCCCTCCTCCTGCCGGAGGAGACGGAGCGGGCGCTGTATCTGGACGCGGACACCATTGTCATCAACTCTCTGGAACCTCTGGCCCGGGAGGACTTCGACGGCAGCTATTTCATGGCCTGCACCCACACCCGGCGATTCCTCTCCCGGCTCAATCAGGCCCGGCTGGGAGTGGGACGCGATGTACCCTATATCAACACCGGCGTCATGGTCTACAACCTCCCCGTTCTGCGCCGCCACCTGCGGCTGGAGGATATCCGCAGCTGGGCGGACAGCGGCCGTCCCCTCCTTCTCCCCGATCAGGACATCCTTACCGCCCTCTATGGGGACCGGGTAAAGCTGCTGGACGACCTGATCTACAACCTCAGCGACCGCATTCTGGCCTTCCACAACGCAAATCCCCGCCTTCCCCCTATCGACCTCGCCTGGGTCCGGCAAAACACCGTTGTGATCCACTACTGCGGAAAGAAAAAGCCCTGGGGTCCCAACTATAGCGGTGTACTGGACCGGTTCTACCGGGAGCTCTTTCCCCAGGGGTAAGGCCTGTCGGATTTTCCCCTAAGCACCCGGCATTTCCCCGGGCCTCCTATTGACTTTCCGATGGAGATACCCTATAATCTGATTTAGAATATTAGATTAGGCGGTGTCGGATATGGGATACAAGATTTTATGTGACAGCTGCACTGACTTTACCCCGGAAATGGCCGCGGACCCCCACTACGCCCGGATCCCCCTGCGGATCTTTGTGGAGCAGCAGGAGTTCGTGGATGACGGCAGTATCGTGCAGCAGACGCTGCTGCATGCCATGAAGGCCAGCAAAGAAGCCCCCCGCACCGCCTGTCCCTCCCCCGCCAACTACATGGACCACTTTGAGGATGCGGAGGACATCTACATCGTCACTCTGTCCGAGCGGCTTTCCGGCTCCTGCAACGCTGCCCGGCAGGCCGTCACCTTCTACCGGGAGGAGGGTGGAAAACACAACGTCCACGTTTTTAACTCCCGCTCCGCCTCCGCCGGCCAGGTCCAGGCCGCCCTTCTGATCCGGGAGCTGGCCTCTCAGGGGCTGCCCTTCCAGCAGGTGGTGGACCGGGTAGAGCAGTACCTGGACGACATGGACACCATGTTCGTGCTGGAGAGCCTGGACAATCTGCGGAAGAACGGACGGCTCACCAAGGTCCAGGCCCTGGTGACCAGCAGTCTGCGGATCAAACTGCTCATGGGTTCCACTCCCGATGGGGAGATCCAGAAGCTGAGCCAGGGCTTCTCCGAGCGGCAGGCCCTCCATAAGATGATCCAGCGCTGCGCCGCACAGCCCGCCCACCAGGGCAAGCGGCTGGTGATCTCCCACTGCAACTGCCCCGAGCGGGCCCAGTATGTGCGGGAACTGGCGGAGAAGATGTGCCGTTTCGGCGAGATCTGCATCACCGCCACCGGCGGTATCTCCACGGTGTACGCCTACGACGGCGGCATTGTCATCGCCTACTGATTTCCTAAAAAAGTCCTGCGCCCCCTGCGCGAAATTCGCGCAGGGGGCGCTTTTTGTCAGGACGCCATGTGAATGGTCCACTCCTCCATGGCGTAGAACACATTGGACTGGGCGGGGCGCAGCCCCTCCACCGTTCCGCTGTGCGTCAGCACAGAGCGGCTCTTAAAGCACAGGGGGATCAAGGGCATCTCCTGGCTGAGGTGGTTGTAAAGGTCTGTTCCGGCCTGCTGCCGGTCGGCGGCGGTGCGGAAGGCGGTGAGGAGGCTGTCGGTCACCTGGCTGGACCAGCCGCCGTAGTTCATACCCCCGCCGGTGCCCAGAAGGCGGGTCAGATCCCAGTCCGCCGTCAACCGGGTCTCCCCGTAGTAGAGGTCAAAGCTCCCCGCCGCCACCGCGGCCAGGTACTCCTCCCAGGGCAGTACCTCCACCGTCACCGTCAGGTCCCAGGCGCTGAGGGATTGGGCAATGGACTGGGCCATGGCCACCTTCTCACTGCTCTCCTGGTTTACCAGCAGCGTCAGCTCCACCGCATCCTCCCCGTCGGTGAGGCCCGCCTCCGTCATGGCGGCATACCACCGCTCGTAGCTGTAGCCCCCGGCGCTGCCGGGGTACAAGGGCGAGGCGGGGTGCACCGGAGCCCAGGCCGCCGCTCCGTGGCTGGAGAGATAGCCGTCCACCAGCTTCTTTCGGTCGATACCGGCGCTGAGAGCCCGGCGGATGGCGGCATTAGAGACCCGGGCGGCGTTGATCCCCAGGAACTGCATGGCGGTGGTGGGAGCGTCCACGCAGTCCAGCCGCCCGGTAAGGGTGACGCTGTCGCCGGTGAGATCGGCGGCGTAGAGGTGGATTTCCTTGGAGGTGAAGAGATAGCGCACTGTGTCGTCATCCTTGGCGTCCACCAGCTCGATGCGGTCCACCGGCTGCCCGTTCCCCCGCCACCAGCTGCCGTTGGCAGCCAGATAGGCGGTGCTGCCGTCGGTAATGTAGAGGTAGGGACCGGTACCCACGGGCACCATCTCCTCCTCAGTGCCGGACTTCACCACAGGGATGTTCAAAAGAGCGGGCAGGGCTGCGTTGGGCTGGGTGAGCTTCACCGTCACCTCCCCCGCCCGGCTGTCGCCGATCACCGTCTGGATGCCGCTGAGCCGTGTGCTGTAGCGTGGGGAAGCCATGGCCCGCCGCAGGCAGGCCGCCGCGTCCCCCGCCGACAGCTCCGTCCCGTCACTGAAGGTGACCTCCTCCCGGATGTGGAGGGTCCAGAGGAGGCCGTCCTCGCTGACGGTGTAGCTGTCACACAGCCAGGTTTCCGCCTGGAAGGTATCATCCAGGGCAAAGAGGGGCTCATAGAGAAGGGCGGCCACGTCGCTCTGGACGCCGTCGGCGCAGGTGATGGGGTCCAGAGTCTGGTCCTGGTGCCAGGCCAGGGCGAAGAAGAGCAGCCCCTCCTCTGTCTCCTCCGCCGGTTCCTCCTCCTGGTCCAGGGCGTACCAGGGCTCCTCCTCCACCAGCTCCTCTCCTTCGCCGCAGGCGGTAAGGAGGAGGGTCAAGACCGCCAGGAGCAGCGGCAGGATCCGCCGTCTCATACCAGAGAGATCATGGCGCACTGGACGCCGCGGGCATCCCCCATGGCCCGGTGGCTCCAGTACAGCTCCGGGTGGCATGCGGTACAGAGGGGGGAGACGGAGATATTCGCAGCAGGGACCCCGGAGCGCTCCAGGCAATGGCGGTTGAGGCCCTTCAGATCCACCGTCCACTTCAACCCCCTGGGGCAAAGGAAGGGCTCCGCCTCCTCCCCGTAGGCGGCCCGCATGGCCTCAGGCACGTCGTCGTGGGTCTCGAAGCAGCAGGGACCAATGCCCGCCCCGATGGCGCACACCAGGTCCGCCGGATTGGTACCGAAGGCCCGGGTCATGGCCTGAACGGCCTGGCCGGTAATGTTGAGGGCGGTGCCCCGCCAGCCGGCGTGGACCGCTCCCACAGCCCGATGCACCGGATCGCACAGCAGCAGGATCATGCAGTCGGCGGAGAAGACGGCGATGGGCAGGCCGGGCCGGTCGGTGATGAAGGCGTCGGCGTCGTAGTCCCGCCGCCGCCACAGGCCCTTCCCCGCGTCCGCGTCGGTGACGACGCGGATGGTATCCCGGTGGACCTGGTGAGTCAGCACCACCCGCTCCACATCCGTCCCCAGGGCGGCGCACAGGCGGCGGAAGTTCTCCTCCACGTTCTCCCGGCTGTCGCCGCTGGCGGCGGCGCTGCGGAGGTTCAGGGAGGCCAGGGGCCCCTCGCTGACGCCTCCCAGGCGGGTGGAGAAGCCGTGGCGAACCCCCGGCAGAGCCGTCAGGGCGTCGGCGGTGTGATAAACCAGTCCATTGCTGTTATGCTGTGTAAAGGACATGTGGCGCTCCTTTCCTCGTCTATTTTTCCCAAAAGGGGAAAATTCCCCCTATTTTGACTTGTGGGGGCGGAAAACCCGCCCCCACGGAATTTCTTTTACTTGTTCGTCTCTGCCGCTTACCGGCCGCAGCACTGCTTATACTTCTTCCCGCTCCCGCAGGGGCACGGATCATTCCGGCCGATTTTTTGGACCTTCCGCGGCTGCTTCTTCACGGTCTTGTCGCCGCCGAAGCCCTCGGTGATACCGGTGGCCACCCGCTCCCGCTTGATCTCCTCCTGGGTCTTCAGCCGGAACGAGTAGATCCGCCGGATGGTCTCCTCCTGGATGGCGTCGATCATCTCCTCGAACATGTGGAGGCTCTCCTCCTTGTACACGTCCACCGGGTTCTTCTGGCCATAGGCCTGGAGACGAATGCCCTGACGCAGCTCCGTCATGGCGTCGATGTGGTCCATCCAGAACTCATCCACCACCCGCAGCATGATGACCCGCTCCAGCTCCCGCATGAGGGGCGCCGTCACGTCCTGCTCCTTCTGGGCGTAGGTCTCCATAGCCGCCTTAGTGAAGGCCTCGATGCAGTCCTCAGCGGAGGCGGAGGCGATCTGCTCCTCCGTCATGACCACGGCGCCCTTGTGGAAATAGGTGCCCTCCAGACCGTTCAGCATGGCGGCGTACTGCTCGCTGTTCAAATGCTTCTGTTCCCCGAAGGCCAGGTGCACGTCCCGCTGAATGGTGGTGGAGATCATGTTCTGGATGGAGCTCTTCATATCCAGACCGTCCAGCACTTTCTTGCGCTGACCGTAGATGATCTCACGCTGCTTGTTCATTAC
>CALXDB010000029.1 GCA_944386955.1 uncultured Oscillospiraceae bacterium
GGCAGGTCCGCGTTGGAGCCCACGAAGTAGTGGGGGAACTGCTTGACAAAGTCCAGGAGCTTGCGGAAGGTGGCCTGCTCGATCTTCATGGGGGTGTGGAGGCTGTTGAAGACGATGCAGTGCTCGTTGTAATAGACGTAGGGGCTGTACTGGAGGAACCAGTCCTTCTCATCAATGGTGATGGGGATGATCCGGTGGTTCTGCCGGGCGGGGTGGTTCATCCTTCCGGCGTAGCCCTCATTCTCCTTGCAGAGCATGCACTTGGGATAGCCGCTCTGGGGAGCCGCCTTGGCGGCGGCGATGGCCTTGGGGTCCTTCTCCGGCTTGGAGAGGTTGATGGTAATATCCAGATCCCCGTACTCTGTGGCGGTGACCCACTTCTGGTCCTTCACAATGCGGTAGCGGCGGATGTAGTCCGTATCCTGGCTGAGCTTATAGTACCAGCCGGTGGCCACCCAGGGGCTCTGGGCATACTTCTCCCAGAAGGTCCGCCGGACCTGAGAGGGTCGTGGCGTCAGGGTCCCCATGAGCTTGGTATCAAAGAGATCCCGGCTGGTGATGTCGTCCGCGATGACGCCCCGGGCGGCGGCGTCGTCCAGCAGCCCCTTCAAAATCTCCTCCAGGGAGAGGGCGGGCACCGACTCAGGGGCGGTAAAGTCGTCCTTTTTCATGACCTCCAGCAGGGCGTTCACCGCCCACACCCGGTCGCACTCCTCGATGAGCCCGGCGGAGAGAGCATACTCCACCAGAGCCGCAATATAAGTATCTGTCATTTCTCCCACCTCACACAAGACGTACGCCGCCCACAGGGCGAATGGTCAGCACATGGCAGCTGCCGCTGCCCAGCACCCGCTCCATCTCACTTTTAAATCGGTCCAGCAGGTCCAGAGGTACAAAGGCCTGGATGGTACCGGCAAAGCCGCCGCCATGGACCCGGCAGGCCCCACGGCCGTTCAGCAGCTTCTCACATAAACCGAGAGCCACCGCCACCTCCTGGTGGTGGGTATACCCGGCGGGCACCACATTCTGGAGGAACCGCCAGCTGGAGAGACCCGACTCCGTAATCAGGCGAAGGAACGCATCAAAATCTCCCCGCCGCAGAGCCGCCACCTGCTCCGTCACCCGGCGGTTGTCCTCATAGACGTGGATAGCCCGGAGCACCGCCCGGTCTCCTGCCTTCCGCCGGAGGAAGGGCAGCGCCTCATAAAAAGCGGTCTCGTCCACCTCACGCAGAACATTCTTGCCGAAATAGGCGCAGACGTCCTTCAGTTCCCGGGTAACAGCGGCGTACTCATCGGTGAGGTCCGCATGGTCGGCTCCGCTGTCCACAATACACAGGGCATGACCGGCAGCCGCAAAGTCAAAATCTACCCGCTCCACCACAGGGCTGGCATTGTCGGCAAAATCGATGGTGACCACATTGCCCACGGAAGCGGCCATCTGATCCAGAAGCCCGCAGGGCTTGCCGAAGTATACATTCTCCGCATATTGGCCGATCTGGGCCAGCTGGACAGCGTCGCACTTGCTGCCATAGAAGAGATCGTTGATGATATTGGCCACCAGCACCTCGAAGGCGGCGGAGGAGCTGAGGCCGCTGCCCTTGAGGACATTGGAGGCAGTGTAGGCGTTGAAGCCCTGGATCTTGCAGCCCCGCTGGACAAACCATGCAGCAATGCCCCGGATGATGGCGGTGGAGGTGTTTCGCTCCTCGTCCCGAACCCGCAGGTCGCTGAGGTCCACCACGTCCATGGGGAAGCCCTCGCTTTGAATCCGGATGCAGTCGTCCCCGTTGGGGGCCACAGCGGCGATCACGTCCAGATTCACGCTGCCCGCCAGCACCTTGCCGTGCTGATGGTCGGTGTGGTTGCCGCCGATCTCCGTACGGCCGGGAGCGGAGAACACCGCCACCTGCTCCACACCGCCGAAGGTCTCCTCCAGCCGGCGCAGCAGGGAGCGGTAGCGCAGCGCCTGCTCCGGCGTCGCCGCAGCGCCGTACAGTTCGGTCAGCGCCGCCTCCAGCTTGTCAAAATCATTCGCAACAGAAAAAGAATAGCTCATACCGTTTTTCTCCTGTTCTCTCCGAATCTTCATAGATTTCTGTCTTTATTATAAGAGGCGTCCCTCCATAAGAACATGGATTTTCCTTTCATAAATATGGAGCTTTGTACTGTCTCCCTCCACCTGACAAAAAAGTCCCGCCGCCCGGAAGGCGGCGGGAATCTTCCCGTGATCGCCGAGTCCCTCTCGCCGCACAAAACGGCCGTCCTCACTCCGCGGCCTCCTCCGCCTTTTCCGCCCGCTCCTGCTGATGGGCGGCGGCGTAGCGCCGGGGAGACACGCCTCGGATCTCCTTGAAGACCCGAGAGAAATAAAAGGGATCGTCGAAGCCCACCGAGTTGGACACCTCCTGAACCGAATGGTCTGTGGTGGCCAGAAGAATGCAGGCCCGGTCGATGCGGTATTCCAGCAGGAAACGCTTAGGGGACATTTGGTATCGCTTGATGAATTTTCGGTAGAGGCTGCTGTGGCTGACGGAAAAGTGATCCGCCAGCTGTTCCACCGTTACCGGCTCGGCAAAGTGGTTGACGATGTAGTCGGCCGCAGCCTCGGCGCAGTCCAGCGAATCCCGCCGGGGCGCCCGGCCCCGCTGAGCCCGCTCCACCAGATGGGACAGCAGCGCGTACAGCCGCCCCGTCATAGCCATGTGCTCCCAGATGGCGGTACCGTAGGCCCGATAGATCTCCTCCAGCAGCAGGGCAATGGTCTCCCCTCCCTCACCGGTGAGCACCGGAGACTCCCGGGAAAAATCCGTCAGCTCCACATACCGCTCAGCGTCCATGCCGTTAAACCCCACCCACACATACTCCCAGGGTTGGTCCTCGTCGGCATAGTAGTGAATAGTGGTATCGGGGTAAACCAGGAAACTGTCTCCCGCCTGGAGGACATATTTCCGGCTGTCAATGATGCACGTCCCCCGCCCGGACAGGATGTGATGAAGCAGAAA
The DNA here is from genome assembly GCA_944386955.1 of uncultured Oscillospiraceae bacterium. Lineage (GTDB taxonomy): Bacteria > Bacillota > Clostridia > Oscillospirales > Oscillospiraceae > CAJFPI01. The sequence goes on from CALXDB010000029.1 coordinate 3,005, forward strand.
ATGGTCCCGGACGCCGGGGCCCCAGCCATAACCGGCGCCGCACTGCTGCCGTCCGGTGTTCTGCACAAAAAGTGAGGCAGTCCGCCGTTCCAACTTTCGGGAATACTTGTAGGGACCTTCCATGGGATCACCGACCTTTCCTTCATCTGTCGATCCGCCGCCTCTGCGGCAGCGGGACAAATCGCGCCCCTCCTTTTGTTAGTATTATACCACAGTACCAGGGGTAGGACAAGAATCTATCATGCAATTTTACCACGTCACTTTGACGATTTTCCACAGGTCGGCAGATGAATGGTACACTCTTTGCCGGGACTCCGCAGGACGCTTTTTCCTTTTCTGCGCAAATTTTCCAGCTATTCAGGGCGCAGCGCTCCGCCGGAGACCGCGCCGGAAGGGAGCTCGTCCTTACTATTAAATAATAAAACCGCTAAATAATAAAACCGCCGCAGAGCGTCCTGCTCTACGGCGGTCCGAGGCGATTGAAAAAGCCTCACAGAGTTTGCATCGAACGACGCAATCAAAATGGGATCTGTTTTCTCCGGCGGCATATGCGCCGAAGAACGCATTTGCAGTCCGGGGCTCTCTTAAAAAGCGGCTTTCCGCTTTTTACCAAATTGAGCAGCTCATTCTCCCCGGAGCAGCTCCCACAATGCCTCCGGGCTGTCGGCAAAGGTAACCGCCCCGGCCTCCTGCAGCTCCTCCCGGGTACGGAACCCCCATGTCACGGAGACACAGGGCAGCCCCGCGTTTCGGGCGGTAGCCAAGTCCACCTCTGAATCCCCGATATACACCGCGCCCTTCTTGTCCGCGTTCAGCAGCCGGAGGGCCAGCTCCACTGTGTCCGGCCAGGGCTTCCGGCGAAGCCCTGCTGTCTCACCTACGGCCACCGTCACCCGGTCGCCGAAGTAGTGGGCGCACAGGTCTTTCACTGCCTCGTCCACCTTGTTGGACACTACTGCCACCGCGCAGCCCGCTGCCCGGAGATCCTCCAGCAGGGAAAGAATCCCGGAATAAGACCGGGTACGCTCCCGGTCGTGAGCGTTATACCAGGCCCGCATGGCGGCGGTCTGGCGGTCGATCTCCTGGTCCCCGCAGCCCGCCGGAAGACTCAGCCGCATGAGATTGCGAAGGCCGTTGCCCACAAATTGCCGCACCTCCTCCAGAGAACGCTGGGGATAGCCCCCCACCGCCAGCTGGTGGTTCACAGCGGCCCGGAGATCCTCCAGGGTGTCCAGCAGCGTGCCGTCCAAATCAAATAGTATGGTACGATATCTCATGGTCCTTCACCTCACGGCCAACAGTATAGCGGCCTGGGGAGAAAAAGGCAACAGTTGAATTTTCAGGAAAAACTGATATACTGGAGAATGGATGAAATTGGTTACCGCAAAGGAGAAATCATCATGAAACTGCTGATCGCCTCTGATATCCACGGGTCCGCCCATTTCTGCGCCCAGCTGATGGCTGCATTGGAGCGGGAAACGCCGGACAGGATTCTGCTCCTGGGAGACCTCCTCTACCACGGCCCCCGGAACCCTCTGCCGGAGGAGTACGACTGTCCCAAGACCTGCGCCATGCTCAACCGTCTCAAGGAGCGGGTAGCCGCCGTCCGTGGCAACTGCGACTGCGAGGTGGACCAGATGGTGCTGGACTTCCCCATTCTGGCAGACTACGCCCTGGTGGAGGCCGACGGCGTGTCCCTCTACGTCACCCACGGCCATCTGTGGAACGAGACCCATCTGCCCCCCATGGCCAAGGGTACGGTGCTCCTCCACGGACACACCCATGTGCCCGCATGCAACGTTCACGAGGACTATATTTATATGAATCCCGGCTCCGTCTCCATCCCCAAGGAGGGCAGCCGCCACAGCTATATGACGCTGGAAAACGGGCTCTTCCAGTGGAAGGATCTGAGCGGTGAGGTCTACCGGGAGTACCGGGCGAACGTCTGAGCCCCCGCAAAAATTTTTCCCCTTTCCGTGCAATAAATCGACCCGCAGCAGCATTATGTAAGTGACAGGAGAGATGAGCCATGTGGATCATGCTTGGCGCGCTGGCAGCAGGCGCCCCCACCCCGTCGGAACTGGAGGAGCTCCTCCTTGGCGTGGCCGCCGGGGACCGGGAAGCGCTGTCCGGGTTCTACGCCAGGACCAGGACTGCCGTCTATGGATTGGCGCTGTCTTACCTCCGCAGCGGACACGATGCGGAGGATGTGACCCAGGATACTTACCTCAGGGTCTGGGACAGCGCCCCCGCCTATCGCCCTCAGGGCAAACCCATGGCCTGGCTTCTGACCATCGCCCGGAATCTGTCCCTCATGCGTCTTCGCAGCCGGGACAAGGTGGTGGACCTGCCCCAGGAGGACTGGAGCCTGCTGGCTGCTGAAGGGCCGGAGGTAACAGCGGAGGACCGACAGGTCCTCTCGGCCGCCCTCTTCGCCCTTACCGACCAGGAGCGGCGGGTGGTGCTGCTGCATGCCGTATCCGGCATGAAGCACCGGGAAATCGCCCAGCTTCTGGAGCTGCCTTTGGCCACGGTGCTGTCCAAATACCGCCGGGCCCTGAAAAAACTGAGAGACTTACTGGAAGGAGATGAGATGCGGTGACGGATCAGGAGCTGGAACGCCGGTTATACCAGGCGGTGGATCACGCCGTTCCCGATCAGCTGCAAAGCATCCTCTCCCGCTGTGAGGAACGGAAAGGAACTGTGATCCCCATGAAGGAGAACACGAAACAGAAAAAGCGCAGCTTTGCCAAGCTGGCGGCAGCGGCCTGCCTGGCCCTGCTGCTGGTGGGCGGCGGCGCCGCGGGCGTGCTGAACATGCGCGCCAATGCGGTGGCCTCTATTATCTCGCTGGACGTCAATCCCAGCATCCAGCTGAAAGTCAACAACAAGGAGAAGGTTCTCTCCGCCACGCCGCTGAACAGTGAGGCGGAGGAGATTCTGACGGATCTGCCCCTGGAGGGGACGGATCTGAATGTGGCGGTGAACGCCATCGTGGGCAGTCTCCTGCGCCACGGCTATCTGGACAGCATCTCCTCCGCCATTCTGATCTCAGTGGAGGACCAGGACCAGGACCGGGCCGTCCGGCTGGAGGAGAGCCTCACCAGCGAGGTGGGCACCGCCCTGCAGAATGCCCAGTCCGGCGCCTCGGTGCTCAGCCAAACCCTGACCCAGGACACCCAGCTGGAGACCTTCGCCAAGGAGAACAACCTCTCTGTGGGCAAAGCCTCCCTGATCCAGTCGGCCCTCCGCCTTAACAGCGCCCTGACCCTGGAGGATCTGTCGGCGCTGTCTGTGGAGGAGCTGAGTCAGATGGTGAACGCAGGAGCCCCCGGATTGCCGGTGGGCCGCGACGCCGCTGCTTCCGCTGCGCTGACCTATATGGGGCTTTCGGAGTCGGAGGTGCGAAAGCTGGAAGTGGACGCGGAGCTGGATGAGTGGAAGCCCTGCTATGAGGTAGAGGTAGAAACGGCCGCCGGTGAATATGAGTGCGCCGTAGACGCCTATACCGGGGAAGTGCTCTGGGGCGATAAGCCTGCGGCCTCCGGCGGCGCCAATTCCGCCGGCGCCCCCAACACCGGCTCCGGCACGAACACCGGTTCCGGCGCGAACAGCGGGACCGGCTCCGGCAGCGGCGCCTCCTCCGGCGACATCGGAGCGGAAAAGGCCAAGAGCATCGCCTATGCCGACGCAGGCGTCAGCGCCTCCGACGTCGTGAACGTGAAGGTGGAGCGGGACTGGGACGACGGCCGCTGGGAGTATGAGATCGAGTTCTGGAGCGGCAGCACCGAATACGACTACGAGATCTCCGGCACAGATGGGACCATTCTGAAGCGGGAGAGCGAGTCCCACGCCGTCAATGCCTCCAGCGTCATCTCCGCCCAGGCCGCCCGGGACGCCGCTCTGGCCCACGCGGGGCTCTCTGCCTCGGACGTGTGGGAGCTGGAGGTGGACGAGGAGCTGGACGACGACAGGCCCCACTACGATGTGGAGTTCAAGAGCGGAAACATGGACTATGAGTACGAGATCGACGCCGTCAGCGGCAGCGTGCTCCACTATGAGAAGGAACGGGATTGATCCCCCCGCCGGTCCGGGGATGCAATAGAAGGAAGGAGAGGTGAGATCTCACCTCTCCTTCCTTCTATTTGGGCGAGGAAAATGGCGGTCGGAGCGGAAATTGAGGTTGCGGTGAAAAGCGGGATACGGTATAATAAGTACATGAATCCCCTCTGCCCCTGCCGAGAGGGCGATATTGAAAAAGGAGAGATATTTATGAAGTTTTCTGAAAAAGTCAAAAAATGCGGACTCTCCCCCATGCGGAAGTTTCATCCCTACGCAGTGGCCGCCGTGGCAGCGGGAAAGAAGATCTACCATTTGAACATCGGCCAGCCGGATATCGAAACGCCGGAAGCGGCCTTCGAGGCGGTTCGCCACTTCACCCAGCCGGTGCTGGAATACGCCCCCTCCCCCGGCATTCCGGAGCTCATCACCGCCGTTCAGAACTACTATGACAAGCTGGGCATCCACTTCGCCGAAAGCGAGATCCTGGTGACCACCGGCGGCAGCGAGGCACTGCAGATCGCCCTCAACTGTATTCTGGACGACGGGGACGAGATCATTATCCCCGAGCCCTTCTATCCCAACTACAGCACCTTCGTCTACACCACCGGCGCATCCATCCGACCCCTCACCACCACACCGGAGGAGGGCTACTTCTACGCCGACCGCGCCCGGATCGAGGCGCTGATCAATGAGAAGACCCGGGCCATTCTGGTGACCAATCCCGGCAACCCCACCGGCGTGGTACTGTCTCCGGCGGAGATGCGGATGATCGCAGACGTAGCCAAGGAGCACGGCCTCTTCCTCATCGGCGATGAGGTATACCGGGAATTCGTCTATGGCGGCGAGGCGCTGGCGTCTATGGGACAGTTTGAGGACGCGGCAGAAAATGTGATCCTCATCGACTCCGTGTCCAAGCGGTTCTCCGCCTGCGGCGCCCGGATCGGCGTAATCATCTCCCGCAACGCAGAGCTGATGGCCCACGCCATGAAGTATTGCCAGGCCCGTCTGTCTGTGGCCACCCTGGACCAGGTGGCTGCCGCCGCCCTGTACACAGTGCCCGGCGATTACTTCGCCGCTGTGCGTGAGGAGTATAAACGCCGCCGCGACACGGTGGTCAGCAAGCTGAAGGAGATCCCCGGCGTGGTATGCAAGTGCCCGGAGGGCGCCTTCTACCTGATGGCCAAGCTGCCGGTGGACAGCGCCGACGCCTTCCAGCAGTGGCTCCTGACAGACTTTGACGACAACGGCGAGACGGTGATGTTTGCCCCCGGCGAATCCTTCTACGGCACTCCCGGCAAGGGCGTGGATGAGATCCGTATCGCCTACGTCCTCAAGGAGGCGGATCTGGCCCGCGCCTGCGACCTGCTGGCCCTGGGCATCAAGGCCTACAACGCGAAATAGCCCCCCTTGGGTCCTCTGCAAGCCGAAAACGGCTGCAGGGGGCCCTTTTTTGTGCGGAAAAAAACGGGCCCCTTTGCAGAACTTCTGCAAAGGGGCCGTTCTTCAGCTCCCGGCCACGTCGTACAGGCTGTCCAGCACCGCCCATCCCTGGGGGAAGGGCCGCATCAGATTCCAGAATCCCCCACCGGAGAGGCCGTATTCCCGGATCAGCAGCAGCTTTTGCTCGGTGCTGCGGGCGTCCTCAAACCACACTGTGTGAATTGTTCCGTCCTCCGCAGTATAGGAGAAATAGGGGGACTGGGCCTCCTCGTCATACTGAATGGCAATGCGGTACCGGATAGCCAGATCCACAGCCTCCCCGCTGGAGAGAGACCTGGCTCTCGTTATGCCCTCTTCAAAGGGAAGAGGCCAATCGTATCCATAAGTAGGGACCCCCAACAGGAGCTTTTTTGCAGGGATCTCCGAAACGGCGTAGTCCAGCACCTGTTTTACGTTGGGCAGCGGAGCTACCGCCATAGGTGGGCCGTAGGTGTAGCCCCACTCGTAGGTCATGACCAGCAGAAGATCCGCCGCGGCCCCCAGGGCGGCGTAGTCATGCCCCTCATAGAGAAGTCCCGGCTGATCCCGACTGGTTTTGGGGGCCAAAGCCGTCATCACAAACCGGCCCATTGCGTGCATCCGTTCCCCCAGCGCCGCCACAAAGGCGGCGTAGGCCGCCCCCTCCTCCGCCGGCAGGAATTCAAAATCCACGTCCACACCCCGGTAGTCCCGCCGCCGCACCTCCGCCTCCACCTGGTCCAGAAGCCGCCGGGCCAGCGCCTGCTCCGTCAGCACCAGGGTACTGCGCTGGTTGGAAAACTGCCCCTCCTCCGTCATGGAGGACAGATGCAGCAGAGCCCCCGTCCCCCGCTGGGCCGCCTGGGCAGGCAGGTCCTCCACATCCAGCAGCAGCAGCTCCCCCGTGTTGGTGAGACCGTAGGTAAAGGGGATCAGCCAGGTGAGATAGGGCAGGGCCGCCTGGAGCTGGGGCCGGGCGATAGAGGGGTAGGCATAGCCGGAGATGCCCACAGTCCCCAGTGAGCCGCCCTCGTAGGCGATCACCAGGGTCTGGCCGGGAAAAATGTCGCTGCTGCCGGCCAGCTGGTAGTTGTGCCGCCACAGCTGCCGAACCGTGACGCCGTAATCTCGGGCAATGGAGGCCAGCGTCTCCCCCCGCCGCACCACATGGACGACGGTAGGGAAACGAACCACCAGGGTCTGTCCCACTGCCAGGGCTCCCTCCGCCCCCACGCCGTTGTCCGTCCGCAGCCGCTCCGGGTCCACGCCGTAGGAGCGGGCAATGGAGGAAATGGTCTCGCCGGCCTTGACAACATGGAGTATCATCACGCGCTCACCTCGCCCCAGTCTATGCCGCCCGGTCCCCGGCCAGAACTGCCGCCCTTGACTTCACTTTCCGGGATGGATATAATGGATCTGCCTGTCCGGGCGATCACCGGAGGTCCCCGCCGGGATCTGCCGTTGCTGGTAAGGAGGAACACATGAGAGAGAATATCTGGCGGGAGGCAGCATCCTGGATAAAGCACACAGGCCTGTATGCGCAGGCTCTGGTCAAATGGCTGCTTCTGGCGGTGGTCGTGGGGGCTGCCTGCGGCGCGGTGGGCTCCGCTTTTCACATCGGCGTAGAGCGTGCCACCGAGCTGCGCCTGGAACACCCCTGGCTTTTGTGGTGCCTGCCCCTGGCAGGACTGCTGATCGTGGCCTTCTACCGTCTGACCCGCACCGAGGGCCTGGGCACCAACGACATCATCGATGCGGTACACCTGGGAAAGGGGCTGACACTGCGCCTGCTGCCCGCCATTTTTTTCAGCACAGTAGCGACCCATCTCTGCGGCGGCTCTGCCGGGCGGGAGGGGGCGGCCCTGCAGATGGGCGGCGCCATCGGCCACAAAGCGGGCCGACTCTTCCGTCTGGATGACCGTGACCTGCGGACCGCCACCATGGCCGGGATGGCCGCCTTTTTCTCCGCCCTGTTCGGCACCCCCCTCACTGCTACAGTATTTGCCATGGTGGTCATCAGCATCGGCGTCATGTACCACGCCGCCCTCATTCCCTGCCTCACCGCTTCCCTCACTGCTTACGGGGTATCCCGGCTTCTGGGTGTAGCTCCCACGGCCTTCTCCGTCGCCGCCCCGCCGCTGGAACTAGGGATGCTGCTGCGCGTAGCGGTGCTGGCAGCCCTGTGCGCCCTGGTCTCGGTGTTGTTTTGCACCGTCATCCACTTCACCGAGCGGCAGCTGGCCCGCCGCATTCCCAACCCCTGGCTCCGGGCCGCGGCAGGCGGAGCCGCTGTGGTACTGCTGACCCTCCTGGTAAGGAGCGGCGACTACAACGGCGCTGGCATGGATGTGATTACCCGGGCGGTGGAGGAGGGGTCCGCCCGCCCCGCCGCCTTTCTGCTGAAGCTCCTCTTTACCGCCGTCACCCTGGGGGCAGGATTCAAGGGCGGCGAGGTGGTACCCTCCTTCTTCGTGGGGGCCACCTTCGGCTGCGTGGCGGGCCCGCTGCTTGGAATCCCAGCGGGCTTTGGGGCTGCCGTGGGTCTGGTGGCCGTGTTCTGCGGGGCAGTCAATTGCCCCACCGCCTCCATTTTCCTGTCGGTGGAGCTGTTCGGCGACGGCGGATTGCTCTACTTCGCCCTGGCCTGCGGCATCAGCTACATGCTCTCCGGCTACAGCGGCCTCTACTCCAGTCAGACCATCCTCTACTCCAAGCTGAAGGCGGAGTACATCAACGTCCACACCAACGCCCACCACGCCGGTGACCCCCACGACCAGCCGCCCCTCCGGGGAAGTCTCCGGGAGGAGCCGATGAACAAGCAATAAGCCGCGAATATTTGATTACATATTGTCGTATTCGGCAGAAATATTTCGAATCATAATTATTTGAGTGTAAAAATCCGCCCGGATCGCAGCTTCTGCGGTCCGGGCGGGTCTTTTTTCATAGGGATCAGGCAATCACTCCGCGGAGAACTGATCCTTGCCTACGCCGCACAGGGGGCAGACGAAATCCTCGGGCAGATCCTCCCACTTGGTGCCGGCGGCAATGCCGTTATCGGGATCGCCCACGGTCTCATCGTATACATAGCCGCACACATCGCAAACATACTTCATTGGAAAATTCCTCCTTATTCTCACCATAGGAAAGCCGCGCCTCTGCGGAAAGGACGGCTTTCTGATTGGCTATAGTATAGCCAGTTTATTCAAAAATTTCTGTTGCATAAGCAACACCTTTAAAAAAGATTCAGCTCAGCTCCATCTGGCCGGTATACAGCTGATAGTATTTACCCCCCTGGGCAATGAGGTCGTCGTGGTCGCCCCGCTCGATGATCTCCCCCAGCTCCAGGACCATGATGGCCTTGGCGTTGCGGACGGTGGAGAGGCGGTGGGCGATGACGAAGACGGTGCGGCCCGCCATGAGGCTGTCCATGCCCTTCTCGATGAGCTTCTCCGTCCGGGTGTCGATGGAGGAGGTGGCCTCATCCAAAATCAGCACCGGCGGATCCGCCACGGCGGCCCGGGCAATGGCCAGCAGCTGCCGCTCCCCCTGGGAGAGGTTGCCGCCGTCATCGGTGAGGAGGGTGTCGTAGCCCTGGGGCAGGTGGCGGATGAAGGCGTCGGCGTTGGCCAGCCGGGCCGCCGCCTGTACCTCCTCATCGGTGGCGTCCAGCTTACCGTAACGGATGTTGTCTGCGATGGTGCCGGTGAAAAGGTGGGTGTCCTGGAGGACGATGCCGAGGCTCCGGCGGAGGCTGTCCTTTTGGATGCGGCGTACGTCGATGCCGTCGTAGGTGATGGTGCCGCTCTGGATCTCGTAGAAGCGGTTGATGAGGTTGGTGATGGTGGTCTTACCCGCACCGGTGGACCCCACGAAGGCGATCTTCTGCCCCGGCTTGGCGTAGAGGCTGATGCCATGGAGGATCTCCTTGCCGGGGACGTAGCTGAACACCACGTCGTTGAACCGCACGTCCCCCCGGAGGGGCACCAGGGCCCCGTCGGGCTCCTTCCAGGCCCAGCCGTCCCCCCGGCCCTCACACTCCGTCAGACTGCCGTCCGACCCCTTCCGCACATGAACCAGGGTCACATTCCCCTGATCCGTCTCGCTGGGCAGCTCCAGGATGTCAAAGACCCGCTCGGCGCCGGCGATGGCGGCCAGGAGGTTGTTCACCTGCTGGCTGATCATGGTCACCGGCTGGCTCACCTGGCGGACGTACTGAAGGTAGGTCACCAGGGATCCCAGATCCAGGCCCATGTAGATGGAGAGAAAGGCCCCGACACAGCAGGTGAGGGCGTAGTTGATGTGGGAGATGTTGCCCATGGCGGGCATCATGGCCCCGGCAAAGGACTGGGCGGCGGTGGCGCTGCGTCGGTAGGCCTCGTTGCGCACGCCGAAGCCCTCCTTGGCCTTGGCCTCGTGGTTGAAGACCTTGATGACCTTCTGCCCCTCGATCATCTCCTCAATATACCCGTTGACAGTACCGATGTCCTGCTGCTGCCGGGCGAAGAACATCCGGCTGCGCTTTCCGATGGTCATGACCACCAGCAGCATGAGGCCCAGGCAGAAGAGGGTCACCAGGAAGAGAACGGGGCTGAGGCGGAGCATCATGGCTACCACGCCGATGAAGGTGAGGATGCCGGAGACCATGTTGGCCAAGCCGTTGTTCATGATCTCGGTGATGGTCTCGATGTCGTTGGTGTAGCGGCTCATGAGTTCGCCGTGGGTGTGGGTGTCAAAGTAGCTGAGAGGCAGGGTCTGCATCTTGGCGAAGAGGTCCCGCCGCAGAGCGAAGCTGGTCTTCTGGGACACATGGACCATGATGCGGGAATAGGTGAAGGAGAAGACGGCCCCGGCGATGTAGATGAGGGCCATGAGGGCCAGGAGCTTGGCCAGCAGGGCGTAATCCCCGGGGACGATGGCGTCGTTCACCAGAAATTTCAGCAGATAGGAACCGCCCACGGTGCAGACGCTGTAAAGCACCAGGCACAGGGCCACCACCAGCAGCAGCCACTTGGATCGGCCGATATAGCGCAGCAGATTGGCCACCGTCTTGCCCATGTTCTTTGGCTTCTGATAGCCGTGGCGGTTGGGGCCGCCGCCCATGTGTCTTCCGTTAGCCATCGATGCTCGCTCCTTCCTGCTGGGACTGGTAGACATCCCGGTAGATCTCGCTGCGCGCCATCAGCTCGTCGTGGGTGCCCATGTCGGAGATTTTTCCATCGTCCATAACCACGATGAGATCCGCGTCCATAACGGAGATGATCCGCTGGGCGATGATGATCTTGGTGGTGTCCGGCAGCTGGGTGCGGAAAGCCTCCCGGATCCGGGCGTCGGTAGCGGTGTCCACGGCGGAGGTGGAGTCGTCCAGGATCAGCACCTTGGGCTTTTTCAAAATGGCCCGGGCAATGCACAGCCGCTGCTTCTGGCCGCCGGAGACGTTGACGCCCCCCTGGCCAAGGTCCATATCCAGCTCCCCGGGGAGGCGGTGGAGGAACTCGTCGGCGCAGGCGGCCCGGCAGGCCGCCCAAATCTCCTCGTCAGCAGCGTGTTCATTGCCCCAGAGAAGGTTCTCCCGGACGGTGCCGGAGAAAAGGGTGTTCTTCTGCAGCACCATGGCGCAGCTGTCCCGCAGGTGCTCCATGGTGTAGTCCCCCACGGGCCGCCCGCCCACCCGCACGGTGCCTCTGGCCGCCTCGTAGAGCCGGGGGATCAACTGCACCAGGGTGCTCTTGGCGCTGCCGGTGGCTCCGATGATGCCCACGGTCTGGCCGCTTTTGATGTGGAGGTCGATGTCCTCCAGGTTCCAGGCCTCGCTGGCAGCGTTGTACTTGAACCACACATGGTCGAAGTCGATAGAGCCGTCGGCCGCCTTGGCGAAGGGGTCCGCCGCCTCGTCGGTAATGTCGGGCTTCTCCTCCAGCACCTCGATGATCCGTTTGCCGCAGGCCACGGACCGGGTCAGCATCATCAGCATCATGGACACCATCATCAGGCTCATGAGCACTTGGGTGATGTAGGTGAAGAAGGTGGTGAGCAGGGCCACCTCCAGGGCCCCGGACTGGACCATGGGGGCGCCGTACCACATGACGGCGATGATGGTGCCGTAGGTGATGAGCATCATGGTGGGCATGGCCACGATCACCCGGCCGAAGGCAGTCTCGGAGATGCTGCGCAGCGCCAGGTTCCGCCCCTCGAACTTCTGGTTTTCAAAGTCCTCCCGGACGAAGGACTTCACCACCCGCACGGCGTTGAGGTTCTCCTGCACAGTGAGGTTCAGATCGTCGGTCCGTTCCTGGAGGAGGCGGAACTTGGGGGCCACGGCAGAGAGGATGAGGAAGATGCCCACCGCCAGCAGGGGCAGGGCCACCAAAAACACCCGGCTGAGCCGCAGGGAGATGCCCATGGCCAGTACCAGGGCGCTGACCAGCATCACCGGGGCCCGCACCAAAAGGCGCAGGGACATCATGAGGGTCATCTGCATGGTGTTGCAGTCGGTGGTGAGGCGGGTGATGAGGGAGGCGGTGGAGAACTTCTCGATGTTGCGGAAGGCGTAGTCCTGGATATGGCTGTACTGGGCATCCCGGAGATTGGCGCCGAAGCCCTGGCCCGCCCGGGCCGAGGAAAAGGCGGCGCAGACCCCGAGCCCCATGGACACCAGGGCCAGCAGCACCATGAGAAGGCCGTGGCGCAGGATACCGCCGGTGTCCCCGGCGGGGATATAGGTGTCCACGATGGTAGCCATCATCAGGGGCAAAATCAGCTCGAACACGGCCTCCGCCCCGGAACACAGGACCCCCATCAGGATCCACTTCCGGTATCCCGCGGTATAGGGCCAAAGCTTACGGATCATGTGCGGTGTACCTCACTTTCTAATCGGGAGATGATCCGGACCAGCAGCTCCTGAAACTGCTGCTGCTCCCCCGGAGAGAGTGCGGAGCGAAAAAGGACCTCCGTGTCCTCCATGGCGGAGAGGAAGGCGGCGGCTGCCGCGCGGCCCGCCTCTGTCAGCCGCAGCAGGCGGCAGCGCCCGTCGGTGGGGCTGGTCTGGCGCAGCAGCAGGCCCTTTTCCACCAGCCGGTCCACCACGCCGTTGACCGTGGAGGCCTTCAGCCGCAGCTCCCGCTCCAGATCCCGCTGGGCGATCTCCCGGCTCCCGCCCTCCCGGGCCAGAAAGCGCATGGCGTAGGCCTGCACCGGCGTGACGCCAAACTGCCGCATCCGCTCCTCCAGACACAGCCGGGCCAGGTGGCCGCAGTATACCACCTGTCTGCCCAAATTGGATGAATTTTCCATTCTCCTCCCTCCGATCATCTCTCAAAATAATTAGCATGCTAAATAATACGCCAAGAATTTCTTCCCGTCAATAGGAGAAATTCCATAACCTGTGAACAATTTGTGAATGTTCTTTTGGGGGTGTTGACACAAACGGAATCCTCGGCTACAATAAACTTGTACATGAGATATGTTTCTTTTCTTTTCTCCCTCTCTCCATTTTCTAAGAAGCAAAACGCCGCGTACCATCTGGTACGCGGCGTTTTGTTTTCGTCTGCGAAGGGCGTTTCCGGCTCTTTGCCTAGGGGCGAAGGAGGATCCGTTTCCCTGCTTCATAGGCCTCCATGAAACCGATGCGCTGGGCGGAGGGCACCGCCCTCTTCAGGTCCTCATACAGGGCCTCCGCGTCGTCGGGGTGGACGCTGATGAGGAGACCGCCGGCGGTCTGGGGGTCGTAGAGGAGATCCTGAAGCTCCAGGGGGATCCCCTCCGACTCCACCTGCTCCTGGGCGAAGGTGCGGTTGCGGTACATCCCCTCCGGCAGCACCCCCATCTTCGCCAGCTCCACCGACTCGCTGATGAGGTCGATGGCGTTCACCGACAGCACCGCCCGGGTGCCGCTGCCCTGGGTCATCTCCAGAAGGTGTCCCATGAGGCCAAAGCCGGTGACGTCGGTGCAGGCGTGAACCCGGTAGCGGACCATCACGTCCCGGGCGGCCTTGTTGAGGGTGGTCATGAGGCCGTAGGCCCGGTCCATCACCGCCTTGTCCACCAGCTCCGCCTTGTGGGCGGTGGTGAGGACCCCGATGCCCAGGGGCTTGGTAAGAAAGAGCACGTCTCCCGGATGGGCCCCGCTGTTGGTGAGGACCTTGTCCGGGTGGACAAAGCCGGTGACGCTGAGGCCGTATTTGGGCTCGTCGTCAAAGATGCTGTGGCCCCCGGTGATGAGGCACCCCGCCTCGTACACCTTGTCATAGCCGCCCCGGAGGATCTGATGGACCGCCTCGGAGGGCATGCTCTCCGGCACGCACATGAGATTCAGGGCCAGTTTGGGCTCGCCGCCCATGGCATATACGTCGCTGAGGGCGTTGGTGGCGGCGATCTGACCGAAGAGATAGGGGTCGTCGGCAATGGGCGGGAAGAAATCCACCGTCTGCACCAGGGCCAGGTCGTCGCTGACCTTGTAGACGCTGGCGTCGTCGCTCTTGTCAAAGCCCACCAGCAGATTGGGGTCCTCATGGACCCGGATGCCCTCCAGGAGCTTTGCCAGGGTCCCGGCCCCCACCTTGGCCCCGCAGCCGGCGCACTTGGCCAGCTTGGTCAGTTTCACATCGGTCTCTGCCATTACCGTTCTCCTTTCCAATAACGAAGGCACACCGCCTCCACCTCCTCCCGGCAGAAGGGCCGGTCCGGCCGGTGGTGATACAGGCTGTGCCACACATGATAGTACAGGTTCCGCCGGACGTGGGCGCTCATCTTCCCATAGCCCCGGACGGCCACAAAGTCCTTGACTACCGCCTCCATGGCCAGAAAGCGGCGATTACTCTCCTCCCCGTCCTCCGTCCAGCAGTCCAGACGATAGAGGGGCTGAAGGACCTCCGGCTTTGGAGCCGAGACGGTGATGGAGGTGCTGTCCTCCGACAAAATCTCCAGGAAAGCCAGGGGGTGCTGGGGCAGGAGGGGAACCCGGAGGCAGACGCTGCGGCCGTCCTCCTCCCAGAAATCCGGCAGGGGGTGGGAGAAGATCTCCTCCCGGGAATACC
>CALXDB010000030.1 GCA_944386955.1 uncultured Oscillospiraceae bacterium
GCGGGGCAACATCGAGGTGGCCCCCCTGGCCTACATGCGGGGCAGGACTTTGGACGACAGCTTCATCATTCTGGACGAGGCCCAGAACACCAGCCGGGAGCAGATGAAGATGTTCCTGACCCGCATGGGCTTCGGCTCCAAAATGGTCATCACCGGCGACATCACCCAGATCGACCTGCCCCCGGACAAGACCAGCGGCCTCAAGGAGGCCATCCGGGTCTTGAAGGGCGTGGAGGGCATCGGCATCTGCGAACTCAATGACCAGGACGTGGTGCGCCATGTGATGGTCCAGCGGATCATCAAGGCCTACGACGACTACTACGCCCGCAGCCAGCGCAAGCGGGAGAAGAGCCGCTGAGGCGGGAAAGAGAGACGATATGACCCATTTTTCCTGGCACGGATATGAAGTGGAAGTAGACGAGGCGGCCACCCGGGACTGGTATGCCCAGGTCGAGGAGTGGGGCTGCGCATGCGGCCATTGCCGGAATTTCCTGGCCCTGGCCCGGGCGCGGCGGCTGCCGGGGGAGATTTTGGACATGTTGGACAGCCTCTCCATCCCGCCGGAGAAGGCCACCTATGTCTGCGAGCTGTATTACGAAGACGACTGGGCGGAGAAGGGGCTTCTCTACCAGTTCTCCTGGCGCGTGGCCGGGAAAATCCTAACCCATCCGGGGGAGGAGAGCGGCGGCTGGGGTCCTGTTGTCAAGCGGCCCTGGGGCGGCTTGCAGCTGGGCCATGAGGACTACCCTTACGGCGCGCCGGACTTTCCGGAGCCCCACTTTGATCTGGGGGGCCAAATGTACCTCCCCTGGATTTTGGACGAGCCCATCGAAGGGCCGACGGAGGAATAACTGCTATGGCAAAGCGACATTACATTCCCGTGACGGCGGAGGTGCCCGGGGCCGCCAGTGAGCAAAACTGCGCCCTCATCCGCAAGACCATCCGCACCGCTTTAGAGGCGGAGGGGGTGACGGTCCCCTGCGAGGTGGACGTGATGCTCACCGACGATGCGGGCATCCACGCGGTGAATCTGGAGATGCGGGGGGTGGACCGGCCCACCGATGTGCTGAGCTTCCCCGCCTTCGACCTCCATCCTGGGGAGGTCCCTACCGAGGAGGACGCGGACCCCGCCACGGGGCTGGTGCCCTTGGGGGACATGTGCCTCTCCATGGAGCGGGTGAAGGCCCAGGCGGCGGAGTACGGCCACTCGAACCGCCGGGAGCTTGCCTATCTGGTGACCCACTCGGTGCTCCACCTGCTGGGCTACGACCACCTGGACGAGGGGGAGGAGAAGGCCCTGATGCGCGCCCACGAGGATGTGATTATGGACAAGCTGGGGATCCCCCGGTAGGAGAGGAGGGTTCCCCCATGGCAAAGCAGCGGGACCTGCGGCTGGACCTCATCCGCTCCGCGGCGGTGGTGATGGTGCTGTCGGTCCATTTCTTTCTCAACTGCGGATTTTATAACCTGCCGGTTCAGGGCCACCGGATGGAGATCGCCGCCATTGTGCGGACGGGCCTCATGAGCTGCGTGCCCCTGTTCCTCCTCCTCAGCGGCTGGCTGCTGGGGGAGCGGCGGTGGAGCCTCCGCTATTATAAGGGGGCCCTCCGGGTGATCGTGGCCTACGGCCTTGCGGGCACGGCCTGCTTTCTCTTCCGGGGGCTGTTTCTCCACGGCCCCCTCCGCCCCGGGACCTGGCTGCGGGAGCTGCTGCAGTTTTCCGCCGCCCCCTACGGGTGGTACATCGCCATGTACTTAGGACTCTTCCTGCTGATCCCCTTTCTCAACGCCATGTGGGCGGCCCTGGGGCAGCGGGAGCGGAAATTCCTCATTGCCACCCTGCTGCTGGTGGCGGTGGCTCCCAGCATCGACAACATCACCGCCATCTGGCAGATCCAGCTGCTGCCGGACTGGTGGAACCGGCTCTACCCCATCGCATACTACTGCATCGGCATGCAGCTGCGACAGTGCCCCATCCCCTGGCGGTGGCCGGTGTGTCTTCTGGGGGCGGCGGCCTCCACGGTGTGCGGCGGCCTGGTCCACATCTATCTCATGAAGGGCGGACCCCTGGCCTATCTGGAGGTCACCTACTGGGGCGGCCTTTTCACCGTCACCACGGCGGTACTGCTGTTCTCCGCATTGCGCCAGTGGCCGGCGGAGCGGTGGCCGGGGGGCGTCCGCTGGTGCCTTGACCGGCTGAGCCGGTTGTCCCTCTCCGTCTACCTCATCTCCTGGATCCCCGACCAGCTGGTATACCCCCGGCTGGCGGCGCGGGTGCCGGAGACTGTGGACCGGCTGGTCTGGTTCCCCGTAGTGGTGGTGACGGTGCTGCTTCTGAGCCTGCCTCTGGCCCAGGTGCTGGTGTGGCTGGAGGGGGGGATCCTCCATCTGGCGGACCGGCTCTGGCCTCCGGAGCGGGCGGCGATCACGGCCGGGGCAGCCCCTGGCCCGTCCGCAGTCCCAGAAGAAAGGCGTGGAGGGCAGTGAACTCCCGGACCCGGGCATAGTCCTCCCGGAGATAGGGCGGCAGGCCGTTTTCCAGCTGGGACAGGTGGGCCTCATACTCCTCCGGCGGGGCCGCGTCCAGCTGGGGGCGGATGTAGTGGGCATAGAGCCAGCGCAGAAAATCCGACATGCAATACCACCTTTCTGAAACACAATAAGTTTATTGTCCTATACTGGCACCATCGTAACACAACATATAGATTGTGTCAAGGCGAGGGAGAGCAGAAATGCAATTTCACGAACGACTGCGGGAACTGCGAAAAGAGAAGAAAGAGACCCAGGTCCAGGTGGCTGCGGCGATTGAGATAACCGAACAGCACTACCAGCGGCTGGAACGGGGCGTGAACCTGCCCAGCCTGGAGAACGCCTGGAAGCTGGCCGACCACTTCGGCGTCTCCATCGACTATCTGGTTGGCCGCTCGGAAAAGCGGGAATACTGAGATACACATTATAATATAAAGAAGCTGAAAACGGGGAATTGCTCAAACCCGTGAGAAAAAAGAAAGTTGAGGATCATCTGTTATGTCTGAGATCAAGAAAACCGCCATGATTACCGTCTGCGGACGGCCCAACGTGGGCAAGTCCACCCTCACCAACGCCCTGGTGGGGGAGAAGATCGCCATTGTGTCCAATAAGCCCCAGACCACCCGCAACCGCATCTACGGCGTGGTGAACCGGGGGGACACCCAGTTCGTGCTGCTGGACACCCCGGGCCTTCACAAGGCCCGCACCCGCCTGGGGGACTACATGGTGAAGGTGGTGCGCCAGAGCGTGGCCGACGTGGACGCGGTATGTCTGCTGGTGGAGCCCATCCCCCATGTGGGTACCCCGGAGCAGATTCTCATTGACCGTATCAAGGAGGAGGGCCTCCCCGCCGTGCTGGTCATCAACAAGATCGACACCGTGGAGAAGGAGGAGCTGCTGGCGGTGATCGCCGCCTACAGCCAGGCCCACGACTTCGACGCCATCATCCCCCTGTCGGCGGAGAAGAAGGACGGGCTGGACATCCTCATGGACCAGCTCCAGAAGTACGCCGCCGAGGGCCCCCAGCTGTTCCCCGACGGCATGACCACCGACCAGCCGGAGAAGCAGGTGGTGGCGGAGATCGTCCGGGAGAAGCTGCTGCGGAATCTCGATAAGGAGATCCCCCACGGCACCGCCATCGAGGTCACCCGGTTTTCTGAGCGGGAGAACGAGATCATCGACCTGGACGTGACCATCTATTGCGAAAAGGCCAGCCACAAGGGCATCATCATCGGCAAAAACGGCGCCATGCTGAAAAAGATCAGCTCCCAGGCCCGCCAGGATATCGAGCGGTTCATGGGCACCCGGGTGTACATGGAGACCTGGGTGAAGGTGAAAGAAAATTGGAGAGACAATTTGAACTATATCAGAAGTTTCGGCTACGACGAGGAATAAGTTCCTCTCCCGCTAAAACTTCCCACACATGACCCGCCGCCCTTCTGCCCACCATAGGAGGGACAGGAGGCGGTTTCATGTTTCAATTTTTTCCCCTGTTCCTGGCCACCGGCCATCCGGTGTTTTACCTCCTCTACCGGGAGGATGAGGAGGATTGACCCATTTTAGACGCGAAAGACGGCGCAAGCCGTCTTTCGCCCGTGGAGGACGTACATAGATGCGAGAGAAAAACGTGGTCAAGGGGCTGGTCCTCCGGTCCACCGATACCAAGGAGGCGGACCAGGTGCTGACGGTGCTCACCGCCCCCCTGGGGAAGGTCAGCGTAGTAGCCAAGGGGGCCCGGAGCCGCCGCAGCCGCATTTCCGCCGCCGCCCAGCTCCTCTGCTACTCCGAGATGGTCCTCACCGAGAGCCACGGCTGGCAGATCCTCTCCGAGGCCTCCACCATCGAGCTCTTCGACCCCCTGCGGCGGGACGTGGTGCTGCTGAGCCTCGGCAGCTACTTTGCCGAGCTCACCGACGCCGTCACCCCCGCCGGGCTGGAGGCCGGGGAGACCCTCTCCCTCCTCCTCAACGCCCTCTACGCCCTGGGCCATCTCCAGAAGGACCCGGCCCTGGTGAAGGCCGCCTTCGAGTGGCGGCTCATGGCCCTCAGCGGCTTCGAGCCCCTTATCGACGGCTGCGCCTACTGCGGGAATCCCCAGCCGGAGGAGCCCATGCTGAACGTGGTCCAGGGGGTGGTCCGCTGCCGGACCTGCGGGGAGCGGCAGGGCCTTTCCATGCCCCTGACCCCCGGCGGCCTCCAGGCCATGGAGCACATCCTCCACGGGGACCCCAAGCGGCTCTATGCCTTCCGCCTGGGGGCGGAGGACCTGCGGCTTTTGGGAGACGCCGCCGAGGCCTATGTAGCCGCCCAGCTGGAGCGGGGCTTCCGTACCCTGGACTTCTACAAGAGCCTGGCCGCTTCCCTGCCGAAAGAGGGAGAAAATGAAAACAAACTGTAATATTCCGATGAAAAACAACGAAACCCAATCAATTTCGGGGGCCTGTTCCCCCGTTTCCCACAGGAGAACACGACCATGAGTGAACTGTTTGACAAATCCATCCGGACCCTGGAGCTGCCGGCGGTGCTGGAGCTGCTGGCGGCCCAGGCCGTCAGCGACGAGGCCAAGGACCGCTGCCGGAAGCTGCGGCCGGAGACGAACGTGGAGGAGGTGCAGCTGCTCCAGAACCAGACCGAGGCGGCCCGGGCCATGGTGGGCCTCCAGGGCAGCCCCAACTTCGCCGGACTGAAGAGCGTGGCGGAGCTGCTGGCCAGGGCGGACCGGGCCGGTGTGCTGGGCACCCGGGAGCTGCTGACTCTGGCGGGGATGCTCCGGTGCGCCCGGCGGGTGCGGGAGTATTTCAACGACGACGCCAACCAGAAGACCGCCATCGACCACCTCTTCCTTACCATCCGGGGGAACAAGTTTCTGGAGGAGAAGATCTTCTCCTCCATCCTGGACGAGGACGAGATCGCCGACAGTGCCAGCCCCGAGCTGGCGGAGATCCGCCGCCACAAGCGGGTGGCCGCCGCCAAGAGCCGCCAGATCCTCCAGAAGATCATCTCCTCCTCCAGCTACAGCAAGATCCTCCAGGAGAGTCTCATCACCATGCGGGGGGGCCGCTTCGTGGTGCCGGTGAAGGCGGAGCACCGTGCGGAGCTGCCGGGCCTTGTCCACGATACCTCCGCCTCCGGGGCCACCCTCTTTGTGGAGCCTATGGGGGTGGTCCAGGCCAACAACCAGCTCAAGGAGCTGGAGGCCAAGGAGGAGAAGGAGATCCACCGCATTTTGAGCGCCCTCAGCGCCGAGGCCGCCAAGTATCAGAACGACATCCTCTGCGACTACGACATGCTGGTCCAGCTGGACGTCCTCTTCGCCAAGGCCCAGCTGAGCTATAAGATGGACGGCGTCCGGCCGGAGATCCGGGACACCGGCGCCATTTTCCTGCGCCGGGCCCGACATCCCCTTCTGGACAGCGCCAAGGCGGTGCCCATCGACGTGGAGCTGGGGGGCCGCTTCGACACCCTGGTCATTACCGGTCCCAACACCGGCGGCAAGACCGTGACCCTCAAGACCCTGGGCCTTCTCACCCTCATGGCCCAGTGCGGCCTCCAGATCCCCGCCGGCAGCGGCAGCGCCGTCAGCGTCTACCAGCGGGTGCTGGCGGACATCGGCGACGAACAGAGCATCGAACAGAGCCTCTCCACCTTCTCCGCGCACATGACCAACATCGTGCGTATACTGGAGGAGGCGGACCGGGGCAGTCTGGTGCTCTTCGACGAGCTGGGGGCGGGCACCGACCCGGTGGAGGGCGCGGCCCTGGCCATCGCCATCATCACCCACGTCCGCAACCGGGGGGCCCGCATCGCCGCCACCACCCACTACGCGGAGCTGAAGACCTTCGCCATGACCACCAAGGGGGTGGAAAACGCCTCCTGCGAGTTTGACGTGGAGACTCTCCGGCCCACCTACAAGCTCCTTATCGGCATCCCCGGCAAGTCCAACGCCTTCGCCATCTCCCAGCGCCTCGGCCTCCCCGAGGAGGTCATCGACACCGCCCGGGAGCAGATGGACAGCGAGGCGGTGCGGTTTGAGGAGGTCCTCACCCAGCTGGAGGAGCGGCGGCAGAGTCTGGAGAAGGACCGGGACGAGGCGGAGCGCCTCAAGACCCAGCGGGAGCAGGATGTGAAGCGGGCCCGGGAGTTCCGGGAGCAGATGGAGCGGGCCAAGGACAACGCCCGGTCCAAGGGCGAGGCGGAGGCCCGGCGGATCATCCGGGACGCCCGGGCGGAGGCCGACGCCATTCTGGCGGAGCTGGATGAGCTGCGCCGCCGCCAGCAGCAGGAGGCCGACTGGCAGGGTCTCAACGACGCCAGAGCCGCCCTCCGGGGCCGCCTGAACCGGGCGGAGGAGGCGGTGCGGGATCACAAGAGCGAGCCTGTGCCTATCCCGGCCCCCAGCCGTCCCATCCAGAAGGGGGACCTGGTGGAGCTGCCGGGCACCAAGACCCGGGCCACCGTGGAGGCGGTGGAGAAGGACGGGAAGCTCCGGCTCCGGGCGGGAAACATGAGCCTCACCACCAAGGCCTCCGACGTGCGCCTCATCGAGGAGGCGGAGCGGCTGGAGGAGAAGAAGGTGAAGGAGCAGATGGTCCGCGTCACCGCCCACGCCAAGGCCGCCGGGGCCCGGAACGAGATCGATATCCGCGGCCTCATGACCGACGAGGCGGAGGACGTGGTGGAGCGGTTTTTGGACACCGCCCGGATGGGGAAGCTGAACACGGTGAGCATCATCCACGGCAAGGGCACCGGCGCGCTCCGTAAGGCAGTGCAGCTGACGCTGCGGCGGCACCCGGCAGTGAAGAGTTTTCGTCTGGGCCGCTACGGTGAGGGCGAGGACGGCGTGACGATCGTGGAGCTAAAGTGAGGACAATTGTGTGCATAATAAGCACAGGCACAAAAAATCTGTCCGTCCTCAAAAATCACGGAGAAAAGACACTCGGAGGGTATAAAAGAGGCTTTTGTACCTAAAAATAAGCGTGATTTGTTAGTTTTGATGGAAATGGCGATGTAAAGTTTTGGAAAGTCGGTTAAGTTTATGCAAATTCGTCATTGACGGAAAACAACAAATTTGGTATCTTAAGAGTAATCTCATGAAGTGGGTATCCGGTAAATTCTTATTTGGTGTTGAAGGAGAACTGTCTTATGTATACGCAGGAAGTCACCATTCACAGCGAGGTCGGCCTGCAGGCCCGTCCCGCGACCTTCTTTATTCGCAAGGCTAACGAGTTTAAGAGTGGCATCTGGGTGGAGAAGGATGAGCGTCGCGTCAATGCCAAGAGCCTGCTGGGCGTTCTGTCCCTGGGCATCGTGAAGGGCACCACCATTACCCTGATCGCTGACGGCTCCGATGAGAAGGAGGCTGTCGAGGCTCTGAAAGAGTTGATCGACAACGGCTTCGGTGAGTAAGAAAAGCGGATTTACGCTGGAAAAAGGACGACTTTACAACGAGTAAAGCCGTCCTTTTTTTGCGCCTGAGGGCGAATGAACCGGGCTGTACCGGCAGAAAGCGTTTCCAAACAAACCCAGGCCAGCAATTGCATAGGGAGGAAAAAGATGCGGATACTATGAGCGGCAAAGAGAACATCCGGCGGCGTCCCCACAGTGGGACGCCGTTGTGGAAACCGCAGGAGGAGAGGACTATGAAAGCAACGGGTATCGTGCGCCGCATCGACGATTTGGGCCGGGTCGTGATCCCGAAAGAGATCCGCCGGACGATGAGGATCCGTGAAGGGGATCCTCTGGAGATTTATACCAGTCGGGATGGCGAAGTCATTTTTAAAAAGTATTCCCTGATGGGCGGACTGGACGATTTCGCCGCCCAATTCTGTGAGACTCTCAGCAAGAGCGCAGGATTCCCCGCAGCCGTCACGGACCGGGACACGGTGATCGCCGTGGCCGGAGGCGGGAAGCGGGAGCTTTTGGGAAAGCGGCTGAGCGGGGAGCTGGAGCAGATCATGGAGGACCGGAAGATCTATCAGCACCAGCCGGGGGAGCGGGAGATTTTCGTCACCGATACCGGCGACGCCTACCGGGCGGCGGTAGCCGCCCCTATCATCGCAGAGGGGGATGTGCTGGGAATGGTGCTCTTCGTCACCGACGGCGACAAGGCCACCGGCGAGACGGAGTACAAGCTGGCCCAGACCATTGCCGCCTTCCTGGGCAAACACATGGAGGGGTAGGGAAAAAGGCCCGCCTCGGAGCGAGTGCCTCCGAGGCGGTTTTTTTCGGTTATTGGCGCTCTGGCCGGGCAGGTCGTGCCGCTGACGGACATGTTCCTTTTTTGCCGGCGGGTATCGACAAAACGGACTTCGCCCCCGTCAGAGGGCGAACCGCGCCGGTCCCGGCAAACGAGGGGACATCCCCCCTCACCCCCCTAGGCCGTAGGTCCCGGTGACGGGATCCAGAAAGAGAGCGATGTGGGGCGGGCGGTAGGTGAACCACACAAAAAGAAAGGCCAGCGCCCACAGACCCAGCAGCGCCCCGATCTGCAGCGCTCCGCCGTTCAGCTTGCCCTGCTTCATCAGCCGCAGACCCAGCCAGTGGGCCGCCGCCAGTGCGATGTAGAAGACCGCAATGTCCAGATAGGCCCGGCTCTGTCCCCAGATCCCCGTATAGGTGTAATACAGCGCGGGGATCAGAAGAAGCCCCAGCAGGATAGCTGCCGCCTTGGCCGCTAAAAAGTTTCGGTATTGATCTGTCAAAACCGCCATCTCCGCCAGACTGAAGAGAAACATGGGCATAAACAGCAGCTTCATGTGTTCCCAGGTGGACTCGTTGACGGCGGAAAAGGCCGCCACGATGGGGTTCTCGCCGCTCCACTGGTAAGTGAAGTGGAGCAGAGGACCGGCAACAGCGGCAAAGAGAAAAGACGCCAGCTCCCAACGACGCAGCTTTTTGGACATAAGAAATCCCTCCCGTGGCGTGATGGTGAAGTATATCCCACAGGAGGGATGTCCTATACATGAATAAAAGTTTTTTCGCCTCAGCGCCCGGCAATGGCCAGGACCGCGGTCTGGGCCGGTGTGTCTGCCGTTACGGTGAGGGTGGAGATCCCATCCCGGTCATACCGTCGGATTTCCCCGGCGGGCCGCAGACGGAGAAAATCCTCCACCGGCGCCAGAACGGGAAGACCAATCTCCCCGCTGCGATAGTGCATAGGCACCACAACCCGGGGCTTCAGTGCTTCCACCACCGCCTCTGCGCCGGCGCTGTCCACCGTATAGGTGCCGCCTACCGGTACCAGCAGCACATCCAACGGACCGATCTCTGATATCTGATCCGCCGTCAGCTGATGGCCCAGATCTCCCAAGTGGACCAGCGTGATCCCCCCTGCGGTGAGAATGTGGATCCGGTTGGGGCCCCGGAGCGCACCGTTTTGATCGTCGTGGAACACGTCCACTGTCCGGACAGCAAAGGGAGAGTCCTGCCGCCCGCTCAGCTGAAGCTGATCGGTGTAGTTGTGATCAAAATGGCTGTGGCTGCAAAGTGCGGCGTCTGCCGCTCCGGCGGTGTCCGGCAGCCCCGGAATCTGGGTGAAGGGGTCCAGCACGAGAGTGTAGCCCTCCTGCTCCACACGGAAACAGGAATGGCCCCAGTAGGTGATGGTCATGGCGCGCCTCCTTTTCTTACATTCTTACAGATCAAAATACATGGTATACAAAATGGGCCGAAAAATTCTTATTCCATTGTAACACATCTGGCACGGCTGTGACAATGGCGGCGGAAGCATTCCAGCGTGGGGGAAAGGAAAAGGGAAAACAATGGTAAATTTTTGACAAAATCATTCAAAATTTCTTCGACTGCCGGGAACGAAGGAATTTTCGGAAAATGCAGGGAGATTTGGAGAAAATCTTGGGAAAAAATGAGAATTATTCATAGATTTCGTAAAGAAAAATAGATCGACTTTTATGAAAATATTGGAACAAAAACGGAAATAATTTTCCGTTGGCATCTTGAAAAAGCTGGTAAAATTGTGCAAAGTGCAAAAGTTTGCTTTGGGTAATCCGCTGATTTGTTGGTGTTTTTTTCTGTAAAAATGCCGTCGATTTTGTCGACCCCTTTTCCTTGACGGTTCCACGGGACGATAGTATAATTTCATTATATTGAATAATAGTATCTTCCTGTAAACAGGATAGTTGGAGGGCATATTTCTATGGATCATACAAAAGCAGATCAAGTAAGCAACTACTTTTTCCATGAAGGGACCACTACCACTGCCTATACATACATGGGCGCCCACCCCGCCGAGAAGGAGGGGGAGGAGGGCTATGTGTTCCGGGTGTGGGCTCCCAATGCCGCCTCTGTTTCTGTGGTGGGTGATTTTAACAGCTGGGACCGGGAGAAAAATCCCATGGAGAAGATCACCCAGGGCATCTGGGAGGCCTTTATCCCCGGCCTCAAGCGCTATGATACCTATAAGTTTGCCGTGGAGGGCCCCGACGGGAAGCTCCGGATGAAAGCGGACCCCTATGCCTTCCACAGCGAGACTCGCCCCGGCACCTGCAGCAAGCTCTACGACATCTCCGGTTACGAGTGGGGCGACGCCGACTGGGTCAACAGCCGGGGAGACAATCAGGTCTACAGCTCCCCTATGAACATCTATGAGGTCCACCTGGGTTCCTGGCGGCAGCGGGAGAACGGCGATTTCATCGACTACCGGGATCTGGCCGATCAGCTCAGCGCCTATGTCAAGGAGATGGGCTTCAACTACATCGAGCTGCTGCCCATCACCGAGCACCCCCTGGACGCCTCCTGGGGCTATCAGTGCACCGGCTTCTTCTCCCCCACCTCCCGCTATGGCGTGCCCCACGACTTCATGTATTTCGTGGACAAGATGCACCAGAGCGGCATCGGCGTGATCCTGGACTGGGTGCCCGCCCACTTCTGCAAGGACGAGCACGGCCTCTACGAGTTCGACGGCACCTGCTGCTACGAGTATCAGGACCCCAAGCGCCAGGAGCACAAGGGCTGGGGCACCCGGGTCTTTGACTACGCCCGGCCTGAGGTCCGCAGCTTCCTCCTGTCCTCCGCCGCCTTCTGGCTGCGGGAGTACCATGTGGACGGTATCCGGGTGGACGCGGTGGCCTCCATGCTCTACCTCGACTACTCCCGCCAGCAGGGGGAGTGGACTCCCAACATCTACGGCGGCCACGAGCATCTGGAGGCCATTGACTTCCTGCGGGCTCTCAATAAGACCGCCTTCTCGGTGAACCCCAATGTGCTGATGGTGGCGGAGGAGTCCACCGCCTGGCCTATGGTCACCAAGCCCGAGGAGATGGGAGGCCTGGGGTTCAACCTCAAGTGGAACATGGGCTGGATGAACGATATGTGCCATTATCTGAAGATGGACCCCTGGTTCCGCCAGTTCCACCACAAGGACATTACCTTCTCCATGATGTATGCCTTCTCGGAGAACTATGTGCTGCCCCTGAGCCACGACGAGGTGGTCCACATGAAGGGCTCCGTCTTCGGGAAGATGCCCGGCGACCGCTGGCAGAAGTTCGCCGGCGTCCGGGGCTTCTACGCCTATACGCTGGCCCATCCCGGCAAGAAGCTGAGTTTCATGGGCGTGGAGCTGGGCACCGAGGAGGAGTGGGCCTTCTACAAGGAACTGAACTGGAAGCTGCTGGAGAACAAGGACAACCGGCAGATCCACGAGTTCTTCAAGGCCATCAATAAGTTCTACCTGGAGACCCCCGCCCTGTGGGAGATCGACTTCGACTGGGAGGGCTTCGAGTGGCTGGTCAGCGACGACAACAGCGACAATGTGGTGGTGTTCCTCCGCCGGGATAAGAAGGGCACCAACCTGCTGTGCGCCATCAACTTCTCTCCCAATGTCTATGAGGACTACCGCTTCGGCTGCCCGCCGGTGAAGGAGTGGCGGGAGGTGTTCAACACCGATGATCCCGCCTACGGCGGCAGCGGCGTGTCCAACAGTACGCCCGCTCAGGTGGAGTGGGTGGAGTCCCACGATAAGGAGAGCTCTGTGTCCATCCGCATCCCGCCTTTGGGCGCGGTGTTTATGGTAGGCGAGGGCAAGATGCGTCCCAAGCCCAAGAAAAAGACGGCGAAGGCCGGGGAGGGTGCTGAGAAGGCGGCCCCCAAGGCCACCGTGCGCAAGGCCAAGAGTGACGGCGCCGCCAAGACCGGGACGAGGAAGGCCTCCGCGAAAAAGAAAACCGCGGCGGATGAAACCGCCGCTTCCCCTGCAACCCCCGAGACCCCCGCGGAGAAAACAACAAAGAAGAGAGGCGCGAGCAAATGAAAAAGGAATGTATCGCTATGCTGCTGGCCGGCGGTCAGGGCAGCCGCCTGTATGTGCTGACCAGCAACGTGGCAAAGCCTGCCGTCCCCTTCGGCGGCAAGTATCGCATCATCGACTTCCCCCTGTCCAACTGCACCAACGCCGGTATCGACACTGTGGGTGTGCTGACCCAGTACAAGCCCCTGGAGCTCAACAGCTACATCGGCTCCGGCCAGCCCTGGGATCTGGACCGCTCCAGCGGCGGCGTCCACATTCTGCCCCCCTACATGGTGGAAGGCGACAAGGGCAGCTGGTATAAGGGCACCGCAAATGCCATCTATCAGAACATCGGCTTTGTGGATATGTACGACCCCGACTATGTGGTGATCCTCTCCGGCGACCACATCTACAAGATGAACTACCGCAAGATGGTCCAGGCCCACAAGGCCGCCGGCGCCGCCTGCACCATCTCCGTTCTGGAGGTGCCCTGGGATGAGGCCTCCCGCTTCGGCATCATGAACGTGGACGGCGAGGACAACATTGTGGAGTTCCAGGAGAAGCCCAAGGAGCCCAAGAGCAACCTGGCCTCCATGGGTATCTATGTGTTTTCCTGGAAGAAGCTGCGCCAGTACCTCATTGACGACGAGAACAACCCCAATTCCTCCAACGACTTCGGCAAGAACATCATCCCCGCCATGCTGGACGCCGGCGAGAAGATGATCGCCTACCGCTTCGAGGGCTACTGGAAGGACGTGGGCACCCTGGAGAGCCTGTGGGACGCCAACATGGATATGCTGTCCCGGGGCGACCTGGATCTGCTGGACAGCGATTGGCCCATCTACGCCCGCATCCCCAACCAGCCCCCCGCCTTCATGGGCAAGAACGCCAAGGTGGAGCACACCGTGGCTACCCAGGGCTGTGAGATCTACGGCGAGGCCTTCAACTCCGTGCTGTCCGACTCGGTGGTCATCGAGGAGGGGGCCCAGGTGCGCTACAGCGTGCTGATGCCCGGCGTCCATGTGAAGAAGGGCGCCAAGGTGGAGTATGCCATCGTGGGCGAGGGCGTCCAAATCGGCGAGGAGGCCAAGGTGGGCGGCGATCCTATGGAGGTGGACCCCGACAAGTGGGGCATCGCCGTGCTGGGCCCCGGCGCCGTGATCGCCAGCGGGGAGACGGTTGCTCCCAAAACTATGCTCAACCGCAAGCATGAGGAGGTGTCCCGATGAAGGGCTTACATGGACTGATTTTCGCATATGGCAAGCATCTTGGACTGCGGGAGCTGACGGAGCGCCGTTCCCCGGCCTCCGTCCCCTTCGGCGGCCGCTACCGCCTGATCGACTTTATGCTCAGCAACATGGTCAACGCCGGCGTGGACGATGTGGGCGTGGTGCTCCAGGGCAATTACCAGAGCCTGCTGGACCATGTGGGCTCCGGTAAGGACTGGGATCTCAGCCGCAAGCACGGCGGCCTCCGTCTGCTGCCCCCCTTCGCCATGACCCAGCACCGGGACGACAGCGCCTTCCGGGGCCGCATGGAGGCTTTGGCCGGGGTGGAGTCCTATCTGGAAAAGATCCGGCAGGACCATGTGGTGCTGGCTGACAGCGACACCATCATCAATATTCCCCTCCAGGAAGTCTATCAGGCCCACCTCAAGAGCGGCGCCGACATCACCGCTGTGTGTTCCCGGAATCTGGAGGACTGCCCTGAGGACGCCACATATTTCCATGTGGACGGCGCCGGCTGCATCACCTCCACTGTGGTGGATGTGCGGGAGCCCGAGGGCGTGCGGGGCCTTGATATCTACATCCTCTCCAAAGAACTGCTTCTTAATCTGGTGAAGGAGTGCAAGCGTACCGGACACTACAGCTTCCGCACTGCCGTGCTCCAAGGTATGTCCGACAAGCTGAAGCTGAACGCCTACCTCTGGGACGGCTACGCCGCACAGATCCACACCCTGGCGGAGTACTACAGCCGCAGCATGGAGCTGCTGGACTCCGACATTCGGGCCAACATCTTCCCCAAGGAGCGGCCTATCTTCACCAAGGAGCTGAACGTTTCCTCCACCTATCTGGACCCCGACGGGGCCTGCGTCAACTCCCTGGTAGCCGACGGCTGCACCATCGAGGGCACCGTGGAGAACTCCATTCTCTTCCGGGGCGTCTCTGTGGCCAAGGGCGCGGTGGTGAAAAACTGCATTTTGATGCAGAACGTGTCCGTAGGTGAAAATGCTGAGCTGGATGCCGTCATTGCTGACAAAAATGTGAAGATCACCGACGGCTGCACCCTGGTGGCCAGCTCCAAATACCCCATGGCCCTGGCAAAAAATGCTGAAATTTGACCACTTTGTCCCCGGATCTGTCCTTTTTAGACAGGTCCGGGGATAGTATGAACAAAGAAAATCCGGTTTCGACGGGAAATTCTGTCCAATTTCCGCATTGAGATTCCCAGGTCAAACGGATATGATGGTAGGGCGTGGAAAAGATTTTGTTTTCCACCCCTCTGCGGCGGGTGCGAGCCCGCAAGAGAAGGAGGCAAACTATGAGGATCCTGTTCGCAACTTCCGAGGCGGTCCCTTTTTGTAAAACCGGCGGCCTGGCGGACGTGGCCGGTTCTCTCCCCCAGGCCCTGGCCAAGGCGGGCAACGAGGTGGCCGTGGTGCTGCCCCTGTACCAGAAGGTGGCGGAGAACTGGAAGAGCCAGATGAGTTTCGTGTGCCATATCGACGTGCCTCTGGGCTGGCGCCGGGTCTATGCCGGCCTCTTCCGCCTGGACCGGGACGGCGTGATCTGGTATTTCATCGACAATGAGCACTATTTCAAGCGGGAGGGCCTCTATGGCCACTATGACGACGGCGAGCGCTTTGGCTTCTTCTCCCGGGCCATCGTGTCCCTGATGCCCGGCATGACCTGGATGCCGGAGATCATCCACTGCAACGACTGGCAGACTGCGCTGGTGCCGGTGTACCTGAAGGACGAGTGCGTCCGCTGGCCGGAGGTGCGGGGCATCAAGACCGTGTTCACCATCCACAACATCGAGTACCAGGGCCGCTACGGCCCCGAGACTCTGGAGGATCTGTTCGGTCTGGCTCCCGGCTGGATGAAGGACGGGACCCTGGCCTTTGCCGGGGACGTGAACCTGCTGAAGGGCGCCCTGATGACCTGCGACGCCATCACCGCCGTCAGCCCCACCTACGCCCAGGAGCTGCGGGATCCCTACTATGCCCACGGCATGGAGGGAGTCATGAACCTCAACGCCTACAAGCTCCACGGCGTCCTCAACGGCATCGACATGGCCCGGTATGACCCGTCTACCGATCCCAAGATCGAGAGCCACTTCAGTCCTAAACGCATGGACGGTAAGGCCCGCTGCAAGGAGGCCCTTCAGAAGCGGCTGAATTTGAATGTGGACCCCAATGTGCCCATCATTGCCATTGTCAGCCGCCTGGTCAGCCACAAGGGCCTGGACCTGGTGTGCAAGGCCTTTGACGAGATCATGAGCCTCAACTGCCAGTTTGTGGTGCTGGGCAGCGGCGACTACAGCTATGAGCAGTTCTTTGAGAGCAAGCTGAGCTGGCTCCCCGGCCGGATGGCGCTGTACCGCGGCTACAACGAGGATCTGGCCACCGCCATCTATGCCGGCGCCGATCTGCTGCTGATGCCCTCCAAGAGCGAGCCCTGCGGCCTGGCCCAGATGATCGCCATGCGCTACGGCACTGTGCCTATTGTCCGGGAGACCGGCGGATTGAAGGACACCGTCCACCCCTACGAGGCCTGGTGCGGCGCCGGCAATGGCTTCACCTTCGCCGCCTACAACTCCGGCGACATGGCCTATGTGATCCGCCAGGCGGTGGACCTCTATCACAACAACCGGGACGCATTCAAACGTCTGCAGCTGACCGGCATGACCGGTGATTTCAGCTGGGACAAGAGCGCCCAGGAATACAACCGCATCTACGAGATGATCCGCTCCTGAGACCTGTGACCGCCTCCCGGCCGGAGGCGGAGAAACGGGGGGATGTCCTGGGATGTCCCCCCGTTTCCTTGAGCGCAGCCCTCGCTCCGCTGCTTTTTGCCGCAGACCGGAGGGCGTTTTGGCAAGGGGGCATCTGTTGTGGATGGCCCCTCTGTTTTGCTGCCGGGGCGGGAACGTTTTCACCCCCTGCGGGGCATATCAAAGGGTATGGAGCGTACCTTTTGATATACTCCGCAAAGAGACTAACAGGAAAAGAGGATACCTGAATGGAAACTATCACCAAAGCTGAAATGAAGAAGGCGCTCAGCGACAAGCTCCGCCTGAACTTTGGCTGCACTGTGGAGGAAGCCACTGAGGCCAACATGATGAAGGCCTGCGCCATGGTGCTGCGGGATGTGATGGCCAGCCGTGCCATCGACACCCGGAAGCTGACCAAAAAGGGCGAGAAGCGGCAGGTCCACTATATGTCCCTGGAGTTCCTCATGGGCCGGAGCCTGATGAAGAACGCCTATAACCTGGACGCCCTGGACGCCATCAAGGGCGCCCTGGAGGATTTCGGTTTCAAGAGCGGCGATGTGTTTGAGATGGAACCGGACGCGGGCCTCGGCAACGGCGGCCTTGGGCGTCTGGCCGCCTGCTATCTCGACAGTCTCTCCACCCTGGAGATCCCCGCCACCGGCTATTCCATCTGCTATGAGCTGGGCATC
>CALXDB010000031.1 GCA_944386955.1 uncultured Oscillospiraceae bacterium
ACGCCGTCCTTGCCGGTGCAGTCGTCCTTGAACTTCAGCAGGTAGTTGCCGTTGTCCAGAGCGTACACGTTCTTGGTCTTACCAGTGTAAACAAGCTTCTTTTCCATGGTTTTAGTTCCTCCGTCTATAAATTAAGATGGGAATAACGGGATGATATGGGGAACGGCGGTCTCCGGGGAGGGCCGCCGAGGCCTGACAAACAGGGAAACCGGTCTCAGTGGAGCTCTGCCTGGAGCTTCTGTTCCTTCTGGGCGATCTGCTCGGCCATGTCGGCCCGGGCCTTGTCCAGCTTTTCCGCCAGGGCGTCGTCGCTGACGGCCAGGATCTGGGCGGCCAGAACGGCGGCGTTCTTGGCGCCGTTGATGGCTACGGTGGCCACGGGGATGCCGCTGGGCATCTGGACGGTGGCCAGCAGGGCGTCCAGCCCGTCCATGGCGCCCCCCTTCATGGGAATGCCGATGACCGGCAGGGTGGAGTTGCCGGCGAAGGCGCCGGCCAGGTGAGCCGCCATGCCGGCGGCGCAGATCAGCACGCCGAAGCCGTTCTGCCGGGCATTTTTCGCGAATTCCGCGGCGGCGGCGGGGGTGCGGTGGGCGCTGAGAATGTGGGCCTCATAGGGGATGCCGAAGGCCTCCAGCTGCTGGCAGGCCCCCTTCACCACGGCCCAGTCGCTGTCGGAGCCCATGATGACGGCTACTTTCTTGCTCATGACAGATCCTCCTTACCAGATAGGCAAAATGGGCAAAACAAAATGGGCAGACCCGTCCCTTTGTGGAGACAGGCTGCCCAGACGGTCGACATACATCCCGCGCCGCTGCTCCCATGTGGTGCTCCACAGTTCCGTCAGTCACAGCGGCGCGCTTGGTTTTTCCACAAACAATGTATCATACCCCTTGCCGATTTGCAACGGGACACATTTCACAAAAAATGGAAGAAAAAGGCGGAAACTTTCTGTTTCCTTTGAATTGTTTCCTTTTTCACAAAAAAAGGTACCCGCCGGTGCATTCCTGCACCGGCGGGGGGGCGATTACTTCAGGAATTTGCGGACCATGCGTTCCCGTGCTCTGGTGTAAGGGCGGTAGCGCATAGGGAGATCCAGCAGGACAGATTTCTTCACGATACTCTTCTCGTGGGAAAAAGTCATAAAGCTCCGCTTACCGTGGTAGCCGCCCATGCCGCTGTCCCCCACACCGCCAAAGCCCATATGAGAGGTAGCCAGGTGGATGATGGTGTCGTTGACGCAGCCGCCGCCGAAGGAAAGCCGCCCCAGCACCTTCCGCTCCACAGTGGCGTTGGAAGTGAAAAGATAGAGGGCCAAAGGCTTGGGTCGGGCGGCGATGGCAGACATGGCCTCCTCCAGGTCGGTGTAGGCGAGCACCGGCAGGATGGGACCGAAGATCTCCTCCTGCATCACCGGGGCATCCCAGGACACCTCATCCAGTAGCGTGGGTGGAATAAAGCGGCGCTGGGGATCCACAGGACCGCCCATGGCCACGTTCTGTCCTTCCAAGAGGCCCAGAAGGCGCTGGAAGTGCTTATCATTGACAATCACCGGCATGTCGCTGTAGTCTCCGCCCGGAAAGAAAGAGGCCACGGCCTTCCGGTACTCAGTGAGGAAGGCCTCCTTTACGCTGCGGTGGATCAGCACATAGTCCGGGGCCACGCAGGTCTGCCCGGCGTTGAGACACTTGCCGAAGGCCACCCGCCTGGCGGCCAGAGGGATGTTGGCGGTCTCGTCGATGAGGACGGGGCTCTTGCCCCCAAGCTCCAGGCTCACAGGGGTCAGGTGCTTGGCGGCCTTCTCCATCACCAGCCTCCCTACCGACACGCTGCCGGTGAAAAAGATATAGTCAAACTGCTCCTCCAAAAGGGCGCTGTTCTCCGCCCGGCCTCCCTCCACTACCGTCACATACTCCGAAGGAAAGACAGCGGCAATGAGCTCCGCTAAAATGCGGCTGGTGCGGGGCGTGTAGGCCGAGGGCTTTACCACGGCGCAGTTGCCCGCCGCCACAGCCCCCGCCAGGGGTTCCAGGGTCAGCTGGACGGGGTAGTTCCAGGGAGACATGATGAGGGCCACCCCGTAAGGCTCTTTCAGAATGAAGCTGCGGGCGGGAAATTGGGCCATGGGAGTGGGAACATGGGTGGGCCGGGCCCAGGCGGCGGCGTGTTTGCGAAGGAAAGCAATCTCGCTGAGGACCATTCCCGTCTCCGTCATATAGCTCTCCATGGGGGGCTTGTTGAGGTCCGCCTTCAGGGCGGCGTTGATGTCATCCTCCCTGAGGCGGATGGTCTCCTCCAGCCGCCGAAGCATTTCCAGCCGCCGCTCCACCGGCTTGGTGGCGCCGGAGGCGAAGTAGTCCCGCTGGCGCTGGACAATGGTCTGGATCTCAGATGCGTTCATAGGATATCATTCTGTCTCCTTCCAGTCGAGGTAGAGGCCCTTGGCGTAGTCCCCCACGGTGAAGAGGTAGTCGCCGATGATGGCGGCAAACTCCGGGGCCCCCTCCACGGTGAGGTACTGCCGGGCGATATAGTCGATCATGTCCCCCTTGCCCATGAGGATGTCCAGAGCGTGGAGGGGGCTGTCGAAGCGGAGGGTCAAAAAGGGCTTGCACCGGGGATATTCCCCCCGTCCCGCCTTGGAGTTGCCCTCCTTCACCCGCACATAGCTGTTGAGGGCGGGGTAGCCGGTGACGGCGAAGGCGTAGGCCCGGTCCGGGGAGGCAAGGGCCCACTGGTGGATCTTCTCGTGGCCCGCCTTGTTCAGCTGGCTGATGCCGGCGGGGAGAAGGTAGAAATACAGCTTCACCAGCAGCACCTGGTCCTGAAGGCGCTTGGGGGCCTCCGTGGCCTGGAGGAGGTTCGCCATCACCAGGAGGGACCGGAGGAGGGCGGCAAAGAGCAAGGGGTGCTTGGCGGCCCCGTGGATCTCCGGCAGGGGCTTTCCCCGGCCGGAGAAGAAGAGGATGAAGTCCTTGAGGCTCAAAAAGGCCAGCTCGATGTCGGGGTTGGGGTGAATCTCCTCTACCTTCACAGTGAATTTCCCGTCCTCCACCACGAAGTAGGTAGCCATCTTCCCGCCCTTTACCCGGACGCAGGGGGCGGTGACCTGGAAGACGAAGGACTTGCCCTTGAAGAGGCGGCGCAGGTCCTGCCGGCTCTCCACCACCACCCGCAGCAGGGGCAGGGCGGCGTTGAAGAAGATCCGGGCGGCATAGAGGTCGTTTTTCGTGATCTTCTTTCCCATGGCCTTACACCTCGTCCGTCCAGTCGATCTCCGCCTCGAAGTCCCGGTCGTCGAACTTCAGGGCCCGGGTGGCCCGGCCGTCGGCGTCGATCTCCACCACATGGGCGTGCCGGATCATGTCGATGGCGGTCTTCACGATGTTCTCCGTGTCAATGCCGTTGATGCTCATGAGGTCCTCATGGAAGCCGATGGCGCTGAAGTGGTCATTGAGGCCCAGCTTCTTGAAGGCGCAGGCGTGGCCGCTGTCCAGGATCACCTCTCCCACGGCGGTGCCGAGACCGCCGATGACAGTGTGGTCCTCCACGGTAATGATCCGCCGCGTCTCCTCCACCGCCTGGAGGATGATCTCCCGGTCAATGGGCTTGATGGTATGGAGGTTGATGACCCGGGCGTGGATGCCGTAGTCGTGCTCCAGGGCCCGGGCAGCCTGAACCGCCTGGAAGACGCAGGAGCCGTTGGCGATGATGGCCACATCGTCCCCCTCCGCCATAAGGACGCCCTTGCCCAGCTGGAAGCCATAGTGCTCGTTGGTATACACCGTCTGGTCAAAGCCCCGGTTGATGCGGATATACACGGGGCCTTCGGTCTCGTAGGCCGCCCGGACGGCATTGGCAGTCTCATAGCCGTCGGCGGGGACGATGACCTTCAGATTCACCAGGGAGCGGACCATGGCGATGTCCTCAATGGCGTGGTGAGTGCTGCCCGCCTGGCCGAAGGAGGTGCCGCCGTGGGTACCGATGATCTTCACGTTCACGTTCTGGTAGCAGATGTCGGTGTGAAGCTGGTCCGTGGCCCGCATGCTGGCGAAGACGGAGAAGGTGCTGGCAAAGGGGATCAGCCCCGCCTTGGCCATGCCCGCCGCCACGCCGAAGAGGTTCTGCTCAGCGATGCCCACATTGAAAAACCGCTCCGGGAACCGCTTCATAAAGTCGCCGATCTTGGTGGATTTGGCAAGGTCTGCGGTGAGGGCCACCACACGGGGGTCCTTTTCGCCCAGCTCCACCAGAGTTTTGCCGAAAATCTCAGCGGTGGCCATTTTGGTGCTTTCCACCGCGGTATAGTTCATTCCGCCCATCTCAGCCCTCCTGTTCCGCGCGGGCAATGCGCTTTGCCTCGTAATCCTTCAGATCCTGAGTGGCCTTTTCGTATTTCTCCGAGTCCATGGCGCCGTAGTGCCACTTGTAGTCCCCGGCCATGAAGGAGATGCCCTCTCCCTTGATGGTGTCGAGAATGATGCACACCGGCTTCTCCTTTGCGGCCATGGCCTGTTCCATGGCCTCGGACAGCTTCTTCATGTGGTGGCCGTCCACCTCGATGACCTCGAAGCCGAAGGCCCGCCACTTGTCGGCGAAGGGCTCCAGGGCCAGCACGTCCTCGGTGGGGCCGTCGATCATGGCCTTGTTCCGGTCCACCACGGTGATGAGGTCCGTGACCTTGTAGTGGGCGGTGGCCATGGCCGCCTCCCAGACGCTGCCCTCGTCGCACTCGCCGTCCCCCAGCAGCACCCAGGTCTTGTGGGGGTTGTTCTGCACCCGGGCGGCCAGGGCGTCGCCGAGAGCCAGGGCGCTGCCGTGGCCCAGGGAGCCGGTGGAGGCCTCCAGGCCCTTCACCTTGTTGCTGTCGAGATGCATGCCCAGCTTGCTGCCGGTGAGGTTGAAGGTTTTGAGGTCCTCCTTGTCCACCAGTCCCAGCTGGGCAAAGAGGGCCGCCAGGATCACGCCGATGTGGCCCTTGCTGACGATGCAGCGGTCCCGCTTGGGATCGGTGCAGTTCTTGGGATCAAAGTTCAGGTACTTGTGGTAGAGCAGGGTGAGAAAATCCGCGCTGCTGAGGGAGCCGCCCATGTGGGCGCTGCCGGCCCAGTTGCAGGTGTCCAGGGCCAGCTGGCGAAGCTCCGAGGCCTTGTGTTCCAGTTCGATCCATTCCGCTTTGGACAGTGCCATGGCAACATTCCTCCTAACTTTGTTGATCGTTACTGATAGAGTTCCGGGTGACGGGCCTTCAGGGCTTTGAAGGCCTCGTCGGCCACCTGGCCGGTGAAGTCGATGTCCGCATCGGTGAGGGAGAGGTTGGTGAAGTGGTTGTGGTGGTTGGTGACGTACACGCCCCGCTTCACCATCTCGGCGATCCACTCCTGGTGGAGCATGAGGCTGTCGTCGTCGGTGATGCGGAGATAGAAGAGGGCGGGCTCGCCGGAGATGGAGAGGCCCACGCCGTTCTCCTTCGCCGCCTTGGCCAGCACATTGCAGATCTTCTCCCCCAGGGCCCGGTGGGCCTCTCCGCCGCCGAGAGCCTTCATCTTGTTGATGCAGGCGATGGCCGCCGCGAAGGGCACCGCGCTCATCCAGTAGCTGCCCGTGTAGGTGATGGAGGAGACGGCGGAGCGGAGGAAGTCCTTGCCGCAGAGGGCGGAGACGTTGAAGCCGTTGGCGATGCCCTTGCAGAGACAGAGGAGGTCCGCCTCAAAGCCGTAGTGGTGGTCGCTGCCCGCCAGATCCAGCCGCCAGCCGCAGCGGACGTCGTCGATGATGAGGACGATGCCGTTTTCCGTGCACAGCCGCCGCACCTCCTGCCAGTAGCCGGGGGCGGGGAGCACGTTGTCCACAAAGTTGCCGTGCATGTAGGGGGTGGAGATGAAGCAGGCAATGTCGTCCTTGTTCTCCTCGATGACCTTCTTGAGGCCCTCGATATCGTTGAAGTCCACCATCAGGTTGTGCTCCACCTCGCCGGGCAGCACCCAGGGGGCGTCGGCCCGCTGGGTCCACTGGGCCACGCCGTGGTAGTAGCCCTTGACGAAGATGATCTTCCGCTTCCCCGTGGCGGCCCGGGCGGTGAGCACCGCCAGGGTGGTGGTGTCGCCGCCGTTCTTGGCGAAGAAGGTCCAGTCGGCGCACTGCACCGTCTCATGCATCAGCTCCGCCAGCTCCACCATCTTGTAGGAGGGGGCGGTGATGCAGTCGCCCAGGGCCATCTGCTCCATGGCGGCGGCGTTCACGTCCTCGTCGCAGTAGCCCAGGATATTGGGGCCGTAGGCGCACATATAGTCCAGGAATTTGTTGCCGTCCACGTCGTAGAAGTAGCTGCCCTTGGCCCTGGCGGCAAACTTGGGGAAGGCGCTGATGGGGATGAAGCAGCCCTCGGCGGGGCCCTGGTGGCCGTAGACCCCGCAGGGGATCACCCGGGCGGCCTGCTGGAGCAGGGCGTCGCTCTTGGGATAGGTGTAGGTGTTCATGCTGTGCCCTCCTTTACGCCAGATAGACCGCCACACGGCCCAGAATTCGGTTGAGGTTGTCGATCATGGGGATGAAGCCGCCCATGCGGATCTTTCCGGCCGCCAGGGCGCTCATAGACTCCAGGGTACCGTCGAAGAGACCCCGAGCGGTGTCGTAGCTGTCGAAGATCATGTAGGCCCGGGGATCCTCCGACTTGCGGCTGCGGGTCACCAGCCGGCCCTCCCGGGCGGTGATCTCCACGGCGGGGCCGCCGTCGATCTCCATGGCGATGGTGCCGTCGGGAATCGCTGCGGCGGCGATGCGGCCTAAGGGGTCGTTGTTGGCGATGGCCGCCAGGGCGAATGCCACGGTGTGGAAGAGGATGGCGGTGCTCCGCTCAAAGAAGGCCCGGTCTGCCAGGTCCTCCTGGGCGGGGCGCAGGTAGACCTCCAGGAGGTCCGTGAGCTGGGTGAACTCCTTGAGGAGGAAGTTCATTTTGGTCAGGCCGCTGTAGGGCAGGGGGTTCTTGTCCCCGTCCACCATGGCGTTGAAGGCCTGGGGGGAGGGCAGCAGCAGCTTCACCATGCCGGTGTTGCCCCGGCTCATGCGGCACACCCCCTCCGAGAAGTGGAGGGTGGCCATGGGGCCGCCCTGGACGTGGAAGCCGATGGACATGGGCTTCTTGGGGGAAGCCAGGCCGTGAGCGGTCTCATCCAGGGCGCAGAGGGGCTCCAGGGATTTGAGGACTGCCCACATGTTCACATGGGCCATCACAACGGGATCTTTCATAGGGTCACTCCTTTTCTGTTCGGCGTTGGATCTCACTTATCAGCCGGGCGGCGGCCCGGTCCGGTTCGGAAAGAACGGGGACGAAGCGCAGCTCCCGGGGAGACAGGGCGGCCAGGCCCTGGCGGAGGAGCAGGCACAGCCGCCGGTGCGGGGTCCCCTCCTCCACCGGGGGAAGGAAGGCCGATAGGGCGGCATTGAGGGCGGAGAGGGACTGGGCGATGCCCTGATCCCTCAGGCGGAGGAGCCGCCCGTAGGCGTCCGGCAGGGGCTCCCCGGTGTCCTCCCCCCCCAGTACCGCCGAGAGCACCGCCCGGTCCCCCTCCGTCTCCAGCAGAGGCGGCAGATGACGGGCGTAGTCCTCCAACCGCCGGAGGAAGCCCTCTACCCGCTCCAGAAAGGCGTTTCCCACCTGGGCGTTGAGCGCGTAGCGGCGCATGGCAATAAAGTCGTCCAGCGTCTGATCGGAGACATGGATCATCTCCACCGCCCGGGCAGTGGAGAGGCCGGGGACGAGCATGCAGTCGCTGAGGAGGCTTTCGATATCCGCGAGGGCAGTCGCCTTCAAATGGGACTCATAGAGGGAGAAGATCTTCACCGTCTGGGCGGCGGGAATCCCTGCGTCCAGACGCCGCCGCACCAGCTCCATGAGCCGCAGCTCCCCCCGGCAGCAGAAGGTCTCCGTCCCCCGGCGCTGGGGAGTAAGGAGGCCCGCCGCCTCCAAAAGGGCGGCGGTGTCACCGTCGAGACCGGCGGCGGCGAGGGCCTGGGAGAGAGGAAGAAGATCGTAGTAGTCATCCCGGTCCGCCTTGCTGATGGCGTGGAGGAGCTCCGCCTCCCCCGGGTCCTCCTGCCGCAGCAGGCGGCGGATGACGGAGAGGGGGTAGAACCGCTCCCCCTGAAGCCGGCGGATCAGCCGGACCTGCTCCACCGCCTCCGGAGCGTAGTAGGCCATATTGGGACTGGTCTTCTTAGCCGGGCGGATGAGGCCCTCCCGGACATAGTATTTCACGGTGGTGAGGCTGGTATCCGAGGCTTCCGCCACTTCGCTGATTTTCAAAAGCCGCTGCTTCATAGGGCCCTCCCCTTGTTTTTTGACGAAAAGTGGAGAGTGGTACTATCTGCTTTTCAGCATAGCACCCCCGAGGAGCTCCCGCAAGGGCCGAGGGGATTTTTCTACAGCGGGCGGAAAATCTTTGTGCACCCTGCCGTAACATCCGGCCGCCCGGACAGGCCGAAGGCCCTCCGCAGAGCACGCCTGCGAAGGGCCTTTTACAATGTGCCGGTAAAGCCGGCGCTGCGGAGGACCGTCCCCTCCTGGTCCACCCAGATGGCCTGGGCGCCGTATTCCGCCAGCAGGGCCTCCCCCTCCCCCTGGTCCAAAACGAACAGGGCGGTGGAGAGGGCGTCAGCCACGCCGGAGTCGGCGCACAGCACCGTCACCGACTGCCAGTTCCGGGCCGGCCAGCCGGTGGAGGGATCGATGATGTGGTGGTAGATCTCCCCATCCACGGTGAAGTACCGCTGATAGTCCCCGCTGGTGACTGCCGCCCCCCGGGTGAGGGACAGCTCGTCCAGCGTCTCCCCGCTGTCGGGGTCCGGCACCGCCACCACCCAGGGGCTGCCGTCGGCCTTGGGCCCGGCGGTGCAGACGTTGCCCCCCAGGTTCAAAATCAGGGTCTCCTCGTCCTTTGTCACCTGGGCGGCGGCATAGCCCTTGGCCACCGCCCCCACGTCCAGCCGCTGGTCCGGGTCGGGGAGAAAGACGGTGGAGGCCGCCTCGTCGATGACCACGGCGTCAAAGTCGATATGGGCCAGGGCCTCCTCCAGGGCCGCCCCGTCGGGGAGCGCCGCGTTCTCCGGATCCGCCAGGGCGGCCTCCCGGGCCTCGTGCCACAGGGACAGCACGCTGCCCATGGCGGCGTTCACCGCCCCGCCGCTGCCGGCGTACAGCGCTTTGCACACCAGCAGCAGGTCGATGATCCGCCGGTCCACCTCCACCGGAGCGATCCCGGCGCTGTCGTTCACCGTCTTCAGGTTGGCGATCCCCTCATAGTCGTGGTAGATATCATAGAGCTGGTGGTACTCCAGCAGTTGGTCGTGGATAGCCTGGGCCCGGACGGTGAAGTCCGCCTCGCTGTCGGCGTAGCCCTTGATGACGGTCACCGTATCAAAGAGGTCCCAGTAGGTAGCCTCATACTGCTTCGGCCCCCCGGCGCAGCCCGCCGGCAGCAGGCACAGGAGCGCCAGCGCCAGCGCGCCCAGCCGCCGCCTCACGCCTGTCCCTCCCGGGCGGCGCGGTCCTTTTTTTCCAAGGGGAGCCGGGCGGAGGGCAGGGCCCGCGGCAAAATCTCCGGCAGAATGATCTCGATCAGCTTATCCAGCATAGGGTGCTCCTCTTCTCTTGCCTTTGGCGGAAAATTTTACTATACTGATATATCATAGCGGAAAAACAACTCTCTGTAAAGTAGCGGCCCGCCTGCCGGGCCGGGAAGGAGCGCCTATGGACCTTACCATCTCATCCAGCCGTCTCACCGCCGTCGTCTCCCCGGCAGGCGGCGAGCTGCAGTCCCTGCGGGACAAAGAGGGCCGGGAGTATCTCTGGCAGGGGGACAAGCGGTGGTGGGGCCGCCGCTCCCCCAACCTGTTCCCCTATGTGGGCCGCTGCACCGGCGGACAGTACACCCTGGAGGGGCAGACCTATTCCCTTGACATCCACGGCTTTGTCCGGGGGGCGGAGCTGCAGGGGGAGCAGCTGGGGGCCGGCGCCTGCGCCTTTACCCTCACCGACAGCCCGGAGACCCGTACCCGCTTTCCCTTTGCCTTTCTCTACCAGGTATCCTTTGCCGTCAGGGAGAACACCCTTACTGTCACCTACACCGTGGAGAATCGGGACGGCCGCACCATGCACTTCGGCCTGGGGGCCCACCCCGGGTTCCGGGTCCCTCTGGAGGAGGGGGAGCGGTTCGAGGACTACACCCTCACCTTTTCCGCCCCCTGCGCGCCCCGCCGGGTGCTGTTCTCCGCCGACGGCTACCGCACCGGGGAGACCGCGGACTACCCTCTCCAAAACGGGGACCGCATCCCCCTGACCCACCCTCTCTTTGACGACGAGGCCATCGTCCTCTCCGGCACCTCCGGGATCGTGCGGCTGGGGTCCCAGTCCCGCGGCCTCACGGTGGACTACCGGGAATTTCCCCTGGTGGGCTTCTGGCATCCGCCTCACACGGAGGCCCCCTTTGTCTGCATCGAGCCCTGGCGGTCCCTGCCCGCCCGTCAGGGGGTGGTGGAGGACTGGACCCGCCAGGAGGATCTGGTGGCCCTCCCCGCCGGTCAGCGGTGGCAGATCGGCTATTCCATCACCCTCTCCTGAGAGGGAACCGACCCGGACGCCTCCCGACAAAAAAGCTCCTCCGCGCCGCGGGCGCGGAGAAGCTTTGCGCGTGTCGAAAAAGCCTCGCAGAGTTTGCGCCGGATGGCGCAAATCCGATCAAATTCATTTTCTCCGGCGACATGTGCGTCGGAGAAAATACTTTGCAGCCCGCAAGTGTGGGATTTGTCCGCTGTAAGCGGGCAAATCCTGCGCGCGGCGGGCTGTGTCTCTGTCGAAAAAGTGGCTTGAGCCACTTTTTCGACAGACTGAAAGCTCCTCCGCGCCCGTGGCGCGGAGGAGCTTTTTTCGTTTCTCAGCCGTTCTGGGCAATGGTCTGGGCGGTCTTCAGCGTCACGTCGTGGTAGCCGCCCTCCACGATGGAGGTGGAGGACACCAGGGTCAGCCGGGCCTTCTCCTGGAGGTCCGGAATATTGATGACCCCGCAGTTGCACATGGTGGACTTCACCTTGTAAAGGCTCTTGGCCACGTTGTCCTTCAGGCTTCCGGCGTAGGTGACGTAGGAGTCCACGCCCTCTTCAAAGGCCAGGCCCGTCTTGCCGCCCAGATCGTACCGCTGCCAGTTCCGGGCCCGGTTGGAGCCCTCGCCCCAGTATTCCTTCATATACTGGCCGTTCACCATCACCTTGGCGGTGGGGCTCTCGTCAAAGCGGGCAAAGTACCGGCCCAGCATCACGAAGTCCGCCCCCATGGCCAGGGCCAGGGTGATGTGGTAGTCGTGGACGATGCCGCCGTCGGAGCAGATGGGGATATAGATGCCGGTCTCCTTATAATACTCGTCCCGGGCGGCCGCCACCTCGATGACCGCGGTGGCCTGGCCCCGGCCGATGCCCTTGGTCTCCCGGGTAATGCAGATGGAGCCGCCGCCGATGCCGATCTTCACGAAGTCGGCCCCGGC
The DNA here is from genome assembly GCA_944386955.1 of uncultured Oscillospiraceae bacterium. Classification (GTDB taxonomy): domain Bacteria; phylum Bacillota; class Clostridia; order Oscillospirales; family Oscillospiraceae; genus CAJFPI01. Next base: position 11,535 of record CALXDB010000031.1, read on the forward strand.
CTCCGCCAGAAAGCGGAAGCCGTCCCGGTCCACCACATTGCCGGCGCCCACCTTCACGCTGTCGCCGTATTTGTCCCGGATGAACTTCAGGGTCTGGGCCTGCCAGCAGGAGTAGCCCTCGGAGGAGTCGATGCACAAAACGTCGGCCCCGGCCTCCACCAGAGCGGGCACCCGCTGCTCATAGTCCTTGGTGTTGATGCCGGCCCCCACCAGATACCGCTTGTGGCCGTCCAGCAGCTCGTTGGGGTTCTCCTTGTGCTGCTCATAGTCCTTGCGGAAGACGAAGTACAGCAGCCGCCCGTCGTCGCTGACGATGGGCAGGGAGTTAAGCTTGTGCTCCCAAATGATGTCGTTGGCCTCCTTCAGGCTGGTGTCCGCCGGAGCGGTAATCAGCTTCTCCAGCGGGGTCATGAAGGTGCTCACCACCGTAGAGGGATCCATGCGGCTGACCCGGTAGTCCCGGCCGGTGACAATGCCCAGGAGCTTGCCCTGGTTGGTGCCGTCAGCGGTGATGGCCACAGTGGAGTGGCCGCTGCGCTCCCGCAGGGCCAGCACGTCCGCCAGGGTGGCCGTAGGGGGCAGGTTGGAATCGCTGACCACAAAGCCGGCCTTGTACTTCTTCACCCGTGCCACCATGGCCGCTTCGCTCTCCACGGACTGGGAGCCGTAGATGAAGGAAATGCCGCCCTCCTTGGCCAGAGCGATGGCCAAGGTGTCGTTGGACACAGACTGCATGATAGCGGAGACCATGGGGATGTTCAGGGTAATGGGGCTCTCCTCCTCCCCCTTCCGGAACTTCACCAGAGGCGTGCGGAGGGTCACATTGGCAGGGACACACTCCGGCGAGGTGTAGCCGGGGATGAGCAGATACTCGCTGAAGGTGTGGGACGGTTCCTGATAATAGTAGGCCATGTCGGTTCCTCCTGCTGAAAATTTGACACTATCCTATCACCGGGCAGTGGGTTTGTAAAGGATTTCCATGGGAGATTTTCAAGAATTATGACAAATGTGAAAAGAAAAGGGGCGCAGCAGGGCGGTTTCTGTTACGTTCTGCCCCTCTGCCGCTGGGCCACCCACTTTTTCACGCTGGGATAGGCCTGGGTGGCCATGCTGGGGATGGCCGCTGCGGCCTGCATGGTCTCCACAAAATTGGGAATCGCCCCGTACTGGATATACTGCATCCGCTCCAGGATGCCGCTGATCTCCTCCAGGTGGCTGCGCTCCAGAAGGAGGCACAGGCAGCCCTCCAGGGAGCTGTTTCCCACACTGGCGATCTTCTCCGGGGGGATGTCCGGGTAGAGGCCGATGGTCACTGCCGAACGGGTGTTGATATAGGTGCCGAAGGCCCCCGCCACGCAGAACCGGTCCACATCGGCAAAGCGCATGCCCACCGCGTCCATCATATAGGCCACCATGGTGCTGGCGGCGGCCTTGGTGTCCAAAAACTGGCGAATGTCGCTCTGATAGAACCAGAGGGGCTGTCCGTCCACGGTGCGGGAGGCGTCGGCGTAGCGGTAGGCCCACTCCCCCTCCACCTTCTCCACCCGCTCCGACTTCTCCGGGCAGAACACGCCTCGGAAGTCGATGACGCCCTCCAGGAACAGTTCCGCCAGCAGGTCCACGATGCCGCTGCCGCAGATGCCTTTCACCTTGCCCTTGCCGATGACGGTGAGGCGGACCTTGTCCTTTCGGATGGACACATGCTCCACCGCCCCTTTGGCGGCAGCCATGCCTGTGCGGATGACGCCCCCCTCCAGGGCGGGACCCGCCGCCCCGGCCCCGGCCACCAGAAAGTCCTTGCAGCCCGCCACCAGCTCCCCATTGGTGCCGATGTCGAAAAACAGCAGGATCTTCTCGCTGCGGGAGATGCCGGTGGCGATCATGCCGCTGACGATGTCGCCTCCCATGTAGTTGGCCTTGGCGGGAAAGAGGTAAACCGGTCCCTCCAGGGGGAGACCCAGCTCCCGGGCGGAAAGAAAGCCGGGAGCGGAAACCACCGGGGCGTAGGGGGAGAGGAACAGCGGATAGGCGTCCATCCCCATGAGGAAATGGATCATGGTGGTGTTCCCTGCCAGCACCAGCACCGCCGCCTGCCCAGCGTCCACGCCGGACTGCTCCGTGAGGTCCGCCATAAGAAGGCGCAGGGTCTCCGCAGTGGCCTCCTGAAGCTCCTTCAGGTGGTCCGGCTGATCCTTACCATAAAAAATACGGGTGAGAATATCGTCCCCGAAAGTTCGCTGGAGGTTGTAGCGGGTGGCCTTGGATACGACCTCCCCCCGGTTGAGATCCACCAGCTCCATGGTGACGCTGGTACTGCCCAGATCCGCCGCCAGCCCATAGTGGAAGGCGGTGGTGTCCCCGGCCTCCAGTCTTGTCAGATGCCAGGCGTCCCCCTGCCAGATCATGGTGGCGGTGACTTGCCCCCCCTGGCTGCGGCAGGCGGGATAGAGCATCCGCATCACCGAAAAGCCGATCCGCAGGTCGCCGAAGCCCGGGCGCAGGGCGTCCAGAACCCGCTCACAGTCGCTGCGGGGATCGTCCTCCGTAGGCAGAGGAATATAAAATGTCAATTTTCGGCTCAGTGGCTTCATAGGGGCCTCCTTTGTAAGGCGCACCCGCACAGGCACGCCGGACTCGTCGTTGCACTCCGCACGGTTCATATTGTTTTTATTATACGCCAGTACTGCCGGTTTGTATAGAGAAATCGTGCAGCCTCTTGCGGAAAAAATCCATCGGCGATACAATGAGGACATCTCACTGACAGAAAGGAGGCGGCCCTATGGCAGTGCAGCCCGGCCGCTGGCGGCATTTCAAGGGGCGGGAATATCAGGTGCTGGCTACAGCCATCCACTCAGAGACCCTGGAGGAGATGGTGGTCTACCGGCCTCTCTACGGGGAGGGCCGGCTGTGGGTCCGCCCCGCTTCCATGTGGGAGGAGGTGGTGGAGTCAGGTGGCGTACAGCAGCCCCGCTTTGTGTATGTCGGGGAAGAATAGCCGTCTTCGTACAATTGTATACAATGAACACAGATGTTCTGGGAATTCCGGGAAACTCCTGTTTTTTGTTCCATATTTTAAACTTTTTTGCCTATTTTTGTTTTGTAAACAGATTGTTGTTGCATTTTTCCAAACTTTCTGCTATAGTGTACTGCATAGAAAGCCTCACCGGCTTCGGGGAGGCAGAGCATACCGGCCAGAGGAGGCCTGAAGGCGCATCAGTGAGAGGGGCGCGCCGACAGGCGGATGGCGTTCTGGAGAATCCCGCGGATCCGCGAGGGCCCGTCGGGTGCCGAAGGTGTAAGCAGCACAGCGATCTCTCAGGCAAAAGGACAGAACCAGACCCGGCATGCGGCCGTCCCCACTCAGCGGAGGACGGCTGGACTGGACTTTTTCAAGAGGGAGCGCCGTGCATCACGCGGCGCTCCCTTTCGCCCTTCTGGCCCAGGAGAAAAGGAGAGAGTCTATGGATAAGTTCATCGCAACAGTAGAAAGCGTCAACAGCGCGGTCAACGGCGTCGTATGGGGTCCCATCATGCTGATTCTGCTGGTGGGCACCGGCGTCTACCTGACTCTTCGCACCGGCTTTATCCAGATCACCAAGTTTCCCTATATAATGCGCAACACCATCGGCACCCTGTTCCGCAAGAAGGACAAAAGCGCGGACAAAAGCGGCGCAAAAAACCTGACGCCCTTTGAGGCGGTGTCCACCGCCCTGGCCTCCACCGTGGGCACCGGCAACATCGCCGGCGTCACCGGCGCCATCTTTGTCGGCGGCCCCGGCGCGGTGGTATGGATGTGGATCTCCGCCCTGTTCGGCATGTTCACCAAGTACTCCGAGATCGTCCTGGCGGTGAAGTACCGCCAGCTGGCGGACGACGGCACCCACTTCGGCGGCCCCATGTACTACATTGAGAAGGGTCTGAAGATGAAGTGGCTGGCGGTGATCTTTGCTATCCTGGGCGGCATCGCCTGCTTCGGCATCGGCAACATCGCCCAGTCCACTGAAGTCTCCGGCGCGGTCAACAGCCTGCTGGGCCTGGCGGGCGTCTCTGTCGACCCCCTGGTGGTAGGTATCGTTCTGGCCATCATCGTGGCCATCGTCATCATCGGCGGCGTCAAGCGCATCGGCCAGGTGGCCAGCTACATGGTCCCCTTCATGGCCTGCTTCTACATCCTGGCCGGCATCGCCATCATCATCCTGGAGATCAAGCATGTGCCTCACGCCTTCTCCGTGATCTTCCAGAGCGCCTTTACCTCTGAGGCTGTGGCCGGCGGCGCCACCGGCTATGCCATCATGCTGGGCATCCGCCAGGGCGTGGCCCGCGGCGTGTTCTCCAACGAGGCCGGCCTCGGCTCCGCTCCTATCGCCCACGCCGCTTCCGAGACCAAGGACCCTGTGGAGCAGGGCATGTGGGGCATCTTCGAGGTGTTTGTTGACACCATCGTCATCTGCACCATCACCTCCCTGGCCGTGGTCCTCTCCGGCGTGTATGACGGCGCCACCATCGGCGAGGCCGGCACCTACGTCTCCAACGGCGCCGCTGCCGCCGCCGCCTTCAACACCATCCTCCCCGGCACCCTGGGCGGCATCGTGCTGCAGATCAGCCTGCTGTTCTTCTCCCTGACCACCATCCTGGGCTGGAGCTACTACGGCGAGCGCTGCTGGGGCTACCTGACCAACAACAACAAGGCCGTCAACCTGATCTACAAGATCATCTTCGTGCTGGTGTGCATCGTGGGCGCCGTGGGCAGCGGCAACCTGATGTGGAGCATCTCCGACACCCTGAACGCCATGATGGCCATCCCCAACCTGATCGGCCTGCTGCTGCTGAGCGGCGTGGTCATCAAGATCACGAAGGACTACTTCAAGGATCCCGCCAAAATGAAGCGCTGAATTGCATAAAAAAGCTCCGCCGCCGGACGATGGTCCGGCGGCGGACTTCTTTTGGTCCCGCAGGGCGCGCCTGCTTGCCGCCCTCTGGCCGGGCGGGCCGTTCTCATTTCTTCTGACGTGGGGCCGTTCTCTTTTGTCAGTACCCGACGCGTTTCGATACCTTCTTTGCCTCCGGCGGCCTACTTTTCTCGTCAAAGAAAAGTAGGCAAAAGTTGACTTAGAACCCTGCAGCGTTAAGAAAACATGCCAGTGGCATGTTTTTAGCGTAGGCCGAGGAGCTATGCTTCGAGGAGGGAACCACGCAGGAGTAGGAGCTGTCAAATCCTACGGTTCTAAGAACTCCCTTTGTTTCCTACCGAAACTTGGAAGTCAGGGAGGCGTTTTGCTGTTGGATTGGTGCGGGCGACGCCTGTTTGGGTCGTCTTCTGCTCCTGCGCCGCGCTTCAGCGCGCTCGTGCGGTGGGTGGACGGTGGCTCTTTTCGCCTTCCCCTGGGGGAAGAGATGAAAACCTGTCAGCAAAATGGACTGCCGAACTGCGGTCTCCTCGCGGCATAGCCGATCTTCACGCTAAGAGCCTCGCTGCGCTCGGTTGCGCTCCGAAATGCGCCTGCGGGCGCGATGTGGCCTACGCTAAAAACATGCCACCGGCATGTTTTCTTA
>CALXDB010000032.1 GCA_944386955.1 uncultured Oscillospiraceae bacterium
AGGGTGGATTTGCCCACGTTGGGGAAGCCCACCAGTCCCACGTCCGCCAGCAGCTTCAGCTCCAGCACCACGTCGTGACTCTCGCCGGGCAGGCCGCTCTTGGCGAAGCGGGGAGCCTGGCGGGTGGGGGTGGCGAAGTGGGTGTTGCCCCAGCCCCCCTTTCCGCCCCGGCAGAGGATGTAGGGCTCGCTGTCGGACATGTCCTTGATGATTTCATTGGTCTCGGCGTCCCGGACCAGGGTGCCCCGGGGGACCCGGATGACAAGGCTCTGGCCGTCCTTGCCGGTTTTCCGCTGGCCCTGACCGTCCACGCCGTTTTCGGCGGTGTATTTGCGCTTGTAGCGGAAATCCATCAGGGTGGAGAGGTTGTCGTCCACCTGGAGGATGATGTGGCCGCCGTTGCCGCCGTCGCCGCCGTCAGGTCCGCCGGCGGCGATATATTTTTCACGGTGGAAGGAAACGCAGCCGTTGCCGCCGCTGCCGGCCTTTACGGTGATGCGCGCCTTGTCCACAAAAGATGTTGCCATGTGCAGCACCTCCTTGCTGTCTTAGTTTGAACCGTTTTTGCTGATTTATTGTATCGGAAACCGCCTGAAAAATCAAGAGGGGGGAGGGAGGAGTTGTCCTCCCGGCGATGGAGCCGGCTCGGCATGCTCCGCTGGCGGGAGGGATCCCGTTTGCCGGCCGCGGCGGAGCAAACGGTCCGGATCAGAAGAAAAAACGCCGCCGCAGGCAGATCCTGCAGCGGCGGTTGAAAAGGACTTCTATTACTTGCACAGCGCGGCGGTGTCCATGGCGATCATGAGCTCCTCGTTGGTGGGGATGACGTAGATCTTCACCTTGGAGTCGTCGGCGGAGACCAGAGCCTCCTTGCCGCGGACATTGTTCTTGTCGTGGTCCATCTTGATGCCCATGTACTCCAGACCGGTGCAGATCTTCTCCCGCAGGTCGATGGAGTTCTCGCCGATGCCGGCGGTGAACAGGATGGCGTCCACGCCGCCCATGGCGGTGGCATAGGCGCCGATGTACTTGCGGACCTCATAGATGAACTTATCCAGAGCCAGCTGAGCCCGCTCGTTGCCCTCGGCGGCGGCGTTGTCCAGATCGCGGAAGTCGCTGCTGACGCCGGAGATGCCCAGCACGCCGGACTTCTTGTTGAGGATGTTCAGCATCTCCTTGATGTCATAGCCGTAGCGGCCCATCAGGTACTCCAGAATGGTGGCGTCGATGTCGCCGCAGCGGGTGCCCATGGGGAAGCCGGCCAGAGGCCCGAGGCCCATGGAGGTGTCCACCACCTTGCCGTCCACGATGGCGGCCAGGGAGGAGCCGTTGCCCAGGTGGCAGGAGATCACGCGGCTGTGCTCGGGGTTGCCCAGCATGTCGATGGCCCGGGCGGACACATAGCGGTGGGTGGTGCCGTGGAAGCCGTAGCGGCGGACGTCGTCCTTCTCATAGTACTCGTAGGGGATGGCGTAGATGTAGGCCTTGGGGGGCATGGTCATATGGAAGGCTGTGTCGAACACGGCCACCTGGGGAGTGTTGGGCATGATCTTCTGGCAGGCCCGGATGCCCATCAGGTTGGCGGGGTTGTGGAGGGGGCCCAGGGGGATGCACTTCTCGATGGCGGCGATGCAGGCGTCGTCAATGATGCAGCTCTCGGTGAAGGCGGCGCCGCCGTGCAGCACCCGGTGACCCACTGCGGCGATCTCGTCGGTGGAGGCGATGACGCCCTTCTCGGGGTCCACCATGATGTCCAGCACGGACTGGATGGCCTCGTTGTGAGTGGGCATGGGAATCTCCCGCACCACATCCTCGCGGCCGGGCACCTTGTGGGTCAGACGCCCGTCGATGCCGATGCGCTCACACAGGCCCTTGGCAAATACCTCGCCGCCGTCAGACTCCATGAACTGATACTTCAGGGAAGAGCTGCCGGCATTGATGACCAGAATTTTCATAGGTCCTTCTCTCCTTCGTCCAAATGTTATTGATTTGTCATTTTTCGTTTCCACGCTGTGGTTGCATTCCAGCGGGAAAGCGAGTAGAATACATACACACTCATTGTAGACTATTTTCTTCCTGGAGACAACCACCAATTTCAAAAAATTTTCACAAACTGTCGAGAGGAGAGAGGGCTTGATCACCGCAGGGATCGTCGCAGAATACAACCCCTTTCACCTGGGGCACCAATATCAGCTGACCGCCCTGCGCCGCACGCTGGGCGAGGACTGCGCCGTTGTGGCGGTGATGAGCGGGAACTATGTGCAGCGGGGGGACTTTGCCCTGCTGCCCAAGCACCTCCGGGCGGAGATGGCCCTGCGCTGCGGGGTGGATCTGGTGCTGGAGCTGCCTACTGTCTGCGCCATGGCCACAGCGGAGACCTTCGCCCGGGGAGCAGTGGGGATCCTTCAGGCTGCCGGGGTGGTCACCCACCTGTGTTTCGGCAGTGAGTGCGGCGATCTCGCCCAGCTGGAGGCGGCCGCCGCCTGCCTGGAGGGTGAAGACTATCAAATAGCTCTGGGCGCGGCTTTGAAACAGGGGGGCTCCTTTGCCGCTGCCCGACAGCGCGCCGCCGAGACCGCGGCCGGACGGCCCCTCCCCTGCCTGGAAGGGCCCAACAACAATCTGGGTATCGAGTATCTCCGGGCTCTGCGGCGTTTTGACAGCCCCATCCAGCCTGTGACGGTGCGCCGGGTGGGCGCCGCCCATGACAGCCGGGAGCCCTCGGCGGAGATCGCCTCCGCTTCCCTCCTCCGCCGGCTCACCCTGGCGGGGGAGGACGCCGGAGCCTGGATGCCGCCGGAGGCGGCGAAAGTGCTGCGCCGTGCGGCGGAGACAGGGCTGGCCCCCGCCTCCCTCGCCAACTGTGAGCGGGCGGTGCTGGCGGTGCTGCGGCGGATGAACGAGGAGGACTTCCGCTCCTACGACGGGGGCGGAGAGGGGCTCTACCACCGGTTTTACCAGGCGGTGGGCCGGGCGGAGACGGTGGAAGCTCTGCTGGCGGACTGCAAGACCCGCCGCTATGCCATGTCCCGCCTGCGGCGGATGCTGATGGCCGCCTACCTGGGACTGGAGCCGCAGCCACCTGCGCCTCCCTATCTGCGGGTGCTGGGGGCCACGGAGCAGGGACGGGTTCTGCTGCGGCGGATGAAGAAGGAGGCGGCTCTTCCGGTGGTTACCAAGCCGGCAGGGGTGCGGAAGCTGGGCCGGGCGGCGGAGGACTTTCTCCGCCGGGAGAGCCGGTATACGGACCTTTATGCCCTGGCCTGTCCTGCGCCGCCGCCTCCGGGAGCGGAATTTACCACGGACCCTGTGATGCTGTAAGGAGAGGAAGAAGGAGGAGATCATGAAACGACTGTTGTCTGTGATGATGGTGCTGGCCCTGTTTTTGCCCATGATCTCCTGCGGGGAGCCGGCCAGGGCTCTGGGACCCGGGACGGAGGAGGCTACCAAGGCCTACACGGTGACCTTAACGGTGACGGATGACCAGACTACCGACGCTGAGGGGCTTCCGATGGCGGAGTACCGCTACGAGATTCCGGAGATGCGTACGGTGGACGGCGCGCCGGAGTCGGTACAGGCAGTGGCGGAGACGTTCAACGGTGAAATGAGGTCCCTGCTGGCCGCCTGCATGGAGACGGGACGCCAGCTGGGCGGCTGGGCTCAGGCGGACCCCAGAGTGAAGGGGGGCAGCCTCTATTACATAGACCAGCTCACCGCCGTCTGGCGGGAGCAGGGGGCGGTGCTCTGCGTGACCTTCCAGCGCTATCAGGATCAGATGGGGCCCCACCCCAATATCACCCACACCTCCCGTCTCTTCAACCTCGACCGGGGCTGTTATGTGGATCCTCTGGAGCTGGCGGATGATCCGGAGACCTGCCGCGCCGCCGTAGAGCAGCAGATCCTGGCGGAGATCCGGGAGGACCCGGAGCTGGAGGCGGCGCTGTACGACGACTATGCCGATACGGTAGCCCAGTGGAACGAGGCCTGCGTCAGTCTGGAGGAGGACGCCCTGGCGGTCACTTTCTCCACCTACACCCTGGCTCCCCACGCGATGGGCGCTCTCTCCTTCCGCATTCCCTATGGGGAGGCGGGGCTGGGCGAGGGCGGTCTGGCCCTGCTGGGGATCACGGAATAGGATACGCGCCTATCCAGGCACGCCTCCGGGAACCGGAGGTGTGCCTTTCTGTTCCGGACGCCGGACCGGAAATCGGCCCATCCCTCTTGCCTGGGCCGCGATCCTCTGCTATTGTTAAGGGGAGCCCGCGCCCCCGGGGCCGGGAAAGAAAGAAAAAGGAGGCCGCTATGACCCACGAAGAGAAAGCCATCCAAAATTTCCTGAAGGGCTACAACTGTGCGCAGTCAGTATTCCTGGCCTTCGCCCCGGATCTGGGGTTGGCCGACGACCTGGCCCTTCGCCTGTCCTCCTCCTTCGGCGGCGGCATGGGCCGCCTGCGGGAGGTCTGCGGGGCGGTGAGCGGGATCCTCATGGCCGCCGGGGCGCTCTACGGCTATACCTCCCCCTGCGACGACGCAGCCAAGGCCGCCCACTACGCCCTGGTCCAGGACCTGGCGGGCCGGTTCCGGGCTCTTCACGGCACCCTCCTCTGCCGGGAGCTCCTGGGAAAGACCGGGCCGGAGTCCCCGGTCCCTGAGACCCGCACCGCCGCCTACTACGCCCAGCGCCCCTGCGCCCGCTTCGTGGGGGACGCCGCCCGGATTCTGGAGGAGTACATGGCGGACCATCCCCCGAAAGCCCTGTGACAGGGGAACTCTACGCTCCATAGGGTGACAGGGGGGCCCTCCTGGGCTATGCTGGAGGCAGGAAAGGAGGCGCTTATATGGACACGCAGAAAACCGGGACCTTTATTTGTATCCTCCGCAAGCAGAAGGGCCTCACCCAGAGCCAGCTGGCGGAGCGGATCGGCGTCACCGACAAGGCGGTGAGCCGCTGGGAGACGGGGAAGGGCTTTCCCGATGTCTCCCTGCTCCAGCCCCTGGCGGAGGCTCTGGGCACCTCGGTGACGGAGCTTCTGGCCGGGGAGCCCCTGACGGCGGAGGAGAAGGCCGCCCGCAGCGACAGCGCCGTGCTGGAGGCCCTGCGCTACACCGGCCGCATGGGGAGGCCGGTACTGGCTGCCTTGCTGGCAGCGGCCGGAGGATTTTTGCTGCTCCTTCCCCTCTTTATGGCGGGCGGCGCCGTGGGCGTACGGCTGGCAGGAGCGATCCTGCTGGTCCTGGCCCTCCTGACCGCCCGGTGGAAGGGGCTGCCGCTGCCATCCTTCCTTCCCCGTCTCTGCCGGCCCGCCGCTGCCCGGGCGGGGACGGTCCTTTGGCTCCTGGCGGCACTGGCGCTGGAGATCCTGCCCTGGGGAGCGGTGCTGGTCTTTGCCAGCCCTGCCTCGGACGGCTCTATCGGGCGGTTTCGGGAGACCTACTCCTATTTCAGCCTGATGCCTGTGGGATACGGCATGTTTTTTCCCATGCTCACCGGTGTGCTCACCGCTGTTTTGCTGGCCGTTTCGCTGATTCAGCGGCGCAGGCCCCGAAAAAAGCGGGGTGACCGTCTCTTTGTGGCCCTGGCGGTGACTCTGGTGTGCTCCCTTCTGCCCCCGATCCTCTTTGGACTGGACTTTTTCTCTGTTGTGGGGGGCCTCATTTCCCTTTCTCTGCTCCTTTCCCTGGTGTTTTTGGCCCTGGCCAACCGGGATTTGAAAAAAGAGGAAGATTTTTGCGAAAAAAAGGTTGACTTTCCCGAAAACAATTGATATACTTGATGAGCCGCTTTGAATGGGCTGAAGTGCGTCCTGATGGCCGCCGCCCCCGACAGCGAGCCCGTAATGAAGGAGTTGAAATAGAATGCACGCTATCATCGTGACCGGCGGCAAGCAGTATAAGGTGGCCGAGGGCGACACCCTCTTCATCGAGAAGCTGCCTGTGGAGGCCGGCGACAAGGTGGTCTTCGACCAGGTTCTGGCTGTGCTGGACGGCGACAACGCCACCTTCGGCACCCCCGCCGTGGCCGGCGCCACCGTGGAGGCCAACACCGTGAAGAACGGCAAGGGCAAGAAGATCCGCATCTTCAAGTACACCCCCAAGAAGGGTTACCGCAAGCGTCAGGGTCATCGTCAGCCTTACACCAAGGTTGAGATCACCAAGATCAATGCCTGAAGATGACCACTGTCACATTCCACACGGAGGGCAGTGCCATCACCGGCTTTGACGCCAAGGGCCACAGCGGCTTCGCCCAGGAGGGCGAGGACATCGTCTGCGCCGCCGTCACCAGTGCGGTCCGTCTGGTGGAGTGTACGGTGAACGATGTGATGGGGCTGTGCGCCGCAGTGAAGATCCGGGAGCAGGACGCCTTTATTTCCCTGCGGCTCCCCGGCGGCTTGTCCGCCCAGGCCGACAGCACCTGTCAGGCCCTTTTGACAGGGCTGATGGTATATCTCACGGAGCTTCACGACGAGTATCCCGACTATATTGAAGTCTTGGAGGCGTAAGCCTCTGCATCTTACAGAAAGGAAGGCAGACTACCATGATTCGGATTGGTTTACAGTTCTTCGCCCACAAGAAGGGCGTTGGTTCCACCAAGAACGGCCGTGACAGCGAGTCCAAGCGTCTTGGACCCAAGCGCGCCGACGGGCAGCATGTGCTGGCCGGCAACATTCTGGTTCGTCAGCGCGGCACCCACATTCATCCCGGCGTGAACGTGGGCAAGGGCAGCGACGATACCCTGTTCGCCAAGGCCAACGGTGTGGTTCGCTTTGAGCGTCTGGGCAAGGACCGCAAGCAGGTCTCCGTCTACGAGGCGTAACGATCAGAAGCGGAAAGAGGTTTCGGAGGATTCTCCGAAACCTCTTTTTTGCTGCTCCCTGTGGGTGTTTTATTTGTCGCTAAGAGGAAGGCTTCAACAGTCAGAACGGAGCAGGCCGGGGACAAGAACAAAAGCGCGCCGCCTCAGCTGAGGCAGGCGCGCTTTCTGTATTTACCACTTTTTCCAGGAAATGTTCATATCCACACCGCCGGAGATCCCGGCCACCGTGCCGCTGCTGCTGTACTGCCAGATCTGATAGTTGTAATACATAGCAGGATACATGGCGCTCTTGCTGGGATACTGGGCGTACCAGAAATCGTAGTCCGTCAGACGGTCCAGCTGGAATTTCGTGTAGCCCACATTCTGATTAAAATACACCATAGGGGTGTATCCATCCTCCAGTACCCGCTCGCAGAAGGCGATAGCGCAGTCGGTTAGGGTGCTGCTGTCCAGACCGTTGGTCCGGGCGCTGCTGGAGCTTACCGTTTCCCAGTCGAACACAATGGGATAGGTGATGTCGTAGTCCTCGATAGCGTCCAGCACCAGCTCCGCTTCTTCTACGGCCTCCTCCACGGTGATGGCCTGGGAGAAGAAGTAGACGCCTACATCCAGTCCCGCATCGATGGCCCCCTGGAGATTCTGCTCATAGTAGCGGTCGTAGTTGAGACTGCCGGTGCCGTAGCCCCGGAAGCCCACCCGGACAAAAGCGTACTCGATGCCGTCGGCGGCCACCTCCTCCCAGTCGATATCCCCCTGGTAGCTGGATACGTCGATGCCGATATAGGTGTCCACCTTGGGATCGTCGTAGAAGAGGATGCTGCCCTCCAGACGGAAGAGGCTCTTGTCATACTCGCACACCGGCACGCCGGCCAGAATGGGGATCTTCTTGTTGCCGTAGGTGATGTAGCCCGTCTCCTCCGGGTCCGGCTCGGCGGGGCGATCACTGCCGCCGTCTCCGCTGTTGTCCGGCTCCTCCGGCGTCTCTGCTGGCGGCTCGTACTGGTGCATGCGCCACACCAGGGCGCTGATCTCCGAGCGGACGATGCCCTGATCCGGCCGGTAGACCAGCTGGTTCTGGGCGTTGTAGCTGCCGGTGACCAGACCCGCGTCGTACAGCCGCAGCACATACTGGTCGCTGGTGTCGGCAAAGGGGCTCGCCGTGGTACTCTCCGGCAGGCCCATCACCAGGGCCATCAGCTGGGCCACCACCCCCCGGGTGATGACCGCGTCCAGGTCGGTCACCTGGTCCGCCGTCATGTAGCCCTTCCGCACAGCCAGATCCCGGTAGCCGCTGGCCCAGTGCTTGTCGGTCATGGCCTGCTCCGTCTCCCCGGCGGCCAACAGCACCATCTTCAGCGCCTCGCCCACGGTGATCTGTCGGGTGGGCTTGAAGGTGCCGTCGGGATAACCCTCCACTGCTCCAGTGAGGGACAGATTTTTCACATAGGCGTAAAACCAGTCGCTCTCCTTCACATCACTGTAGGGGTTGGTCCAGCTGACAGATACGGTGCCGTCTCCGCCGGAGGGGGGCGTTCCCCAGCGGGCGGTGACGTCGGTGTTGCTCACGGCCACGTCGTCCGCCGTCAGCAGGGTCCCCCCGGCGGTGTACCACCCCTGGAAGGTCTGGCTGCCGCCGGTGGGCACCGGCAGGGAGCCGTAGGCGTGGTTAATGGGGTAGAACAGGGTGCTGTGGGGTACCTCCGCCCCGGCGCCGGGGATAAAGTGGAGGTATACATAAGATTGCGCCCCGTTGTTCTCATACTCCCCGTAGAGGAAGAGGTAGGCCTCTGTCAGCCGCCGCTGGGCCAGGGCCTCCTGGGGTTCTGTGCCTACATGGCACCAGGTGGCGATGGCGTTGACCATCTCGTCGGTGGTATGGGTGTCCCAGCCGTCGATGAGATAGGCCCCCAGGCGGTAGGAGGGGTTCAGCCAGCCGGTGCCCAGGTTATAGGTGAGGCTCATAAGGGCGTCGAATTGATGCTGGGCCAGGGTAATGCCGTACTTGGTCAGAAATTCGTTGACCTCGACCTCCTTCTCCGCCAGCTCTTCCTGGAGCAGGCCCAGGGCCTCCGCCTCAGAGACGCCGTCCGGGTAGTCGTTTTGGCCGCAGGCGGTACCATAGCCGATATACCATTTGCCGCCGTCGCTATAGGCGTACTGGCGGTAGCCTTCAAATTCGGCGATAAAGGCTACCCCCTGGTCGCTGGTGGTCATCTCCGACGCCGCCAGGGTCCCGGCGGGCAGCAGCTGCAGCACCAGAAGGGCGCACAGGAACAGGGAACACAGTTTCTTCATGGGTACACTCTCTTTCCGAAGACTCGGCCTCGCAGAGGCAGGGTTTGGGAATTCCTTCCTTTTTCCGACCGTTTTCTACAAAAACCAAAGGCATTATATCACATCCTCACGGGGGATGGAAGGGGGTGTTATGTAACGTAACACAATTGTAAAAAAGAGGCAGCGGGTGGGGCGGAGGAGGGGAGGAATGGGAATTTTTCCTTTGCGTGTGGCGGAGGAGTGTGCTATAGTATCCACAGACCCGCCGGAGGACGGCGGCGTTTCGTTGATCGAAAGAAAGAGAGGGATCTCCCCTATGACCATTGGATTGGCCTACGCCATGGACGCGGAGCTGGCGAGCCTGTTGGCTCAGACCGGCGAAAAACCCCTGGAGACGGTGAGCGGCGTCTCCTTTTACGAGATCGAGCCGGGGATCATCGCCTGCGCCGGGGGCATCGGCAAGGTGAACGCCGCCATGGCAGCCCAGCTGTTTCTGGACCGCTACCGCCCCGACTGGGTGCTGAACGCCGGGGTGGCGGGCAGCTTCCGGGACCTGCCCATCGGCACCATCGTGGCCGCCGACGCCTTCCTCCAGCACGATGTGGACACCTCCGCCATCGGAGATCCGGTGGGTCTGGTATCCACAGTGAACACCATCCGATTTCCCACCGCCCTCCAGCCTGTCTGCCGGTGCCTGGACGCCCTGGGGGTCTCCTATCAAACCGGTACCGTGGCCACCGGCGACGCCTTTATGGTGAAGGGGGAGCGGGCGGACTGGATCGCCCGGACCTTCGACCCGGTGCTGTGCGAGATGGAGGGCGGGGCCATCGCCCAGGTGTGCATGAGAAACGGCGTGGCCTTCTCCGCACTCAAGTCGGTGTCCGACCGGCTGTGCAGTGAGAACAGCCCCCAGGAATACTTCAACTTCGGCGAGGCCATGGCCCATCTCAACACCGTGGTGCTGCCGGTGGCCCGGATGCTCCGGGACGGAAAGGAGAGCGTGTAAGGATGGAACGGATCGCCAGCTTTCAGGTGGACCACACCCGGCTGAAGCCGGGGATGTACCTGTCCCGCCGGGACGGGGATATTTCCACCTATGACCTACGGTTTAAGGTACCCAACACCGGGGACCTCCTCACCAACGCGGAGATGCACTCCGTGGAGCACATCATCGCCACGCTTCTCCGCAACTCCCCCCAGAAGGACGCGGTGATCTACTTCGGCCCCATGGGCTGTCAGACCGGGTTCTATGTCCTGCTGGACAGCCGGCAGCTCACCGACCAGCAGGCTGTGGAGCTGGTGAAGACTGTCTTCGCCCAGGGGGCGGCCTACGCAGGCGAGATGCCCGGCAAGAGCGCCGCCGAATGCGGGAATTATGTCAACTTGGAGGTCTCCTTGGCCAAGGCGCAGTGCGCCTACTACAGTCAGGTGCTGGCGGACTGGTCCGCCGATCAGCTGGCCTATTGAGGGCAATCATATAAAACAGGCCCCCTTTCCTGTCAGGAAAGGGGGCCTCAGTCTGCCGAAGGGGAGCAAGGTGCCGTTTTGACAGAGATACAGCCTGCGCTTGCAGGCTACCAGGTACTTTTTCCCTACGCACATGCCGCCGGAGAAGATGGACTCCATTGGAGAGACAGAGACGCCCAAGAACTCCGTTCTTCGGCGTTTCTTTTCGGCTGTTTTGGCTCCGGACCGTCACCACCCGCGGGGGTGGACGGCGTCGGCGTAGAGCACCCCTGGTTGAGGGTCGGTGCCGAAGCGGCAGAAGAGCTCCGCCACTGTGAGAAACTGGTATCCTTCCGCCTGGAGGGTGTCCACTACCCGGAGGGCCGCCTCTACACTGGTGGGATAAAAGTCATGGAGGAGGATGATGTCTCCGTCCTCCACCTCTCCCAGGATCCGCTCCACCACCTTATCGGTATCCAGCAGCTTCCAGTCCTCCGGATCCAGGCTCCAGTAGATCATGGGGGTTTCCGCCAGGCGGTAGGTCTGGTCGTCCACCAGGCCGTAAGGGGGGCGCAGCCAGTAGTCCCCCTCTCCCAAAAGCTCCGTCAACAGCACATCCGTCTTGGTGATCTCCTCGATCACCGTGGATTCCGCCGCCCCCTGAAGCCGGACGTGGGAGTAGGTGTGGGAGCCCACCTGGTGGCCCTCTGCCGCCATCCGCAGAAGCAGCTCCTCGTTGCCGGGGATCTGTTCCCCGATGACAAAGAAGGTGGCCCTGGCCCCACGGGCCGCCAGGCCGTCCAGCAGCCGCCCGGTGGTGTCCGCCCGGGGGCCGTCGTCAAAGGTCAGGGCTACGCAGGGGGGATCTATGGTCCCGGCGGCGGGGTAGGCCGCCTGGGGCTGGCAGAGTACCCACAGCAGGACGGCGGCACACAGCAGCGCAAACCATTGCTTTTTCATCGCATCACCGCTCCATAGTGTGCCACTCCGCCGCGCCCCTTATACGCAGAGGACCGCCCGGATGTCTTATGACGTCCGGACGGTCTTTTTCGATCACATATAGGCGCAGAAGCGGAGGAACTGGAGCATGACGATGATCCAGATGAACACGCCGATGACGGCGCCGGCGGAGGTGTTTTTCCGCTGGGGCTGCCGGTTTTGCTGGAAGCTCTGGCCGGACCGGGGGAACTGGGGCTGACCGGCCGGCGGGGACTGGCGGACCGGCGGGGACTGGCGGACTGACGCAGCCTGGCGGGGCGGAGCGGACTTGGGGCGGTCCAGACCGAAGCGGCGGCGGACCTCCTTTTCGTGATGGACCTCGCTGTGGACGAAAGAGCCGGCGTGGCCGGTCTCATTGACGCCGTCCACCCGCCGGGCGGTGCTGCGCTGGTCAGGCCGGTTGTAAGCGCCGCAGCGTGGGCAGAAGTCGTCTACCTCGTAGTCATATCGCTTTTTGCAGTCGCCGCATACCACAGGCGTCATAGAGATCCCTCCTTTTCTTTGAAACCAGTATACATCAAAAATCCCTGCTTGAAAAGAGGGAACAGGGGAAAGGGCTGCATTGCAAATCCGATAGGGATGTGTTACACTATATCCAAGAATATCCGAGGAGGTACGGCAGATGAAACTGAGCTTTTTTGGCGCGGATCATTGTGTCACCGGCAGCTGCCACTGCCTGGAGGTAAACGGCAAGCGGCTCCTGGTGGACTGCGGCCTCCAGCAGGGCCGCGATGAGATCGACAACGGGGAACTGCCCTTCGCGCCCAATACCATCGACTATGTGCTGGTCACCCACGCCCACATCGACCACAGCGGCCGGATTCCCATGCTGGTGCGGCAGGGCTTCCGGGGCCGCATCCTGACAACCCGCCTCACCGCCCAGCTTCTGGAGATCATGCTGGCCGACTCCGCCCACATCCAGGAGTCCGACGCGGAGTATCAGAACCGAAAGAACCAGCGAGCGGGCCGCCCGGCGGTGGAGCCTATTTATACCATGGCCGACGCCATGGCGACCATGGCCTACATCGACACCTGCGAGTATGATGAGACCATCTCCCTGTGGGAGGGGGTCACCGCCACCTTCACCGACGCGGGCCACCTGCTGGGCTCTGCCTCCATTACCATCGAGGCGGAGGAGAACGGGGAGCACCGCACCATCGTCTTCTCCGGTGATATCGGCAACATCGACCAGCCCATCATCCGGGACCCCATCCTTCTGCACAAGGCGGACTATGTGGTGATGGAGAGCACTTACGGCGACCGCAACCATACCGAGGTCTGGTCCTACACTTCGGAGCTGGCGGACGTCATTGACCGGACTCTCCGCCGGGGAGGCAATGTGGTGATCCCCGCCTTCGCCGTGGGCCGTACCCAGGAGATCTTGTACTTTATCCGGCGGATGAAGCAGGAGGGGCTGGTGAAATCCGTCCCCAACTTCCCGGTGTATGTGGACAGCCCCCTGGCGGGGAAGGCCACCAATATCTTCGCCGGGGACCTGCGGGGCTACCTGGACGAGGAAGCGCTGGAGCTGGTCCGCAGCCACCAGGAGATGTTCACCTTCCCGGACCTCCGGCTGACGGAGTCCCTGGAGGAGTCCAAGATGCTGAACACCGACAAGACCCCCAAGGTCATCATCTCCGCTTCCGGCATGTGCGATGCGGGCCGTATCCGCCACCATCTGAAGTATAATCTCTGGCGGGAGGAGTCCACCATCGTCTTTGTGGGCTTCCAGGCCATCGGCTCTTTGGGCCGCACCCTTCTGGAGGGGGCGGTGTCGGTGAAGCTCTTCGGTGAGGAGATCGCCGTCCGGGCGGAGATCGTCAACTTCAAGGGCCTCTCCAGCCACGCCGACCGGGACCATCTCCTCCAGTGGGCCCAGGCCTTCGACAATCCCCAGCACATCTTCGTAGTCCACGGCGACCGGGATGTGGTCCCTTACTTTGCAGAGAGCCTCCAGAAGCTGGGCATCTCCGCTCACGCGCCCCAGTATACCGAGGAGGTGGACCTCATCGCCGGCGAGGTGGTGAAGCTGGGCTATCTGCCCGAGCGGAAGCGCGAGACCCCCAGCGGCAAGGTGGCGGCGGCCTACCAGCGGCTGGTGGCCATGGGCAAGCTGCTCCAGGAGGTCATCGCCCGCAGCAAGGGCCGGACCAACCGGGATCTGGGCAACTTTGCCGACCAGATCAAGCAGCTCATCGACAAGTGGGAGAAATAACACGTCCAAGAAGGCGGCGCGGGGGAGATCCGCTCTCTCCCGCGCCCTTTTTCGACCGGAGGGAACACCATGCCGAATTTACAGAAAAACCAGCGTCACACCGTGGAGATCGAGGGCTACTCCTCCGAGGGCCTGGGCGTGGCCCGCATCGAGGGCCAGGTGGTCTTCGTCCACGGGGCCGTCCGGGGAGAGACCTGCACCGTTCAGCTCCTGAAGGTGCTGAAAAACGCCGCCTTTGCCCGGGTGGAGGAGGTTCTGATCCCCGCCCAGGGGCGGATGGAGCCGGACTGCCCCCGCTATCCCGCCTGCGGCGGCTGCCAGCTGCGCCACCTCACCTACGAGGAGGAGCTGTGGATGAAGGGGCGGAAGGTGGAGGACGCCCTCCGCCGCCTGGGGGGCGCGGAGATCGGCCTGGAGGAGATTTTGGGCTGCGAGACCACGGAGGGGTACCGGAACAAGAGCCAGTTCCCCATCGGGCCCGACGGCGTCCCCGGCTTTTACCGTGCCCGGAGCCACCAGGTGATCCCCGCCCCGGACTGCCGCATCCAGACCCCCCAGGCCAACGCGGCGGCGGCGGCGGTGGCCGCCTGGGCCAAATCCCGGGGCGTTCTCCCCTACGATGAGGGGACGGGGAAGGGGCTGCTTCGCCACATCTACGTCCGGGTGAACCGGGCGGGGGAGAACCTGGTGTGTCTGGTGGTCAACGGGAAAAAGCTCCCCGACGAGGCGGGGCTGGCGGAGGCTCTCCGCGCCGCCTGTCCGGGGCTTGTGGGGCTGGTGCTCAATACCAACACCCGGGACACCAACGTGGTCTTAGGGGACAGGTACCGGACCCTCTGGGGCCGGGACACCCTGGAGGATACCCTCTGCGGCCTCACCTTCAAGCTGTCGGTGCCCTCCTTCTACCAGGTGAACCGCCCCCAGGCGGAGCGGCTGTATGCCAAGGCTCTGGAATATGCCGGGCTCACCGGGGAGGAGCTGGCCCTGGACCTCTACTGCGGCACCGGCACCATCACCCTGTGTCTGGCCAAAAAGGCCCGGCGGGTCATGGGGGCGGAGATCGTGCCGGAGGCCATCGAGGACGCCCGGGAGAACGCGGCGCGCAACGGCGTTGAGAACGCGGAATTTTTCTGCGGGGACGCCTCGGCGGTGGCGGCAAAGCTTGCTGGGGAGGGCCTGAAGCCGGACGTGGTAGTAGTGGACCCGCCCCGGAAGGGCCTGGCGGAGGACGTGGTGGAGACCGTGGCCGCCATGGGGCCCAGTCGGGTGGTGTACGTCTCCTGCGACCCTGCCACCCTGGGCCGGGACGTGAAGCGGTTCGCCGCCCTGGGGTACCGAGCGGTCCGGGCCGCCGCGGTGGACATGTTCCCCCGCACCGCCCACGTCGAGACGGTAGTACTTTTGTCCAAACTTAATGCCAAGCAGCATATCGAGGTGGAGTTGAATCTGGATGAGCTGGATTTGACTGCGGCGGAGAGCAAGGCTACCTATGACGAGATCAAAGCGTATGTGCTGGAGAAGTATGGCTTGAAAGTGTCCAGCCTGTATATCTCCCAGGTCAAACGGAAGTGCGGGCTGGATGTGGGACAGAACTATAACCTTTCAAAGAAGGAAGATACAAAAGTGCCGCAGTGTCCGCCGGAAAAGGAAGCGGCGATTATGGATGCACTGAAGCATTTTCAAATGCTTGAATAGGGACCACTTCTTAATTAAAGACCAACTGCTATGATGGCGGTCGGTCTTTAATTCAAGCCGGTATTACTAGTGAAATGGTATGATTTTAGAATTGTTTGCGATTGATTCCCTTTGTTGACGGTCGCGCTTATCTAGGGTACAATTATACTGGATTGTTATAATAAGTTGAAATGAGGTATTAAACTATGGCTAAGGCCACTAAAAAAGATAAAGAGGTAACTTTGGAAACAGTTCTATGGAACTGCCGCGTGGCCTTGCGTGGTGTTGGCAGTACGGAAAAGAATCGAGATGCCGTCATTGGTCTGGCATTCCTGAAGTTTGCCGGAGATAAATTTGAAAAGCGCCGTGCAGAAATCAAAGAACAGTACGGTGATATTCCCGTGTTTTTGGAGAAGCATTCATTTTACAATGCGGTGAACGTGTTCTATTTAAAGGAGACTGCACGTTGGTCTTACATCGTCAAAAATGCGGGATCAAATGAAATTGCTGTGATCCTGGATCAGGCGATGTCTGATATTGAGGTAGATAATCCTTCGCTGAAAGGCGCTCTCGCACAGAATCTTTATGCCACCCTGGGCGCACCTAAGGAGAAAATCAAGGCACTGATCGATGAAGTAAATAAAATTTCCGAATCTCGCTTTCATGAAGAAGACTTGATTGGCCGCGTATATGAGTATTTTCTGCAGGTGTATGCGGCAAGTGGAACCAAAGAAGATGGCGAGTTTTATACACCGGCCTGCGTGGTGAAGCTGATTGCAGAAATGATTGAACCGTTCAGCGGGACGGTTTATGATCCCTGCTGTGGTTCTGGAGGCATGTTCGTGCAATCGCATAAATTTGTGGAACGTCATCAAGGCAACAGAGCAAATATTTCTGTCATTGGTCAGGAAAGCAACCCGGATACATGGCGACTCTGCAAAATGAACCTGGCTATTCGCGGTATCTCTCATAACCTGGGAGAAAAGAACGATTCGACGTTCACAAATGACCTTCACAAAGATCGAAAGTTCGATTACATCATGGCAAACCCGCCTTTTAACCTCAAAGGCTGGCGTGGCGAAGACGAGCTGACGGATGATCCGCGTTGGCATGGCTACACAGTTCCCCGCACTTCCAATGCCAACTATGCCTGGATTCTTCACATGATTTCCAAGCTGGATGTAAACCACGGTATTGCAGGTTTCCTGCTGGCTAACGGAGCATTAAATGATCCCGATGAATATGAGAACCGGAAACGACTGCTTCAGAATGATAAAGTGGAAGCAATTATCGTTCTTCCGCGCGATATGTTCTATTCCACCGATATTTCCGTAACCCTCTGGATTGTAAACATGAACAAAAAGGCTGGAACCGTGAACGGCAGACAGGTTCGTGACCGCAGCGGTGAAGTGCTCTTTATGGATTTGCGCCGGTGGGACGGCAACGTTGAGGAAATTGTCATCGACAAGGGCAAGAAAAAGAAGAAGACGGTTCTGACCGACGAGCAAATAGCAGAAGTTAAGCGCGTCTATAGTAGCT
>CALXDB010000033.1 GCA_944386955.1 uncultured Oscillospiraceae bacterium
CATCAAAAGGATCCCCACCTTGGCTCCCCGCTGGATGCCCCGGCTGAGGAGGAGGTTGGCGAAGCGGTTGGCTTTTTTGTCAAAGTGGCTCCAGGTCATCTCCCGGCGATAGGGCTCGTCGGGCCGGTTGCGCTCGATGAGGCTGAACTCCCGCCAGGTGACGGCGCTGTCCCGCTCCTCGGAGGGGTTGATCTCCACCAGGGCGATCTCATCCCGGTAAAGCCGTGCGTTTCGTTCCAGAAAATCCGTAATGACCATGATCTGCTCTCCTTTTCTTCTCAAAATGCAAAAAAATCGTCCTCTGCCAAAGCAGAGGACGAGAAAATCCCGTGGTACCACCTCAATTTACCGCCGAAAGCGGCCTCATGGAGCCCCAACAGGCCCCCTGCGCGGTATCGGGCGCACCCGTCGCTGCTTACTGCGGGAGAGACGCTCCCGGTTGGGCAGGCCGCTCAGGAGGGTATTGGGCGTCGGCTTCCCCTCCTGCCTCGCACCTGCCGGCAGGTCTCTGAAGGGGATGGTCCGGGCCTACTTGGCTCCGTCATCGCGTTTTGGTATCAACGGAGTACACTCTATCACTTTTAATCGCTAAAGTCAAGAGGGGAGGCAAGAAAAATTTTCCCGGCATCTCAGGTCTCCTGCTTGGGCTTGGGATCCATGGTGAATCCGTTGACGGTGAGATGGGCCACCTGGGTACCGAGATCATCGGTAACATCCACCGTGTAAAGGCAGGTGGCTCGTCCGGCCTTCAGGCACTTGGCCTCTGCGGTGAGGGTCTTGCCCCGGGCAGGGGCGAGGAAGGTGGCAGAGACCTGCTGGGTGACGGTGATGCGAGCGCTGTGGCCGTTGGACGCCACGGCGAAGGTGAAGTCCGCCAGGGTAAAGACAGCGCCCCCCATGGGGACGGAGTTGGCGTTGAGATGAATGGGGCGGATCGGCATGGAGCAGACGGCATAGCCGGGCTGGGCCACGTCGATGATAACGCCGGCAGCCTCGGTGGCAAAGCGGTCACCGGAGAAGCAGGCCCGGATCTGGTCAAGAGTAGGCATGGGGATTTCCTTCTTTCTTCATAAATTTCTATGGGCAGTATCTGCCGTTTTCCGGCGAATTTTTCAACGGGACTGCTGCTCCCGCAGGAAGGCCTGAATCTGGGCGTTCACCTCTTCCAGCTCCCACCGGAGATCCCCGGCGGACACCCGCTGGGCTCCGTGGCCTAAGATCATGATCTGCTCCAGTCCGTCGGAGGTGGCCACCTTCACCCGGTACTTCCGGGCCAGCTCATAGGAGACCCTCTCGATATACATATCCGCCGTCTCCCCCTCCTTGGTGTACACCACCTCCAGATCCCCCCGGCGCTCCTCGTTTCCGGTGCCGCCGGGGACCATGTAGGCGTCAAACACCACGGTGACGTGGCAGTCCCTCACCCCCCGGTAGTTGCAAAGGGCATTGAGCAGGGCCTCCCGGGCGTCGTCCAGGCTCTCCTTGGCCAGACGATTCAAGTCCTCCCAGGCGAAGATGATGTTGTAGCCGTCCACCAGCAGCCAGTCCCCCTTCTGGACGTAGGCGGGCTGCTCCCGGTTGGGGAGAGAGGGCCCCGGAGTCCTGCGGCTCTGGCGCAGGGCGTCCATGCCCCGGTTTTTGATGGGACCGTAGGTGCGGACGAAAATCTCCTCCAGCTCCTTGTCCCCCGCCGCGCTGCCTGCGCCGCCGGAGACGAACCGCCGGGGCCGCTCCTCCTCCGCCGAACGGAGGCGGTAGCCGCTGACCACGTGGGCTCTGGCCAGCACCTGGTCCCAGGGGACCACCACCCCGGCCCCGTGCTCGCAGAATACCGAGTCCGCCGTGTTTTCCACATCCCGGTCACAGTCGTAGCCAATGGCGTCGATGACCGCCTGGGGATCGGCGCAGGGGTGGTAGCCGTCAAAGGCACAGCTGAGCTGGCCGCAGCCTCTGGTGTAGGCCGCCACCTCCTGCCAGTAGCCCCCCATGGCCGCCGCCGGGACCTGTCCGGTGAGAGCCGCCAGATCCCCGGCGTCCTCCTCCTCGGCGAAGGTTCCGCCCATCTTCTGGATATCCGCCATGGCCCGGCCCAGGTTCTCCCGGGGCACCTCCAGGCGGAAGGCGTACCAGGGCTCCAGCAGGATACTCTCCGCCTGACGGAGCCCCTGGCGCACCGCCCGGTAGGTGGCCTGACGGAAGTCGCCCCCCTCGGTGTGCTTGAGGTGGCCCCGCCCCGCCAGAATGGTGATCTTCATGTCCGTCACCGGAGAGCCGGTGAGGACCCCCACCGGCACCTTCTCCCCCAGGTGGGTCAAAATCAGCCGCTGCCAGTTGAGATCCAGGTCGTCGGCCCCCACGGCGGAGGCGAAGCGCAGGCCGCTGCCCCGCTCCCCCGGCTCCAGGAGGAGGTGGACCTCCGCATAGTGGCGGAGGGGCTCGAAGTGGCCGATGCCCACCACCGGGGCGGCAATGGTCTCCTTGTAGAGGATGCTCCCCTGGTCAAAGTCCACCGGCACGCCGAAACGGTCGGCAATGCGGCGGCGGAGCACCTCCTGCTGCACCTCTCCCATAAGGCGCACATGGATCTCCCCCAGTGCCTCATTCCAGACGATGCGCAGCTGGGGGTCCTCCTCTTCCAGCTGCCGGAGCTTCCCCAAAAAGGTATGGCAGTCGCAGCCCTCCGGGAGAAGCAGGCGGTAGGTCATCACCGGCTCCAGCACCGGCGTCTCTCCCTCCGCCTCCGCTCCCAGGCCCTGGCCGGGCCAGGTGCGGGTGAGGCCGGTGACAGCGCAGACTGTCCCCGCCTCCGCCCTGTCCGCCTGGCGGAACTTGGCCCCGGAGTAGAGACGGATCTGGTTCACCTTCTCCTGCCAGTCCTCCCCGCTGACGGTATCCTTCACCTTGAGGGCGCCGCCGGTGACCTTCAGATAAGTCAGCCGCTCCCCGCCCTCCCGGGCGATCTTGAACACTCTGGCGGCAAACTGCTCCCCATACCGGGGCGTGGGGCCGAACCGGAAGAGAAGATCCAGCAGCTCCCCCACTCCGTCCAGCCGCAGGGCGGAGCCAAAGAGGCAGGGGAACAGCTTCCGCTCCCCCACGCACTGGGCCATCGTCTCCTCCTTGAGAGGCTCCCCGGCAAGATAGGCCTCCAAAAGTCCCTCGTCGGCCATGGCCACGCTCTCCGCCCAGGTCTCATCCTGGACGGTAAAATCCACGCAGTTTTCATGGAGACGGCGGCGCAGCTGCTCCAGAATCGCCCCCTGGTCCGCCCCGCTCAGGTCCATCTTGTTGACAAAGAGGAAGGTGGGCACGCCGTAGCGCTCCAGCAGCCGCCAGAGGGTGGCGGTGTGGCCCTGGACGCCGTCGGTGCCGCTGATGACCAGAATGGCGCAGTCCAGCACCTGGAGGGTCCGCTCCATCTCCGCGGAGAAGTCCACGTGGCCTGGGGTATCCAGGAGGGTCACCTCCATCTGCTCCCAGGTAAATTCCGCCTGCTTGGCGAGAATGGTGATGCCCCGCTCCCGCTCCAGGGCGTCGGTATCTAAAAAGGCGTCCCGGTGATCCACCCGCCCCAGCTTCCGCACCGCCCCGGCGGTGTACAGCAGCGCCTCCGACAAGGTGGTCTTTCCCGCGTCTACATGGGCCAGAATCCCCACCACCAGCTTCTTCATGGTCTCTCCCCTTCGCAATCGTCATGTAGCGTCAGTATACCACACTTTGTCCCAAAAGGCAAAAGCCCCGGCCTCCAGGGGATGAGGAAGGCCGGGGCGTGGGAAAAGTCTTTTGGTCAGTCGCTGACGTTTTTGGGGTGGAGCCCGGTGAGGGCGTAGCAGACCCACTCCGCCACGTTCACCGCGTGGTCGCCGATGCGCTCCATATACTTGGCGATCATCAAAAAGTCCAGGCACCGGCCCCCCTGGCTGGGGTCCCGGGCAATGGCGGCGGTAAGCTCCGACTTTACCTTGTCGAAGAGGCCGTCCACCACGTCGTCGTAGAGAATGGTGGCCTTGGCCATCTCCAGGTCTCCCCGGACGAAGGCCTCCACGCTGTCGGTGACCATCTTGATCACCGAGCGGGCCATGTCGCCGATGTGGCTGGCGCAGTCCATGCCGTCGCCGCCGGAGTAGGTGAGGATCTCCGCGATGTCGGCGGCCTGGTCGCCGATGCGCTCCATGTCGGCAATGACCCGCATGGCGGTGGACACGGTGCGCAGGTCCCCCGCCACCGGCTGCTGGCACAGCAGCAGATTCATGCACATGCCCTCGATCTCCCGCTCGGAGCGGTCGATCTTATGCTCGATGACGTAGGCCTGGGGCAGGAGGCTGGCGTCCCGGTCCAGCATGGCTTTGGCTACCACGGCAATGGCCTGCTCACAGAGGCCGCCCATGGTGGTCAGCTCGATATGCAGCCTGTCCAGCTGCCGGTCAAAATGATTGCGCATCAGCCAAACCTCCCTGTGATGTAATCCTCGGTCCGCTTGTCCCGGGGCTTGGAGAACATCTGCACCGTGTCATTGAACTCCACCAGCTCTCCCAGAAGGAAGAAGGCCGTCTTGTCCGCGATGCGGGCCGCCTGCTGCATGTTGTGGGTCACCATGACGATGGTGTAGTTCTTTTTCAGCTCCGCGGACAGGTCCTCGATCTTGGAGGTGGAGATGGGGTCCAGGGCACTGGTGGCCTCGTCCATCAGCAGCACATCCGGCTCCACCGCCAGGGCCCGGGCGATGCACAGCCGCTGCTGCTGGCCGCCGGAGAGGCTAAGGGCGGACTTCTTCAGCCGATCCTTCACCTCGTCCCAGATGGCGGCGGAGCGGAGGGACTGCTCCACGATCTCATCCAGCTTCTTCTTGCTGCGGACGCCGTGGGTCCGGGGGCCGTAGGCCACGTTGTCATAGATGGACATGGGGAAGGGGTTGGGCTTCTGGAACACCATGCCGATGCGCTTGCGCAGCCACGTCACATCCAGGCTGGGGCTGTAGATATCCTGGCCGTGGTAGGTCATCTTTCCCTTGATGGTCACCCCGGGCACCAGGTCGTTCATGCGGTTGATGGTCTTGAGGAAGGTGGACTTTCCGCAGCCGGAGGGACCGATAAGGGCGGTGATCTCGTGTTCGGGAATGTCCATGGAGATAGATTTCAGCGCCTGATGCTCCCCATAGAAGAGATCCAGCCCCTCCGCTTTTAAAATGGTGGGTTCTTCCATGTTGGTTCTCCTTTTACCGTTTCAGTTTCTTGCCTGCCAGGCTGGCGGTCAGGTTGATCAGGATCGTCAGCGCCAGCAGAATGGTGGCGATGGAGAAGGCCACGGCAAATTCCGCGTTCTCCTTGGCGTAGACATAGAGAGCCACGGTGAGGGTGGCGCCGGAGCTCTTCATGAAGTTTTCAATGGTAGAGAAATCCTGCATACCGGTGGACATGCTGACGGTGTACATCAAAATGGCGCTCTCGCCCACGATGCGGCCCACCGCCAGGATGCAGCCGGTGACGATGCCGTCAATGCTGCTGGGCAGCACCACGGTGCGGATCATGTGCCACTTACCGCTGCCAAGGCCCAGAGAGCCCTCCCGGTAGGACTGGGGGACAGTCTTCAGGCTCTCCTGGGTGGTGCGGATGATGGTGGGCAGCACCATAATCACCAGGGTCAGGGAACCGGCGATGAGGGTCTTCTCCAGTCTGAGGGACACACAGAAGATCACGTTGCCCACCAGGGCATAGATGATAGACGGGATGCCCGCCAGGGTCTCGGTGGCAAACTCGATGACCTCCACCAGTCTGCGGTTGCTGGCATACTCGGTGAGGTAGATGGCGGCGCCTACGCCCAGAGGCAGGGCCACCACCAGGGAGACCACGATGACATAGAGGGTGTTGACGATGGCAGGGAAAATGCCCACAGTGCCCCGCAGCACGCTGGCGGCAGTGGTGAGAAAGCTCCAGCTGATGCCGGGGATCCCCCTGAAACAGATGTAGCCGATGAGGCACACCAGAAGGCCGCAGGTGAGGGCAGCGCTGAGGTAGAGAAGGGTCCGGGCTCCCAGGTCGTAGGCCCGGCGGGAGGGAGAAAGGGTCTGGTTCATCTTAATCCTCCTTTTCCCGCTTCAGCACCACGTTGAGCAGGACGTTGATGAGCATGATGAAGAGGAACAGCACAAGGCCGATGGAGTAGAGGGCGTTGCGCTGGAGGCTTCCCACCTCGGCGTAGTTCATCTCGATGGCGATGCCGGTGGTGAGGAAGCGGACGCTGGAGAAGAGGGAGGGCATATTGGCCACGTTTCCGGCCACCATGATGATGGCCATGGCCTCGCCGATGGCACGGCCGATGCCCAGCACCACCGCTGCGGCGATGCCGCTCTTGGCGGCGGGGACGCTGATGCGGAAATAGGTCTCCAACTCCGTGGCCCCCAGGGCCAGGCTTCCCTCCTCGTACTCCTTGGGCACCGCCTGGAGGGCGGTCTCGGACACGGAGATGATGGAGGGCAGGATCATCACCGCCAGCACGATGATGGCGGCAAGAAGGCTGTCGCCGGCGGAGAGGTCAAAGGTGACGCGGATCCAGGGCACCAGCACGATCATGCCCACCAGGCCGTAGACCACAGAGGGAATGCCGGCCAGCAGGTTCACCATGGGGCGGATGACGGCAGCCACCTTGGGAGGCGCCACCTTGGCCAGGAACACGGCGGTGAAAAAGCCGATGGGCACGCCGATGACGATGGCGCCGGCGGTGCCGTAGATGGAGGTGAGGATCATGGCCAGGATGCCAAACTGGTTATTCTTGGCCGACCAGGTCTCTCCGAAGAGAAAGTCGATAAGCCCTACCTCCCGGATGGCGGGGATGCCGGAGAGGATAAGGTACACGGTGATGAGCAAAACGAAGGCCACGGCGATAAGGCCGCAGACCAAAAACAAAACCTGCATCACCCACTCCGCGGCTTTCCTTCCGGCACGGTTTGGCCGGGGAGCGGGGACCACAGTGGCCTTGCTGTGCCCCCAGGCGGAGGCAGAGGCAGTTGTCGTCGCTTCTTTCATAGCAGTTCAGCCTTTCTTCTCGTTTCAGCGGCCTTTGGGACGACCCCTGCCGCTGCCTTCCGTTTGCGGCTGTGAGACACGGCCGGATCCGGACGTGCCTCACAGTCAGAGAGAGGAGTATGTGCTTCAGGGAGCCACAGCGCCGGCGGCGGCGATGTACTCAGCCACCTCATCGCTCATGGCGTAGTCCAGGAAAGCCTGGGCAGCCTCGGACAGCTCCACGCCCTCCTTGGTGACCATGACGAAGGGACGCTGGATCTCATAGGTGCCGTCCTTGACGGTCTCCTCAGAGGGAGCCACACCGTTCACCTTCACGGCCTTCACGGTGTCATCCACAGCGGAGAGGGAGGCATAACCGATGGCGTTGGGGTTGGAGGCCACGTTGCCGATGACGTCGCCGGTGGAGCCGTACTCGTTCTTGTAGACGCAGTTCTCCACGCCCACGATCTCCTCAAAGGCGCTGCGGGTACCGGAGCCGTCCTCACGGCCCAGGACCGCGATCTCCAGGTCCTCGCCGCCCAGCTCCTTCCAGTTGGTGATCTCACCGGTGAAGATCTGGGCGATCTGCTCCACGCTCAGGTCCTCCACGCCGTTATCGGGGTTCACCACAACGGCCACGCCGTCCAGAGCCACAATGTTCTCCACGGCGCCCTCGGCCTTCTCCTCGTCCTTCAGGGCCCGGCTGCTCAGACCGATGTCCACGGTGCCCGCCAGCACGGCCTCAATGCCCGCGCCGGAGCCGGTGCCGGAGTAGTTCACGTTCACATCCGGGTTGACCCCCTCAAAGGTCTCCTCCAGAACAGCCATCACGTCGGCCATGGAGGTGGAACCGTCGGTGTTCACCACGCCGCTGAGGGTATCGGCGGCGGCGCCGCCGTCAGCGGTATCATTGGTAGTGTTGTTGGTGGTATTGTTGGCAGCGCCGTTATCGGCCGCGCCGTTGTTGGTGGTGCTGCCGCAGGCCGCCAGAGACAGGGCCAGCATCAGCGCCAGAAGCAGAGAGCATACTCTTTTCATTGGGAATCATCCTCCTGTTTGTTGTTTTGATCTCTCTTGAGCACGGGCCTATTGTACGCCCTGCCGTGTTACCTCCGAAAGCGCAAGGTGGAAAAGAGTAGGTAAACTTTTTCCGCTCTGTGTAAATTTGGCCGCATATTTTCTCCCCTTCCTGGGGATTCTGAAAAAAGGGACCTCACCTCTTCTTTTTCTTGTTTTTACAATTTTCCTCTTGACAAACCGCTGAAAACCGATATAATGATAATGCTCTTTACCAAAAGGGAGTAGTTTTGACCCCGCGTCAACAATCCCAGCCGTTTGCGCGGCTTGGCGCCGGGTACCGGACCTGTTTTCGGGTACAAGACTTTTGCGTATCTGCTTTGGCATTCGCTGTCGGAGCGTATACGCAAAAGTCTTTTTTTATGTGCTTTTTTGCCACCATTTTGTGAGAAGGAGTGTCACCTATGAAAGAGACCTATTTCAACCGCTCGCCGGAGCAGGCTCTGGAGGCGGTGGGCAGCAGCCGGGCCGGCCTATCGGAAAAGGAGGCCGCCCGCCGTTTGGAGTCTGTGGGCCCCAATGCCCTGGCTGAGGGAAAGAAGAAGACGGTACTCCAGGTGTTTCTGGAGCAGTTCAAGGATCTTTTGGTCATCATTTTGATGATTGCCGCCGTCATCTCTCTCCTCTCCGACAACGCCGAGAGCACCATCGTCATCTTCGCCGTGCTGATCCTCAACGCCATTCTCGGCACCGTGCAGCATGTAAAAGCTGAGAAGTCCCTGGAGAGCCTCAAGTCCATGTCCGCCCCCACCGCCAAGGTGCTGCGGAGCGGCAAGCGGATGGAGATCCCCTCCGCCCAGGTGGTCCCCGGAGACCTCATCGAGCTGGAGGCCGGAGACATGGTGGTGGCCGACGGCCGCATCCTGGACAACTTCTCCCTGAAGGTCAACGAGAGCTCCCTCACCGGTGAGAGCGAGGGGGTGGAGAAGACCGCCGACGTCATTGAGGCGGAAAAGGTGGCTCTGGGCGACCAGAAGAACATGGTGTTTTCCGGCTCCCTGGTAACCTACGGCCGGGCAGTGGCAGTGGTCACCGCCACGGGGATGGACACGGAAATCGGTAAGGTGGCCTCCCTGATGAACCAGACCCAGCAGCGGAGGACTCCCCTCCAGGAGAGCCTGGACAATTTCTCCAAGAAGCTGGCCGTCGCCATTATGGCCATCTGCGCTCTGGTCTTCGGCCTCTCCCTCTACCGGGATATGGGGGTGCTGGACGCCCTGATGTTCGCCGTGGCTTTGGCGGTGGCCGCCATCCCCGAGGCCCTCAGCTCCATCGTCACCATCGTGCTGGCCCTCGGCACCCAGAAAATGGCCAAGCAGAACGCCATCATCAAGGACCTGAAGGCAGTGGAGAGTCTGGGGGCGGTGTCCGTCATCTGCTCGGACAAAACCGGCACTCTGACCCAAAACCGCATGACCTTCCAGACCGTCTATGCCGACGGGGAGGAGCGGGACGGCAAGGAGCTGGATCTGGCCAACGACGCGCAGCGTCTTCTTTTGAAGGCGGCCCTTTTGGACAGCGACGCCACCACCGACGAGGAGACCGGCGCCGCCATCGGCGACCCCACGGAGGTGGCCATGGTGCAGCTGGGGGATCACTTCTCCGTGGACGAAGTGGCCTACCGCAGCCAGCACCCTCGTCTCTATGAGCTGGCCTTTGACTCCGACCGGAAGCTCATGAGCACTCTCCACGACATTGAAGGAGTCCCCACGCTCTACACCAAGGGCGCCATGGACGTGCTGCTGCGCCGCTGCGTCCGGGTACTGACCCGGAACGGAGAGGTACCCCTGACGGAGGAACGCCGCCGGGAGATCGAGGCGGTAAATGACGCCATGAGCCGCCGGGGCCTCCGGGTGCTGGCCTTCGCCTGCCGCACTCTCCCTTCCATCCGGCCCCTCACCCTGGAGGATGAGCGGGATCTTACCTTCATCGGTCTGATCTCCATGATCGACCCGCCCCGGCCCGAGGCTGTCCAGGCGGTGGCCGATGCTCAGAAGGGCGGCATCCGCACGATTATGATTACCGGGGATCACAAGATCACCGCCACTGCCATCGCCAAGGAAATCGGCATTTTCCGGGAGGGGGACGAGGCCCTCAGCGGCCCGGAACTCAGTGAGCTGTCCGAGGAGGAGCTGGATGCGCGGCTGGAGCAGGTGTCCGTCTACGCCCGGGTATCCCCGGAGCACAAGATCCGCATCGTCTCCGCCTGGCAGCGGAAGGGGAAGATCGTCTCCATGACCGGTGACGGCGTCAACGACGCCCCTGCTCTGAAGGCCGCCGACATCGGCGTAGCCATGGGCATCACCGGCACCGCCGTCAGTAAGGATGCCGCCTCCATGATCCTCTCCGACGACAACTTTGCCACCATCGTCAAGGCGGTGGTCAACGGCCGGGGCGTCTACGCCAATATCAAAAACGCCATCCGCTTCCTGCTGTCGGGGAATATGGCGGCCATCCTCTGCGTGCTGCTCACCTCCCTGATGGGCCTCCCCGTACCCTTCGCCCCGGTGCACCTCCTTTTCATCAACCTCCTCACCGACTCCCTGCCCGCCATCGCCATCGGCATGGAGCGCGCCGGAGGCGATCTTCTCAACCGTCCCCCCAGAGATCCCAAGGAGCCTATTCTCAACCGGGACCTGATGTCCACCATTCTGGGCTACGGCGCCCTCATCGCCGCCGCCACCATGGCCGCCTATTGGATCGGCCTGCGCCACGGCGGGGACGGCCTCGCCATGACTCTGGCTTTCGCCACCCTCACCATGGCCCGTCTCTTCCATGGCTTCACCTGCCGGGGCTCCGCCTCTCTGCCCCGGCTGGGGCTCTTCTCCAATCCCGCCAGTGTGGCCGCCTTCCTCATCGGCATGGCTCTTATGGCCCTGGTGCTCTTTGTCCCTGTCATGCACGGCCTCTTCTCCGTCAGTGACTTCACCATGGCGGAGATCGGGCTCTCTCTGGGACTGGCCATCCTGCCCACCCTTTTCATCCAACTGTGGCGGATAGTCCGGGAGGCGCTGAAACGGTAGCGTTTCAGGCGTTTTCTCCCCTTGTCTTTTCCTGGATTATCCTGTATCATAGAAGTAGTGTGCGCCTTCTGTTTCTGCACGCAGCCTCACTCCACTTTTCTTATTCCAGCTGCACTTCAACGGAAAGCAGGTCATTCTCATGTCGCTGAATGCTACGCCCTATCTGGAACAGGTACGGGAAGAATATGAAAAAATTTCCAGGAAATGGCTCTCCCTCCATTTTAAGGTCCTGGGAGGACTGGTCCTGGCCTCCACCCTGCTGGAGATCGTCATGTGCTTTGTCCTCAATTAGATCCAACTGGTCACCGCCAGGCTGGAGGAATATGTCTATCGGTATCTCCTGGCACCCATCGCCGTCAATTTCCTTCTGCTGCTCCTCACCGCTCTGTTTTTGCAGTCCCCTCGCCTCTCCTTCCGGTGGAAGCAGTATGTGCTCTCCCTGTCTACCCTGGCTGTCTGCTTTACCCTGTTCACCATCCACTGCGCTTTCCCCGCCTTGGTCATGCTCTTCGTGGCGGCGGTGCTCCTCACCACCATCTATGGAGACTATCTGCTCACCACCGTCACCGCTCTATGCGGCATAGCCGGCTTCGCCGTCAGTGAGCTGCTGATTTTCTGGGACTCCTCCAAGGCAGCGGTGCTGGCAGAAAAGGATACCGCCGTCAACTTTGCTCTCTCCCTCCTCATCCTCCTGGGATTCTATCTCATGGGACTCACCATCATCTTCTTCCAGCGGCAGAAGAACCTGGTGATCCTTCAAAGGAGATGGAGCGGCAGCGGCTGAAAGCGGAACTGCTGCGGGACAGTCTTACCGGCCTCTACAACCGCAACGCCCTGCGGGAGTCCTTCAACGAGATGCTCCGCAGCGGCCAGCGCCATGTGTTCGCCATGGTGGATCTGGACCACTTCAAGCAGCTCAACGACACCTACGGCCACCCCAGAGGGGACATTTGTCTCCGGGAATTTGCCGAGGTAGCCCAGCGGGAGGCCGACCCCCACCCGGTGTTCCGCTACGGCGGGGACGAGTTCTGCATCCTCTTCCGGCTGGAGACGCCGGAGGAGGCGGCGGTCATCTGCCGGCGGATCCACCGGCAGCTGGCCCAGTCCGCCACTCTCTCCCCCCTCTCCCTTCAGGCCAGCTTCGGTCTGGCCCTCTACAAGCCGGGGATGACTCCCCAGCAGCTTCTCAACCACGCCGACCGGGCCCTCTACCGCTCCAAGTGCCAGGAGGATCCCATCGCTGTGTTTACAGAAAACATGGAACCCTCCCCCGCTCAGGCACAGTAAAACGCCCCCCCGGCTTTTCGCCGGAGGGGCGTCCTGCTGCGCCGCTCTATTCGTATCGTGCCCGGGAACCGCCCACGAACTTCGGCCGGGTCCGGGCCATTACCACCCGGGCCGCGCCGATCTCCCGCAGGGGGCTGTGGACGGGCACCACCACCGGCCGCAGGTGCATGCCGATGAGGGTCCCCCCGATGTCCATGCCCAGATGGGCCAGGCCCTTCAGATCCTCCACCATCACGGCATCCTCCGTGTGGGCAAAGGCGTGGGTAGCAAAAGCGCCGCCGGCGTGGAGCCAAGGACGGACCATCACCTCCGTAAGATCATACCGCTCCAGACAGGCGCGGGAGACGCAGAGGCTGCGGTTGATGTGCTCGCAGCCCTGGACCGCCAGGAACACCCCCGCCCGCTCCAGCACCGGCGTGATCCCCGCCCACAACGCGGCGGCAATCTCCTCGCTGGAGGCGGAGCCGATCATCTGTCCCCCTACCTCGCTGGTGGAACAGCCGATGACGCACAGCTGCCCCGGCTTAGGCGCCGCCGCCTCCACCAGAATCTCTGCCGCCCGGGCTGCCTGGGCCTGAATTTCTTCCAACTGGATCATACGGATCCTTCCCTTCCTGTCGTTTTTCCCCATTATACCGCCCCCTTTTCGCTGCCGTCAAGGGGAGAAGGAGCTTGCCATGGAATATGAATTTGCCCCTCTGGAGGGGATCACCGGCCCGGAGTTCCGCCGGGCACACCACCATTTCTTTCCCGGGGCGGACCGGTACTTCACCCCCTTCCTCTCCCCCACCCAGCACCACGTCTTCCCGCCCCGGGAGCTGAGGCAGGTGCTGCCGGAGGAGAATCAGGACCTCACCGTGGTGCCCCAGATCCTCACCAAAAACGCCGGAGATTTCCTCTGGGCCGCCGGGGAACTGGCGGCCATGGGCTACAGCGAGGTGAACCTCAACCTGGGCTGCCCCTCCGGCACCGTGACCGCCAAGGGGAAGGGGGCCGGGTTTCTGGCGGACCTTGCGGGCCTCACACGGTTTTTCGACGAGGTGTTTGAGAAGGCCCCCGTGGCCGTATCGGTGAAGACCAGGCTGGGCATGACCTCCGAGGAGGAGTTTGGACCCCTTCTCGCTCTCTTTTGCCGCTACCCCATCGCCCGGCTCACCATCCATCCCCGGGTCCGGGAGGACCACTACAAAAATCCCGTCCGCCTGGAGGCCTTTGACCGCTTTCTCCCCCAGTGCACTCTGCCGGTGTGCTTTAACGGCGGCATCGCCACGGCAGACCAATGCCGCAGCCTTCAGGAGCGGTGGCCAAAGGTGGAGGCCTTTATGATGGGCCAGGGTCTTCTGGCGGATCCGGCTCTCATCCGCCGTCTGAAGGGCGGTCCCCCTGCCGGTCGGGAGGAGCTGCGGGCCTTTCACGACGAACTCTACACCAGCTACTGCCGCCGTTTCCAAAGTCCCAAGCAGGCCGTCTACCACATGAAGGAGCTGTGGCGGTATCTCCGCTGCCTCTTCGATGGCTTCGAGCCCTACCTCCGCCCCCTCCGGAAGGCCGCCGACGGCCCCGCCTATGAGGCGGTGGTGTCCGCCGTGTTCCAGAGCTGCCCTCTCCGCCCCGACGCTCTGCCGGACTGGTAAGGGCACCTTCTCCCCTCCTCTCACATAGGCTAAAGCAGCGCAACAGGAAAGGAGGGGAAACGCCCCATGACTTACGCTACCTTGGACTGCCTCGCCCCCGGCCAGGGGGCCACTGTGCAGGATCTGACCTTCCCCGCCCCCAAGCGGCGGCGGCTTCTGGATCTGGGGTTCGTCCCCGGCGCCGCCGTCACCGCCCTGCAGGCCGCCCCCTGGGGGGACCCCATGGCCTACGGCGTCCGGGGCGCGGTGATCGCCCTGCGCCGCGCCGACGCCCGCAACATCTCCATCGTGGGAAAGTGAGGCAGTCACCTTGAGGGAACCATCCTATATCATCGCCCTGGCGGGCAACCCCAATGTGGGGAAATCCACTGTTTTCAACGCCCTCACCCACCTCCACCAGCACACCGGCAACTGGCCGGGAAAGACGGTGGCGGTGGCCCGGGGGGCCTTTTCCTATCGGGGGGAGGACTACGCCGTGGTGGACCTCCCCGGTACTTACTCCCTCTTCGCCGAGAGCGCGGAGGAGGAGATCGCCCGGGACTTTCTCTGTTCCGGCCAGGCAGACGTCACCTTGGTGGTGGCCGACGCCACCTGTCTGGAGCGGAACCTCAATCTGCTGCTCCAGATCCTGGAGAAAACCCATCCGGTGGTGCTGTGCGTGAATCTCCTGGACGAGGCGGCTCACAAGGGCATCGCCCTGGATCTCACCGCCCTGGAGAACGCTCTGGGCATCCCGGTGGTGGGGGCCGCCGCCCGGGACGGGGAGGGTCTGGATGCCCTTCGAGAGGCCCTCCGCCAGGCGGTCCATGCCCCCCTGCCCCCGCCGCCCAGGGCACTTCTGCCGGAGGACCCGGAGGCGGCCGCCGCCCTCCGGATGGAGCGGGCGGCGGAGCTGGCAGCCCTGGCCGCCCGGGTGCCGGAGGACGCCCACCGGTGGGACCGGCGGCTGGACCGGCTCCTCACCTCCCGGAGGACCGGCCTTCTCGCCATGCTGGCCCTTTTGGGGCTGGTGTTTTGGCTCACCATCGCCGGAGCCAACGTGCCCTCCCAGTTTCTCAGCGAGGTCCTGGGGGGGCTCCAGGAGCCCCTGCGCGCCCTGCTCCTCCGGTGGGGCCTCCCGGCGGAGGTGTGCGCCGCCCTCTGCGACGGGGTGTACCAGACGGTGGCCTGGGTGGTGTCGGTGATGCTGCCCCCCATGGCCATCTTCTTCCCCCTCTTCACCCTGCTGGAGGACGCTGGGTACCTGCCCCGGGTGGCCTTCAACCTGGACCGGTGCTTCCAGTGGGCGGGGGCCCACGGCCGCCAGAGCCTCACCATGTGCATGGGCTTTGGCTGCAACGCCTGCGGCGTCATGGGCTGCCGCATCATCGACAGCCCCCGGGAGCGGCTCATCGCCATCCTCACCAACGCCTTCGTCCCCTGCAACGGCCGCCTGCCCACCCTCATCGCCGTCCTCACCATCTTCTTTGCCTTCTCCTCCGGGTCCTCCCTCCTCACAGCGGCGCTGCTGCTGGGAGCCATCGTGGCGGCGGTGGGGATGACCCTCCTCGTCTCCCGCCTTCTCTCCCGGACAGTTTTGAAGGGGACCCCCTCCTCCTTCGCCCTGGAGCTGCCCCCCTACCGGCGGCCCCGGGTGGGGCAGGTGCTGGTCCGCTCCGTGCTGGACCGGACCCTCTTCGTCCTTGCCCGGGCGGTGATGGTGGCGGCCCCGGCGGGACTGGTGATCTGGCTCACCGCCAACATGACGGTGGGAGGCGCCTCCCTCCTCACCCACCTGGCGGACTTTCTCGACCCGCTTGGCACCCTCATGGGCCTGGACGGCATGATCCTTCTGGCCTTCGTGCTGGGCTTTCCCGCCAATGAGATCGTGATCCCCATCCTCCTGATGGGGTATCTCTCCACAGGCTCTCTGACGGACTACCAGGATCTGGGTCAGCTCCGCCATCTGCTGCTGGCCAACGGCTGGACCTGGCAGACCGCCCTCTCCGCCGTGATCTTCACCCTCTTCCACTTCCCCTGCGGCACCACCTGCGCCACCATCCGAAAGGAAACCGGCAGTTTTAAGTGGACCCTGCTGGCCGTCGCCCTGCCCACAGCGGTGGGCGTCGCCGCCTGTATCCTCCTCCACCTGCTACTGACGCCCTTGAGGTAATGGGATATAAAAAACGATCCGCTCCGAAGATCGCCTTCGGAGCGGATCGTTTACATTGTTCACTTCATCAGCAGGGCCATGACGGCCTTCTGGGCGTGGAGGCGGTTCTCCGCCTCGTCGAAGATCTCGCCGGCGTGGGCCTCAAAGACCTCCTCGGTGATCTCCTCGCCCCGGTGGGCGGGCAGGCAGTGCTGGACCATGCAGTCGGGGTGGGCCACCGCCATGAGGGCGTCGTTGACCTGATAGCCCACGAAGGCCTTCTCCCGCTCGGCCTTCTCGCTCTCCATACCCATGGAGGCCCACACGTCGGTGAAGATCACATCGGCGTCCTTGGCGGCCACCATGGGGTCGTCGGTGAGCTCGAACTTGGCGTCGGTGACGGTCTCAGCAAAGGCCAGCACGTCGGCGTGGGGCTGATAGTGCTTGGGGCAGGCCACGGACACGTCCATGCCGCACTTGAGGCCGCCGACGATGATGGAGTTGGCCATGTTGTTGCCGTCGCCGATGTAGCAGATCTTCAGGCCCTCCAGCTTGGCCTTGTGCTCCCGGATGGTCATGAGGTCCGCCAGCACCTGGCAGGGGTGGCAGAAGTCGGTGAGGCCGTTGATGACGGGGATGGAGCCGTACTTGGCCAGATCCTCCACCTCCTGCTGCTCGAAGGTGCGGATCATGATGCCGTCGCAGTAGCGGCTGAGGACCCGGGCGGTATCCTGCACCGGCTCGCCCCGGCCGATCTGGCTGACGGCGTTGGAGAGGAACAGGGCGTG
>CALXDB010000034.1 GCA_944386955.1 uncultured Oscillospiraceae bacterium
GGACGGAGAGCCGGGAGACGGAGAGCTTCTGGGGGGCCATCTTAGAGGGGTTTGGCCGCCCCCTTCCCGCCCTGTGGCGGGAGGCGGCG
Organism: uncultured Oscillospiraceae bacterium; assembly: GCA_944386955.1. Lineage (GTDB taxonomy): Bacteria > Bacillota > Clostridia > Oscillospirales > Oscillospiraceae > CAJFPI01. The sequence continues at coordinate 90 of CALXDB010000034.1, forward strand.
GCCAAGGCGCCGCCGGAGTACCGGCCCTGGCTCCTCCCCCTGGGGGACAGCCTCTCCGCCGGGGACCGGCCGGATCTCATCAATTTGACAAGGGAGGAAGTGTACCGCGCCGCCGGGGAGCTTCGGCGGCGGCAGCGGGAGCGGGACAGGCTGGAGACCGTCCTGTGCCTCGCGGCCTCGCTGATGACAGCGGCGGTACTGCTGTGACGCCATGGATATTGATCTCATCTTTAAAATCGCCGCCATCGGCATCATCGTGGCGGTGCTCAATCAGCTGCTGGTGCGGTCGGGGAGGGAGGAGCAGGCCCTCATGACCACCCTGGCGGGGCTGGTGGTGGTACTGATGATCCTGGTGCGGGAGATCAGCAGCCTCTTCCAGCTCATCAAGACCCTCTTCCAGTTCTGATGGAGCTGGTAGCAAAGGCGGCGGTGATCTGCGTTGTGGTGGCGCTCACCGCCCTGCTGCTGGAGCGGGACACGCCGGAGCTGGGGCTTCTGCTCACCCTGGCGGCGGTGGCGGCGGTGCTGACCTACGCTCTGTCCTTCTACCAGCAGGTCCGGGACATGCTGACAGCCCTGATGGACCAGGCCGGCCTGGAGACGGCCCTCTTCGCCCCCATTTTGAAGATCGTGGCCATCTCCCTCATTGCCCGGCTGGGGGCCGACGTGTGCAAAGACAGCGGACACAGCGCTCTTAGCTCCCTCATGGACACAGCGGGGACGGTGTGCGCTCTGCTGGCGGCCCGGCCGCTGCTGGAGCGGACGCTGGCGCTTCTCTTGGGGTGGGGGGGATCGCCGTGAGGAGATGGGTGCTGGCATTCCTTCTCTGTCTTGCCGTCCTGACGGTCACCGCCCGGGCGGCGGAGCTGCCGGGGGACTTTTTGGGGGAGCTGCCCGACGTTCTCCAGGAGACCGCCCAGAGCGGCGGGGACTGGGAGGAGGGCCTTGCCTCCCTGTGGGAGGACGCGAGTCAGAGCCTTGGCCAGTGGGTCCGGCAGGGCCTTGCCGGGGTGGCGGGCCTTCTGGCAGTGCTGGTGCTGTGCGGGGTGGGAGAGCCTCTTCTGGAAACGACCCACGGCCAGAAGGGCCTGTCCTTCCTCACCATGGCGGGAGCTGCCGCCATCGTCTCCTTGGCGGCGGGGGAGCTGGACCAGCTCATCGGCCTTGGCACAGAGACCATCACGGAGCTGGACCAGTTCTCCAAGGCCCTGCTGCCCACCTTGGCCGCCGCCACCGCCTCGGCGGGGCTGGTGGGCACGGCGGCGGCCAAGCAGGTGGCTACGGTGTTCTTCTGTGATGTCCTCATCACCGTCATCCAGCGGCTGCTGCTGCCCTTTCTCTACCTCTACATCGGAGCTGCGGCGGCGGGAGCCATGCTGGGGGACGGGCGGCTGGAGGCCATCGCCAAGGCCATCAAGACCGGCGTCAGCTGGTGCCTCAAGGGGCTTTTGACCCTCTTCACCCTTTACCTTTCAGTGGCGGGGGTGATCTCCGGGGCCGCCGATGCGGCGGCGGTAAAGGTGACCAAGGCAGCTCTCTCCAGCGCGGTGCCGGTGGCGGGGGCCGTGCTGGCGGGGGCGGCGGAGACCCTGCTGGCGGGGGCGGGGGCGGTGAAGAACACCATCGGGATCTTCGGGGTACTGGCCATTCTGGCCATCTGTCTCCCGCCCTTCCTCCGCCTGGCGGTGCAGTATCTCCTCTATAAACTGGCGGCCTTCGCCGCCTCCACGGCGGCCTCGCCGGCCCTGGTGAAGCTCATCGACAGTTTGGGCTCCGCCTTCGGGCTGGTGCTGGGGATGGCGGGCAGCTGCGGCCTGCTGCTGGCCATCTCCGTCCTATCTTCGATTTTGGCGGTGAGCGTATGATAGATTCTCTTCGACAGTGGCTGGTGAGCCTGACGGCGGCGGCCATCTTTTTGGGAGCGGCAGAATCCCTGGTGAGCCAGGGGGGCGTCCGCCGGGTACTGCGTCTTGCGGGCGGACTGGTGCTGCTGCTGGTGCTGCTGCGGCCCGTCACCGGTCTTCTCAGTCAGCTGCCCCGGCTGGACCTCCCGGACTGGCGGGCGGAGACGGCGCAGCGGGAAGCAGAGCTGCGCCAGGATCAGGAGACAGCGCTGGAGGGATTCATAGAAGGAGAGCTCCAGTCATATATATGGGACAAGGAGCAGAGTCTCGGCCTCGCCTACCCGGTGTCGGTGTCTACCCGGCCGGGGGCGGGGGGCGGATCGGTACCGGACCGGGTGTCCATCGACGGTCCCTTCCACCAGGAGCTCAGCGACTGGCTCACCACGGAGCTCGGCCTGGGGCCGGAAAGTCAGATATGGCGGGAGGAGTAAGGCGTGGAAGAAAAGCACAAGGGGAAGGCTCTGGCGCTGCTGAAGGCGGCAGGGAAGTACAAGGCAGTGCTGCTGGTGATTGCGGCCGGGGTAATCTGCCTCCTCTGGCCCTCCAGCGGAGGAGGTGAAAAGGACAATAACTTAACAGACATAAGCCTCCCGTCCACATCGGAGGAGGAACGGCTGGAACGGCTTCAGGAGGAGATGGAGGAGATCCTGGGCCACATCCAGGGGGTGGGACAGCTCAGTCTGATGCTGACGGTGGACCGGGGTACGGAGCAGGTCCTGGCCGGGGACACCAGCCTCTCCTACAGCGGCGACACCGCCGCTCCGGAAGACTATAGCCGCTCCTCGGAAACGGTGGTCCTTTCCGGGGACGGAGGCAGCGTGGTAGTGACCCAGGAGCTGGCTCCCCGGTTCCGGGGGGCCTTGGTGGTGTGTGAGGGGGCGGGGGACCCGGCGGTGCAGCTGGAGGTGATCCAGGCGGTGTCGGCCCTTACTGGACTGGGGTCGGATAAGATCTCAGTGGTTACATGGCAATCATAAGGAGGAGGATACGGGATGAAACAGCTTTGGAAGCGAAATTTGGTGGCGGCCACGGTGCTGCTGTTCGTATGCGCGGCGGTGTATCTCAACTGGAAGTATGCCAGCGGTGTCACCGGGGAGACCACCGAGGCGGGACAGAAGATCTTAGGGGAGTCCACCCTGGTCAGCGGCGGTGCCCAGACCGGGGAGGAGGAGACAGGGACCGCCGGCGAGGCGGAAGAGACCTCCGCCGACGCCGGAGACGACTACTTCGCCTCCGCCCGGCTCTCCCGCCAGCAGGCGAGAGACAGCGCCATCGCCCTGCTGCGGGAGGCGGCGGAGAGCGAGACGGCGGACGTGGCGGTGGCCAACGAGGCGGCGGAGACCATCCAGGTCCTGGCGGGCTACGCCCTGGCGGAGGCCCAGATCGAGAACCTGGTCACCGCCAAGGGCTATGCCGACTGCGTGGCCTTCATGGGTGACGGCGCCATCAGCGTGGTCGTGGAGGCAGACGGGGGCCTCCAGGCGGAGGATGTGGCCAAGATCACGGAGATTGTGCTGTCGGAGACAGACTACACCACCGGTCAGATCACGGTGCTGGAGGCAAATTAGTGGTTGTCAACGCCGGGGGCTTGTGGTACAATGTGGAGGATAGCAATACAAAAGAAACACCTGTTTAGAGGAGTGTCTGCCGATATGAACGAAAACAAGGAATATATCACCCATCCCGACGAGCTGGGGACTATCCACATTTCTGAGGACGTGTTGGGTGCCATCGCCGCCTCCGCCGCAGCGGAGATCGAGGGGGTCAGCAGCCTGATGGGCTCCGCCATGGGGAAAAAGAATCCCAACCGCGGCGTGAAGATCTCTCTTCAGGACGATCAGGCCGTGGTGGATGTGTATGTGATGATCCGCTATGGTCAGCCCATCCCTGAGGTGGCGGAGAAGATCCAGGCTGCGGTGGCCGGGGCTGTGGAGGCCATGGCCGGCTTCGCCGTTCAGGCGGTAAATGTCCATGTGGGCGGCGTCAGCTTTGAATAAGCCGCCTGACACCCATAAATTTACAACAAGACAGAGGGAAACCCATTTATGGTAAGAAATACCGCCAGAGAAATCGCCATACACCTGTCCTATCAGCTGAACTTCACCCGGCAGGACCCGGAGGAGCTGCTGAAGGAGTATCTGTCTCCGGAGCGCTTTGCGCAGCTGGCCGGGGAGGACGAAACCTACCGGGAGCCCCCGGGGCCCAAGCAGTGCCAGTATATCACCCGTCTGGTCACCGGCGTAGCAGGTCACCGTGCGGAACTGGACGGCTATATTGAAAAGTACGCCGTGGGCTGGAAATTTGCCCGGATCCCCATGGTGGCTGCCGCCATCATGCGGGTGGCCATGTATGAGATCCTCTACATGGATGACATCCCCAACGGCGTAGCCATCAACGAGGCGGTGGAGCTGGCGAAAAAGTATGAGACCGACGAGGTTGTCAAGTTCATCAACGGCATCCTGGGCACCTTCGTCCAGAAGGAAGCCATCCATTGAGCACATGAGAGAGCGTACAACAAGATCTGTGCGCTCTCTTTTTTCCTTTTTCCCGCCTTTTGGAAGGAGTGACACTATGGAGCAGCGGATCTACGGGGTATCCGAGATCAATCAATACATCAAACAGACGCTGGATGGGGACCCTCTTTTGGGGGATGTCCTCATCCGGGGGGAGATCTCCAACTACAAGCTCTACCCCTCAGGTCATCACTACTTCACCCTGAAAGACCCAGAGGGTGCCATCCGCTGCGTCATGTTCAAGGGACAGGCTCTGCGTCTGCGGTTCCGGCCGGAGAACGGCATGAAGGTCATCGCCCAGGGGCGGATCACCGTCTTCCCCCGGGACGGGGCCTACCAGCTCTACTGCAATGCCCTCAGTCCCGACGGGGTAGGGGACCTCCATGTGGCCTTCGAGCAGCTGAAGGAGAAGCTCTACCGGGAGGGGCTTTTTGACCCTGCCCACAAAAAGCCTCTGCCGAAGTACCCCAGGCGCATCGCCATTATCACCTCTGGGGCGGGAGCGGCGGTCCACGACATGATCCGCATCATCCGCCGCCGGTATCCCATCACGGAGATCGCCCTGCTGCCGGTGCGGGTCCAGGGGGCGGAGGCCCCGCCGGAGATCGTGGGGGCCATCCGCTACGCCAACCGCTGGCGGGTGGGGGACCTCATCATCACCGGCCGGGGGGGCGGGTCCATCGAGGATCTGTGGGCCTTCAACGACGAGCGGGTGGCGAGAGCCATCTACGAGTCGGAGCTGCCGGTGATCTCGGCGGTGGGCCATGAGCCTGACGTGACCATCGCCGACTTCGTGGCGGACGTGCGGGCGGCCACCCCCTCCCACGCGGCGGAGATCGCCGTGCCGGACTGCACGGAGCTGCGGGAGCGGCTTTTGGGGGCGAGGGAGGCCATGGCCCGGTCGGAGGAGCGGCGGCTGGAGCTGTGCCGCCAGCGGCTTTTAAGCCTGGCGGGAAAGCGGGCCATGACCGACCCCATAGCCTTTTTGCAGGACAAGCGGCTGCTGCTGGACTACGTCCAGCGGGCCCTCCTCCATGGAGGGGAGACCCTGGTGCTGGGCCGGAGGCGGCGGCTGGGGGAGCTGGCCGCAGCAGTGGACGCCCTCAGCCCCCTGAAGGTGCTGGGCAGAGGCTACGCCATGGTCACCCGGGAGGCGGGGGCCGTGGTCCGGTCCGCCGCCGAGGTGGACGTGGAGGACAAGCTGTGGATCACCATGGGCGACGGAAGGTTCCGCTGCCGGGTGGAGGACAAGGAGGAGTTCCAAGATGGCACAGAAGAAAAAAACCTTTGAGGAGAGCATCACCCGGCTGGAGGAGATCGTCTCCCTTTTAGAGCGGGGGGACGCCAAGCTGGCGGACTCCCTGGCCCTCTTCGAGGAGGGTACCAAGCTGGTGGAGAGCTGCACCCAGATGCTGGATGAGGCGGAGCTGAAGGTGGTAAAGCTGCGCAAGGGAAGCGATGGAGCTCCCGAGGAGCTGCCCTTTTTGGAGGAGGAGTAAGATGGATTACGAAGCGCGTTATCAGCAGTATCTTACGGAGATTGAGGCCTATCTCGGCGGCCTCTTCCTCAGTAGCGCTCCCTACCATGAGCTCCAGGAGGCCATGCGCTACAGCCTCCTCTCCGGGGGCAAGCGGATCCGCCCGGTGCTGACGGCGGCTTTTGCCCAGCTCTTCGGCGGGGACTGGCGCACGGCGGTGCCTCTCGGCTGCGCTCTGGAGCTGGTCCATACCTACTCCCTCATCCACGACGATCTGCCCTGCATGGACGACGACGATCTCCGCCGGGGAAAACCCACCTGCCACAAGGTGTATGGGGAGACCCTGGCGGTGCTGGCTGGAGACGCTCTCCAGCCGGAGGCCTTTGCCATCCTGGCGGGAGCGGAAGGCCTCAGCGCCCGGCAGCGGATGGAGGCGGTGGCGGTTCTGGCCCGGGCCTGCGGTGCTGACGGCATGGTGGCCGGCCAGGTACTGGACATCCAGGGCCTGGACCGGACGGAGGAGGATCTGCGGCTCCTCCACAGCTTGAAGACTGGGGCCATGATCCGGGGAGCAGCCCTGTTGGGCTGTGTGGCGGCGGATGTCGGGGAGAAGCAGAAATCCGACGCCAAGGCCTACGCTGATGCCCTGGGTCTTGCCTTCCAGATTCGGGACGACATGCTGGATGTGATTGCCGACGAGAAGGACCTGGGCAAACCTATCGGCTCGGACAAAGAGGAAGGGAAGACCACCTTCGTGGACTTATTGGGTCTCACCCGCTGCGGCGATCTGGTGGACGCGTGCACCCGGCAGGCCAAGGCAGCCATCGCCGGATACCCCGGCGCAGACTTCCTGTTGGAGCTGGCCGACAAGATGGCCCGGCGAAAGAAATAAGGGAGGGAACAGTATGGGGCTCCTGACGCGAAACGCTATTTTGGACTGTGCTCTGCTGGCCTGGTTCGTTGCCCAGCTCATCAAGGTGCTGCTGGAGCTGGTGGTGAACCGGCACTTTGATGCTAAGCGCTTCGTCACCAGCGGCGGGATGCCCAGCAGCCACTCCGCCTTCGTGGTGGCGGGCTCCACCGCTCTGGGGCGGCTTTATGGCATCGGAAACCCTCTGTTCGCCTTGGCGGTGATGCTGTCGGCGGTGGTAATGTACGACGCCTGCAATGTCCGCCGCAGCGCCGGGGACACAGCTAAGCTGGTCAACCAGCTGCTGGAGCATGTGGAGAAGCTGACGGCGGAGGACTTCGCCGACGACTTGAAGATCATCATGGGGCACACGCCCCTCCAGGTGGCGGCAGGAGCCGTACTGGGAGTCCTGGTGGGCTTTCTGGCCTAAAATACCATAAAATTAAGGAAAAATCCGTGGCAGTAATACTGTCACGGATTTTTCCTTTACAGGTGCAGAAATCGTGTTCCGGTAATTTCAGATTAGTCCGTAGGTCTGGAGCCCCTCCTGGAGGGCCAGACGATTCTCCGGGGACATCTCACACAAGGGCAGCCGCAGGGTCCCGGAACAGTAGCCCATCATAGCGAGAGCCGTCTTCACCGGGATGGGGTTCACCTCGCAGAACAGCAGCTCGCACAACCGGTGCAGCTTCAATTGCAGTTCCCCGGCCTTTCGGAAGTCGTTCTTCAGGCAGGCGTCCACCAGGGCGTGCATTTCGGCAGGGACCACGTTGGCCGCCACAGAGATCACTCCCTTGCCGCCCAAAAGGCACACGGCGGCGGTGTCCTCGTCATTCCCTGACCAAATGGAGAAGTCCTCGGGGCAGAGGCGGCGGGTCCGCTGGAGGAGGGAGAAGTTCCCGGAGGCCTCCTTCACCCCCACAATCCGGGGGTGTCGGGAGAGCTTCTCATAGGTCTCCGCGGCGATGGACACCCCGGTGCGGGAGGGGACGTTGTAGAGGATCACCGGCTTCTCCACACTGTCGGCCACGGCGGTGAAGTGGCGGAGAAGGCCGGTCTGGGTGGCCTTGTTGTAGTAGGGGGTCACTACCAGAAGGCCGTCTACTCCCGACTGGGCGGCGTCCCGGGAGAGGGTAATGGCGGTTTCCGTGTTGTTGGCCCCGCTGCCGGCAATCACCGGTACCCGGCCGTTTACCTGGTCCACCACATACTGAATGACTGCCATCCGCTCGGCATAGGAGAGGGTGGCAGCCTCGCCTGTAGTGCCGCAGACCACCACGGCGTCAGTGCCCGAGGAGAGCTGGAACTGCAGCAGCCGTCCCAGGGCCTCATAGTCCACAGACTCATTGGAAAACGGTGTGACAATAGCCACCGCAGAACCTGTAAAGAGTGTTTGCTTCACAGAAAATACCTCCTTCAAAATAGCTGAGAGGGGTGGAAAGGGTTGCAGCCTCCGGGTGGGAATGGGCAAAAAAAGAGAACGGATGGATCCATCCGTTCTCTTTCGTGTATGAAAAGGAAAAGACCTTTACGCCTTAGTGATATAGCCCTCGGCGCAGAGAAGCTCGGCCAGCAGTACCGCGCCGCCAGCGGCGCCCCGGAGGGTGTTGTGACTGAGGCAGACAAACTTGTAGTCGTACTGGGTATCGGGGCGCAGGCGGCCGATGGACACGGCCATGCCATTCTCCAGCATCCGGTCCAGCTTGGTCTGGGGCCGGTTGTCCTCCTCAAAGTAGTGGAGGAACTGCTTGGGGGCAGAGGGCAGGTTCAGCTCCTGAGGCTTGCCGGAGAAGGCGGCCCAGTCGGCCTTGATCTGCTCCATGGAGGGAGCTTTGCCGTCGGCGAACTTCATGAAGCAGGCTGCCATATGGCCGTCACTGGCAGCCACCCGGATACACTGGGCGGTGATGGAGGGGCCCTCGGCCTTCACGAACTTGCCGTCCTCCACGGTGCCCCAGATCTTCAGAGGCTCCTGCTCGCTCTTCTCCTCCTCGCCGCCGATGTAGGGGATGACGTTGTCCACCATCTCGGGCCAGGTCTCAAAGGTCTTGCCGGCGCCGGAGATGGCCTGATAGGTGCACACCAGGGCCTTCTCCAGGCTGTACTTCATCAGGGGGTGCAGGGCGGGGACGTAGGACTGGAGGGAGCAGTTGGACTTGACGGCGATGAAGCCCCGCTTGGTGCCAAGGCGCTTGCGCTGGGCGTCGATGACTTTGATGTGGTCGCTGTTGATCTCAGGGATCACCATGGGCACGTCCTCGGTCCAGCGGTGGGCCGAGTTGTTGGACACCACGGGGCACTCCAGCTTGGCGTACTTCTCCTCCAGAGCCCGGATCTCCTCCTTCTTCATGTCCACGGCGCAGAACACAAAGTCCACCATGCCGGCGATCTTCTCGGCGTCGTCCTCGGCGTTCATGACGATGATGTCCTTGGCCTCCTGGGGCATGGGGGTGGCCATGGCCCAGCGGGCGCCCACGGCGTCCTCATACCTCTTGCCGGCGCTGCGGGCGCTGGCGGCGATGACGGTGAGCTGGAACCAGGGGTGGTTCTCCATGAGGGACACAAAGCGCTGGCCCACCATGCCGGTGCCGCCGATGACGCCTACGCGATACTTTTCCATTGGGGGATTCCTCCTTGACATTTGTTGTGGTTGAAATCATGGCTGTGGCTTGCAATGTCCGCGCCTTTTCGCTATAATGTTACAATACATGGGCGTACGGACCGTTTGATTTCGATAGTGTAAGCTATATCATATTTCCCGCACCCTGTCAACAGATTCCCCCCGGTTTGGAGGCACTATGAGAAAGTTTTTTCGCATTTTTTTCCTATGTTCACTCTTGACGGCCATTTTCACCGTTTCTGCTTATGCGGCGGAGGACACCCTAAAGGTGGGGCTTCGCTACGGCTCCGACGCCATGGACACCGCCAACCTCCAGAATGTTACCGGCTATGGCTGGGGCTATGAAGTGGGCTATTTCGATTCCGCCCGGAACTTTGTGGCCCTGGGGGAGATCGACACCAATGAGATCTCCATGACCGTCTCCGGCGGTCTGGGGGACTACCACGTCCAGCTCACCGACGTCTTCTCCACCTGGACGGAGGCTGAAGCGGCGGCCGCCGCCTTCGACGGGGGCTATCCCGCCTATGTCAACGGCAGCTACCGGGTGCGCTTCGGGGCCTATGCCTCCAAGACCGACGCCGCCGCGGCCCAGGCGCTGTATGTAGGGACCTCCTGGACCGGTCCGGATGGGAAGGCGCGCCCCTTCAGCTCCACCGTTACCAATCCCAGCGCCACCGGCGTGACGGTGATCGTTACCGGGACACAGACCATTCTATTCCAGTTCGACTGCTCCGGTGCCATGAATCTGGCCCTCCACCCCCTGTGGGACGGGGGAAAGACGGTGACCTGGTTCAAGGGCTACAAGTACTACGGGGATTTTGAGTATCTCCGCACCACCGGCGGGAATCTCAGCGTCATCAACGTGCTGCCGGTGGACGACTATGTGAAAGGGGTCGTCCCCTATGAGATGACCCCCTCCTGGCCGGTGGAGGCCCTGGCGGCCCAGGCCATCTGCGCCCGGACCTACGCCATGCGGGAGACCAAGCATAAGAGCGACGGCTTCGATGTGTGCAATACCACCAACTGCCAGGTCTATTACGGCGTCAACAAGGCCACCGCCCAGTCCGACCAGGCGGTGGAGGAGACGGCGGGGCTGTGCCTCTACTACAACGGAAAGCTCATTGAGGCGGTGTATTCCTCCTCCAACGGCGGCGCCAGCGAGGATGCCAAAAACGTGTGGGGCAGCGAGGTGGCTTACCTCAAGGGGAAGCTCGATCCCTACGAGGCCATGACCACCATCCCCAGCTATCAGTACTCGGTGACCTTCACCCTGGACGAGCTCACCAACATCCTCAACACCAAGGGCTACTCCGTGGGGCAGGTGACCAATGTGTATGTCTCCTCCCTGACGGCCACCGGCAACGTGGCCGCCGTCACCTTTGAAGGCACCTCCGGCACCCGCATCATCACCGGGGAGCGGTGCCGCACCATCTTCAACGGCGTCTACAGTGGCCGCACCGTCTACAGCCAGCGCTATACCATCACCGGCGGGACCGGCGGCTCCACATCGGGCAGCGTCTCTACCACCGGCGGCAGCGTGAGCCTGGGGGACAGCTATGTCATCAGCGGCAGCGGCTCTGTGGGCCGCTATCCCGGCGGGGAGGCCTATGTCATCACCGGCTCCGGCACGGAGGTCCTGGAGATCACGGGAGGGACCGCCTCCTCCGCCTCCAGCGGCGGCGGCATCACCATCACCGGCACCGGCAACGGCCACAACGTGGGCCTCAGCCAGTACGGAGCCAAAGCCATGGCGGAGCAGGGATTCTCCTACGAGGAGATCCTTCAATTCTATTATACCGATATCACCATTGAAAAGGTAGGCTGAACCATTGAAAACCCATGATTTTTACTTTGATCTGCCCCAGGAGCTCATTGCCCAGACGCCCCTGGAGCGGCGGGACAGTTCCCGGCTTTTGACGCTTGACAAGGAGACGGGGGAGTGGACCCACCGGCACTTTTACGACCTGCCCCAGCTGCTGCGGCCGGGGGACTGCCTCATCATGAACGACTCCCGGGTGCTGCCCGCCCGCCTTCTGGGCCACCGGCTCCCCGGCGGCGGCGCCTGCGAGGTGCTGCTGCTCATCGACCGAGGGGACAAGACCTGGGAGTGCCTGGTGCGGCCGGGGAAGAAGCTGCGCCCCGGCGCCCGGATCTCCTTCGGAGACGGGGAGCTGACTGCGGAGGTCACCACCGAGGTGGAGGGGGGCAATCGCCTGGTCCGCTTCGAGTATGAGGGGATCTTCCTGGAAGTACTGGAGCGGCTGGGGAAGATGCCCCTGCCCCCCTATATCAAGGAGGAGCTCCAGGACCAGGAGCGGTATCAGACCGTCTATTCCCGGGTCAACGGCTCTGCCGCCGCTCCCACCGCCGGGCTCCACTTCACTCGGGAGCTGATGGCGGAGCTCACCGCCATGGGAGTGCGCATCGGCTATGTGACCCTCCATGTGGGCCTCGGCACCTTCCGACCCGTAAAGGAAGAAGACATTACAGACCATGACATGCACAGTGAGTACTGCGTCATCCCCCAGGAGACGGCGGACCTCATCAACGAGACCAAAAAACAGGGCGGCCGGGTGATCTGCGTGGGCACCACCTCCTGCCGCACTCTGGAGAGCTGGACCAATGAGGACGGCACCATGGAGGCCAAGGCGGGGTGGACCAACATCTTCATCTACCCCGGCTACCGCTTTAAGGTGCTGGATGCCCTCATCACCAACTTTCACCTGCCGGAGAGCACCCTCATCATGCTGGTGTCGGCCCTGGCGGGGCGGGAGCACATCCTGGCGGCCTATGAGGAGGCGGTGCGGCAGCGCTACCGGTTCTTCAGCTTTGGCGATGCCATGTTCATTTCGTAGGAGGTCCCATGATCACAGAGCTTTTGAAGCACACGGACAACGAGATTATCATCATCCTGGCCATCATCGTCCTTTTCCTGGTAGTGGTGGGGGGCGCTCTCTATCTGACGCCCCGGCTGGCCCGGTGGCTGGACAAGCGGGAGAAGACTCACCCCGGCTACTTCGACGGCATGCTGGAGGAGGACCCCAATGCCAAGAAGTCCCCGGAGGACGGGGAGAAGGAGGAGGGGGACCATGTTTGAGGTAATCCGGCAGGAGGGGGCGGCCCGGCGGGGCCGTTTTTCCTGCGCCCACGGCGGCGTGGTGGAAACTCCGGTGTTCATGAATGTGGGCACCCAGGCGGCCATCAAAGGGGGACTCAGCGCCTGGGACCTCCGGCAGATCCGCTGTCAGATTGAGCTGAGCAACACCTACCACCTCCATCTCCGCCCCGGCGACCAGGTGGTGAAAGCTATGGGGGGCCTCCACAAGCTGATGGTGTGGGATGGCCCCATCCTCACCGACTCCGGGGGCTTCCAGGTCTTCTCCTTGGCCCAGCTGCGGAAGATCAAGGAGGAGGGGGTCTATTTCGCCTCCCACATCGACGGGCGGAAGATCTTTATGGGGCCCGAGGAGTCCATGCAGATCCAGTCGAACCTGGGCAGCGACATCGCCATGGCCTTTGACGAGTGCGTGGAGAACCCGGCCCCCCGGCCCTATGTGGAGGAATCCTGCAAGCGGACCCTCCGGTGGCTGGAGCGGTGTGTGAAGGAGCACCAGCGCCTCAACGCCCTGCCCGACTGCGTGAACCCCGGCCAGATGCTCTTCGCCATCAACCAGGGGGGTACCTACGAGGACCTCCGTATCTGGCACGCCCAGGAGATCGCCAAGCTTCCCTGTGACGGCTATGCCATCGGCGGCCTGGCGGTGGGGGAGCCGGCGGAGGTGATGTATCAGATCATCGAGGCGGTGGAGCCCCACCTGCCTGCGGACAAGCCCCGGTACCTCATGGGGGTGGGGACCCCCACCAACATCATCGAGGGGGTTTCCCGGGGAATCGATTTCTTCGACTGCGTGCTCCCCGCCCGCAATGCCCGCCATGGACGGCTCTACACCTGGCGGGGCAGTATCAACATCAAAAACGAGAAGTACAAGCTGGACACCCAACCCATCGACCCGGAGTGCGACTGTCCCGTCTGCCGCACCTACAGCCGGGCCTACCTCCGCCACCTTTTCAAAGCGGAGGAGATGCTGGCCATGCGCCTGGCGGTGCTGCACAACTTGTATTTTTATAACCGGCTCATGGAACGCATCCGGGAGGCTCTGGACCACGGGAACTTTGCCGCATTTCGGGAAACCTACAGCCCTCTTTTGGATAAGAAAATTTAGTCTTGCAAAAGTATGGGAACCCCGGTATAATATGGACTGTTGAGACGGCCATAGCCTGCTTCCCGCCAGGGAGAGGGGCGTTGGAGCCCATGCCGACGGGCGCCCAAGAAAATGGAAGGCCAAATAAAAGGAGAACGGAACTATGCCTCAAGAGTATTACAGCATTATCATGATCGTGGCGATGATCGCCATCCTCTATTTCCTGATGATCCGCCCGGAGCAGAAACGGAAGAAGCAGGCCCAGCAGATGCGTGACTCCCTGAAGAAGGGGGACATGATCACCACCATCGGCGGCATCGTAGGCAAGATCGTGATGGTAAAGGACAACACCATCATCATCGAGACCAGCGACGACCGGGTCCGCATGGAGCTGACCAAGTGGGCCGTGTCTACCACCGGCGTCCAGGCCTCCGACATGCCGGAGAAGAAAAAGAAGGAAGAGAAGTCCGAAGAGCCTGACGAGGAGAAAAAGGACTGAGTTTTCCGCATAAGCAGCCCTCCCGCAAAATATGTTGTAGTGACATGTTTTGCGGGAGGTTTTTTCTATGCCCAGACAGGAGCGGAAGAGGGGAGAGGTCCCCTGGAGGACCATGGTGTGTTCAGCGGGGGCGGCACTGCTGCTGCAGCTTCTGTGGCAGCCTCTGTGGGCGCTGCTGATCTACCGGGAAGCGGTGGGGCCAGGTTGGACGCCGGTGCTTACCGCTGCCGGAGCCGGAATCTCTGTGCTGGCTGCGGTACTGGCCCTGGGGCGGCGGCAGCGGAGCGGACGGCTTTTACTGGGCTGCGGAGCAGGAGGCTTCTTTCTGGCAGCGGTACTGCTGCTGAGCCTGGGATATCACCGGGCCGGCGGTCTTCCCTTGCTGTTGCCCGGTATCGCAGCGGCAGCCTTGGGGGGCGGCACGCTGGCAGCTTTGCTGGGAGGCGGCGGGAAACAAACTGCTCGTCCGGTCCGGCGGCGGCGGTAGACGACACGGCGGTTACATAAGATAGAGGGCGCCTAGGGCGCCCTCTGCTGTTTCTAATGAAGGATTGCCCTTGGGCAAAACGCCGAAATTACGGAAAAATTTTAAAAGTGGGGAGAAACCCCATCCGAAGCAGGCAATGGCCTGGTCTCTGTGGGGAATAGCCAAGATATTGTGGGGAAGGTGGTGAAAAAGCCCCAAATCAGCAAATGTTTGGCAAACGGAAGAGGCGTGTCGTCCCACCTGGTATATATAGTTTACATAACGCTGTTTACATAAAATTTTAGCATAACGCACAAAAAGGGATAAGTTTTCCGGTAGGACTTGCACAATTGGCAAAATTGTCCTATAGTATAAGGGTAGAACGGCATGGACAAGGGCGTCTATTCCCGCTGTCTCCCACATAGGATGGGACGAGGTGATTTGGTGGCTCGGACGACGGTGGGAGGGCGCTTTTCCCAAAGGGCGCTGGAACCTGGAGCAATACAGGCTCTGCTGCTGGCGGGACTGTGCGCTCTGGGCATGCTGGCAGGCTTCTGGTATGCCGGGCGCTGCCGGGAGGACGCGGGGCAGACTCTGCAGCAGTATCTGGAGGGATACTGCCAGCTGTACGGCGAAGAGGGCGGCGCGGTATCGGCGCTGACGGCAGCCCGGCTGTATTTCGGCTATGCAGCAGCGGCTTTCCTGCTGGGATTTTCCGCTCTGGGGGCCGTTGCGGTACCGCTTTTGGCGGCGGCTTATGGATTTACGGCCATGTTTTCAGTAGCCTGCTTTGCAGGCAGCTTCGGGCGGTCCGGGGTGTTGTTGGCACTGGCTGCGCTGGGGGTGCGGGTGGCGTTCACCCTGCCGTGTTTTTTGTGGATAGGGACCCACGCCTGGGCGTCGGCACTGTCCATGACAACTTGCCGCGGCAGGCGCTGCGCGCCGGTAGCCAGAGACAGCGCTTATTATTCTCATCTGCTTTTGTGTGCTGTGTTGCTGATTGGCGGGATTCTGTGTGAGCGGACGGTGACGCCGTATTTATTTCAAGCGGCTGTAAAGCTGACACAGCTTTTGTAGGATGTGTGTGGGAGAGGAGGCAGGTCTTTGTCGGATTATATTGCGCGCTACGGCGTATATCTGAGGGAGGAAAAGCATGCCTCGGAGAATACCATCGCATCGTATCTCAGAGATGTGCGCCAGTTTGAAAACTATTTGACCGGCGTAGCAGACCGGCCCCTGGAGGACTGCCGGCAGGCCCATGTGGAGAGTTACCTCGTCTACATGCAGGGGAAGGGCAAGTCCGCGGCCAGCGTGGCCCGGGGCGTAGCCTCTTTGAAGTCCTTTTACCAGTACCTCATCGCCATTGGCGTACTGGACGTCAATCCCGCTAAGGGGGTAACGCCAGTACGCGCGGAGCGGAAGTATCCGGAGATCCTCACCGGCAAAGAGGTCGAGACCTTTCTGGAGCAGCCCCAGTGTGTGGACGCCAAGGGCTATCGGGACCACGCCATGCTGGAACTTCTATATGCCACCGGCATTCGGGTCAGCGAGCTGATCGCCTTGGATTTGGACGACGTGAATTTCAGCGCTGAGGTACTGCGGTGTACCAGTCGGGGCCGGGAGCGGTTCATCCCCCTGTATGCCGGAGCGGTGAAGGCGCTGCAGGACTATGTCCGGGACATCCGGCCCCAGATCATTTTGAGCAGCGACGAAAAAGCTCTCTTTGTCAACATGAATGGGGAGCGGATGAGCCGCCAGGGGTTTTGGAAGATCATCAAATACTACCAGGAAAAGGCCCAGATCAACAAGGACATTACCCCCCATACCTTGCGCCACTCCTTCGCCGCCCACCTGCTGGAAAACGGGGCAGATCTCCGGTCCATCCAGGAAATGCTGGGCCATGCGGATATCTCTTCCACCCAGATCTACTCCCACATGGTCAAGCAGAAGCTGAAGGATGTGTACCAGAAGGCCCACCCCCGTGCGTAAA
>CALXDB010000035.1 GCA_944386955.1 uncultured Oscillospiraceae bacterium
GGCGCGAAGCGCCGGATGAGGGCCCCCCCAACGCAGGGACTTCCTTCTGTTGTTACCTGTACTTGCGGTCCCTCATCCGCCTCCTTCGGAGGCACCCCGCAGCGTTAAGAAAACATGCCACCGGCATGTTTTCTTAACGCTGCGGGGTTCTAAGCTGATTTTTGCCTACTTTTGTTCAGCGACAAAAGTAGGCCGCCGGAGGCAAAACACCTGCCGACGTGCGTCGGCCGCCGACAAAGAGAATACTTCCCCCTGCCAGAGAATAGCAAAAGGGTCCCGGCGCATCGCGCCGGGACCCTTTCTCAGATTGACTGTGGTCTATGCGTTTCCATCCGGCACCGTGATGGGAAACTCCAGCAGCCCCAGGGCCCCCGCCCCGAGGGTGTACTTGGGAAACACCACCACGGGCGCACCCTCGCCGCTGAGGTAGAAGCCCATCTGGTAGTAAGAACCCTCCTTGTTCTCCACCAGATCCCGGACATTCAGGTAGTCGGTGAACAGCATGGCCTTCTGATCCTCCGGGAACCGGGCCAGCTGGGCCTCCACCTGCTCCGTCACGATGTCCGCCCAGTCGGGACCCAGAACGTCCTCCAGGGTGATCTCCTCCCCGGTCTTCAGGTCGATGTTGTAGTAATAGTTCTCCTGATAGCCGGTGGCCAGGGTCTCGCACTTGTAGATCATGAAGGAGAGAATGTTCTCCGAGCTGTACTTCAGCTCGTACCCCACATCGATCAGCATCTGGTGGAATTCCTCCGGGTCGCCCCCGGTCTCCACATAGGCCTTGTAATACTCCTCCGCCCGCTCCACAGACTCCGCCACGCTCCGCTCCATAGTGTCGGTGATGGTCTCATTGATGGCGTCCGCCCAGGCGGCGTTCCCCTCCAGATCGCTCGCCTCCACGTTGGGAATCTTCACATCGGCGATGAAGGTATCCGTCTCCTCCCGGTACTCTCGAAAGGTAAAGACCCTGCCCAGATCCCCCAGCACAGGGATGTCATACACCGCATAAGCAAAGGCGGCGTTCACATTGAGCATCAGTACAAAGGCCGCGCAAGCGGCCAGGGGGGCCAGAAAGCCCGTCCGCACCCGGCGGCGGCTCCGTCTCCTCCCCTTCTGGATGGCGGCGTCCACCGCGCTGTCCAGCTCCTCCGGAACAGGGATATTCTCGTATACGTCTCTCCACCGGTCGTTCATGACAGCTCACATCCTTCCTCGGCCTCCAGGTCCACCCGCAGCAGGGTCAGGGCCCGGTACAGCCGGTTTTTTACGGTACTCAGGGGAATGCCCAGTACCTGGGCAATCTCCGAGAGCTTCATATCCTCAAAAAATCGAAGGAGCACCACGCTTTTCAATTCCGGATTCAGCCGCTCCAGGGCTTCGCTGAGGGCCATAGCGTCCAGCACCGCCGTCTCTGGGCCCCCGCCGCTCTCCTCCGGCACAGTGTCGGTGCAGAGAATCCGCTGCCTGCGGCGCAGAGCGTCGATGCTGGCGTTGACGAGAATCCGGTAAAACCAGGTCCGCATGGTTTCCTCCCGGCGCAGGGTGTGGCGTTTTTCGTAGGCCTTCAGTACGGCCTCCTGCACCACATCCAAGGCGTCGTCGCTGTTTTTCACATAGCTGAAGGCAAGACGATAAAACCGGGCCTGATTCTCTTTAACAAATGAAACAAATTCCTGGTCGCTGGTCAAGACCCGGCGCACCCCTTCCCTATCCTTTGATGGCTTCGCCGATGATCTCCGCAGCCTTGTCGCTGTCCGCCGCCACACAGAGGATCACATACTGCCCCTCCTGAGCCAGATAGGCGTTCTCCAGCTTGAAGGACTCCTCCGGCAGATAGCTGGCGTACAGTGCCTTCCGGTCCTCCAGATGGCTCTGAAGGGTGGCAAGGCAGGTCTCAGCCGCTGCCTCGTCCGCAGACTTTACGATCAGCAGCTCCTCGGAAGTGGCGCCGGTGCCCACATAGGCTACCGTCTCCTCCCCGTTCAGCTCTGTCCCCACCAGCAGATCCGCCGCGGCCGCGTCCAGCTCATACAACGTCTCGCCGAACACACCGCCGTCCATCAGGTCCTGGGCCAGCTGCGGGGCGTCCAGCGTCAGCGCCTGCTTCCCGGCACAGCCGGCCAGCAGGGCCGCCAACACCAGCGCCATCAAAGGAATCCATCGTTTCATTGTTCTTCACTCTCCACTGTTACAGTATGGGTCTTCAGATAATCCCGCCACTTGGCGCAGTAATCCGGCGTCAGATGGACTCCGTCAAAGGAAGCACCCTCCGGCAGACACCCGTCCTCACCGGCCACTGCCTCTGCCACATTTACATAGTAGACCTCTTTTTCCTCTGCAAGCTGCCGGAGAAGGCCGTTGAACTCGTCGATCCGGGGATTGTTGTAGATGTCGTCCCCCTCAGATTTCTCCGCGCTCACCGGCAGAATGGACTGGATATAGATCACAGCGTCGGGGTTGATCTCCCGGATGCCGTCGATGATCCGGCCGTAGTACTCCTGGTACACCGAGCCGTAGACCCAGCCCAGCTCGTTCATGCCCAGCATGATGTAGACCTTGGAGAAGTCTGTGGTCTTCAGTGCCTCCATGATGGTGGTCTTCTCCCCGTCCACCTCCGCGTAGGGCTTGGTGAAAATGGTATCCACCATCAGGCCGATAGCAGTGTAGTACTGGGCGTTGGAAAGACCGGAGTAGAGCTTGAACCCCTCCGTGCGGGAGTTGCCGATGAAAACGGCATCGTCAAAATAGGTGTCGTCCACCATTTCACTTTCCGGTACACACTGGCTGAAGTCGTATGGCGGAGGGGATTCCGGCTCCTCCGGTTCCTCCGCTTTCTCGGTCTCATCCGTCAAATCCGGCTCCTTGATGCCGTCCTGTGCATCGTCCTGCCGGACCTCGCCGCCGGTTTGAATCTGGGACTCGCTCCCCTGTTCGTCAATGGCCTGGGCATCCGCGAAGCAGCCGCTGGCTGCCGCCGCCATCCCCGCCGCTAACAGCAGTGCCAGCAGCCGGCGGCCGGCAGCTCTGCTGAGAAGGTTCGTCTTTCTTGTGTCGTTGCGCATGGTCTGTCCTCCAAATTCGTATTCTGCGCGCATTGTACTTATTAGACGGCGGCGGAGAGCGGAAAGTTTTCTCTCCGCCGCAAAATTTTTCTTTTTTCGCGCCGCTCTCTGTAAGCAGATCGACAACTTTATATTATATGGGATCGGCTTGCCGCCGTCAAGGGACTTCCCTTGTCAGAACTTACGATTTTTCCCCCTTCAGCGAGCCTCTTCCCGTAATATTGTAGCGGGCGGTCCAGGGATTTGCAAGCAACAAAGCCGTAACGAATCGGTGACAATCTTTTCCTGCTTCGACGCAATTCACCCTGTACAAATTTGCCATGTCATGCTATTATTTAATCAAGGTATTCGACTTTCGCATGTTGGAATGGAGGAGTGATGGGTATGACATTCGATCAGGCGATTTTGCAGCGCATTTCCAACCGGAAATATCTGGATATTCCCCTGTCCCCTCAGGACGTGACCGTTTTGGAGAAGGCCGTAGCCCAGGTCAACCGGGACAGCGGACTTCACACCCGATTGGTCCGGGAGGCGCCGGAGGCCTTCCGCTCCCTGCGAAAGAGCTACGGTATGCTGTCCGGCGTCCGCAATTACATCGAAATGGCAGGGCCCGCCGGGGACCCGGACCTGATGGAGAAGTGCGGGTACTACGGCCAGCAGCTGGTGCTTCTGGCCACCACCCTGGGGCTCGGCACCTGCTGGCTGGGGGGCACCTATGATAAGGATCTGTGCCGCCAGAAGATCCTCAGCACCGATGAGCTCTGCTGCGTCATCGCCGTGGGGCCGGTGGCGGACAGCCGCAGTGTGAAGGAGAAGCTGGTCCGGGGCACCATCCAGCACAAGAGCAAGGCTCTCTCCGAACTGGCCCGGGGCATGGGCGACGGGCCTGACTGGTTTATGGCCGGCGTGGCGGCGGTGCAGCGCGCCCCCTCCGCCATGAACCGCCAGCCCATCCGCTTTACTTACGAGAAGGGCGCGGTGACTGCGGAGATCGTGGAAGAGGGCAGTTTCTCCCACATCGACCTCGGCATCGCCAAGTACCACTTTGAGATCGGGGCCCACGGCGGCGCGTGGACCTGGGGCTCCCCGGGGACCTTTGAGAAGGCGGCGGAGGAGAAGTCCTGCGGCGCGGTGATCTGGAGGAAGACGGAGACGGGCCACGCCTACCTCCTGGCCCAGCACGGGGCCAGCCACTGGAGCTTCCCCAAGGGCCATGTGGAGGGTCGGGAGACGGAGATCGAGACCGCCTGCCGGGAGATCCGGGAGGAAACGGGCCTGGAGGTGGCCATCGACGAGAGCTTCCGCCAGGTGGTGACCTACTACCCCAAGCCCGGGGTCATCAAGGACGTGATCTTCTTCATCGCCCAGCCCACCGGCGGCACGGAACACGCCCAGGAGGAGGAGATCCGGCAGCTGGGCTGGTTCACCTTCGAGGAGGCCTACCCCCTGGTAACCTTCGCCACCGACGTGGAGGTCCTCCAGGCGGCGGAGGAGTACATCCAGAAGAAGCATTCCTGAGACAAGACAAAAACGAGGCGGACGATGTGTCCGCCTCGTTTTTTTGTCCAGCTTAGTCACGGCTCCAACCGGTTGGCTTTTTTCTTCTTTCTGACCCGCCAGATCACCACCGCAAGGATAACGAGCAGCAGGGGCAGGAGGACCGGCAGAAACAGGATCACGCCCATCCACAGATAGGGGCTCCGCAGGGAGCTGAAGATCTCCTGGAATCTGCTCTCGTCGATGGTGATGGTGAGGTTCCCCTCCGGCAGGGTGTCGGAGACGTACTGGTAGGTCCGGGGCCCCACCTCCTCAAATTCCACGCTGCTGTCCCTGATTACCGGCATCCCCTCGTCGAGATACAGGTTGATGGTCAGGTTCTGGAAGTCCTTCCAGAGGGCGGCGGGGGCCAGATAGTACTCGATGCGGCCGTACTTCACGTCAAAGTCGTAGTCCGGGTACCCCCCCAGGCGGTAGGTGTAGGAGACGGCGATCTCCCGGGTCTCCCCGGGTGCGAAGTCCAACGTGAAGGAGACGGCGTCCACCGTCTGCTCCCCCTCCTCCGCCTCCCCCTCAGACAGCACGGCGTACCGCCAGTCCTCCGTTTGGACTGCGGTGTCGTAGCGGAGGGCGTAGCGCTCCGCCGTGAAGTCCAGGGCCTCGCCGTCCGCCGTCACCGGCGTGCCCCCCTCCTCCACGTTGGGGGAGAGAAACATGACCGGGGTGGACACGGCGGCGTCCGTGGAGTTCTCCATGGTGTAGGTGGCGGTGATATCCGCCGCGGAACCGTGGACCTCAATGTCCAGCACCTCCGACGTCACCACGAGGGCGTCGTTCTTTTCAAAGGTGATGGAGGAGCCCACGTCCGGATCGTCGGGGGCCGCCATGTTGGCAAAGGCCGTCTGGGATCCCAAAAGCACCCCGCAGAGAACCAAAAGCAAGAGAATTTTTATCCGTTTCATCCAAACTTCCTCCTTTTTCGCTGACTGCCGCGTCCTTCCGCATCTCCCTATCCCATCGTACCACAGGGCGGACCCGTCCGCAATCCGCCTCACGGTGCGGCGTCATAGATGATGCAGACCGCGTAGCCCGCGGTGCCGCCGCTGCCGTTTCCCCCGTCCCAGCGGGCCTGGATCTCATAGATCCACTCGCCCTCCTTCAGGGGGAAGACGCCGTCCTCCACCGGCAGCACCTCCCCGGCGGAGGCAGGTTCTCCCCAGCAGGTGTCCGGCCAGCACTGGACATACTCGATCTCCGTGGGCGCCAGCTCAAACGTCAGCGCCGCCGTCCCCTCCCCGGTGGAGAAGGGCGGCAGCAGATTCTGACAGTCCAGAGGGTGGGCGCTGTCGGCGATCAAAGCCTCCATCCCATCCCCTGTCTCCCAGGCCCAGGAGAACCCGCCCCGCATGGCCTGGACCGACGCTCCGCCGCTCTCTACTGTACACATTGGCGGCTCCCGCCGGTCGATGACCGGCCCCTCCAGCAGGAGGTTGGCGTAGGCGTTCAGGGCTTCGCAGGGCTCATACTCCGTCCGGTAGCCCACCCCGTCGATGACCAGGAAGGGGCTGTAGGCCATGACCCTTGTCTCTGTGCCGTCGGCCATGGTGAGGGTGAAGGTGACCGCCTGCCCGCTGTACTGGCCGTAGGAGTCGTCCTCCTCATAGACTACCGTCTCCCGGAGGAGGGCCGCCAGCTCCTCCAGATCCTCCACCTCCACCGTCTCCCCCGGCGGCGTCAGCTCCACGGAGGCGGAGGCGACATCCTCTCCTTTTAACTCCTGAAAGGGCCGCACCGGGTCCGGCTCCTTCCGCAGAAAGACCGCCAGCCCCACCGCCGCAATGGCGCACGCCGCCGCCAGCAAAATCCTGATGTTTCGTTTCATCTCCTGCGCCTCCTTCTGTTCGCCCTTCTACCTTGTAAGACGGAAAGTTCCCTCCAATATGCCTCCGCTGCGGAAAATTTTTCCGTTCCCGTCCTATACAGTCAGCCTCTTGCTCCCAGGAGAAAAATCCGCTACAATGGGCCTATGGGCAAATGAAAGGGGCAATTTTATGCTGTCTCACGACTTCCTTCTCGTGGAAAGGGTACCGGAGACCATCCGATATTCCGATTTTGACCGGTCCGCTATGACGCGGGTTTCGGACGATTTTGCTCGGGCACACTGGCCGGAGGTGTTCAGCGCGGTAGACGTGTATGTGGATTTTTACGGAAACCGTGCCCATGGGCTGGCGTACCACGGTACCTCCATCCTCTCCCCTGCTATGGCCCGGACGCTTTTGACCCGGCTGGAGCAGGCGGAGGACCCGGAGAACGCCTGCGGCGAGCTGAAGCGTCTATTGTCTGAGGCAGTATGTGAGAATCAATGGGTCATCCATTTTGGTGTTTAGTTACATCGGTGCTCAAATCTGGAAGCTGTCACTTTTCTTGACTTTTCCGTCAAAAATCGGTATAATATTTTGCTCTGGGGGCAAAAGAACGCTCCCGCGGAAAGGGAATATCTATGGAGAACTACTTTGACCTCCGCCTTCCCCAGGACGAGATCCAGGCCATCAGCAGTATCGGTCTCGCCCACCTGGGGGACGCGGTGTATGAGCTGCTGGCCCGGGCCTGGCTGTGCAGCCACGGAAAGGCCACAGGAAAGGGCCTCCACCGCGCCACGGTGGAGCTGGTGCGGGCGGAGAGCCAGTCCGCCCGGGCGGAGAAGATCCTCCCCCTCCTCACCGAGGAGGAGGCGGCGGTGTTCCGCCGGGGCCGCAACGCCCACGTCAATTCCATCCCCCACAGCGCCAGCCGGGGGGAATATCTCCGGGCCACCGCTCTGGAGAGCCTGCTGGGCTACCTCTACCTCAAGGGGGAGAACCAGCGGATCAACGAACTATTCTGCCGCATGATGGAGGAATGACCGATGCCTTTGGACGCTGTATGCCTGCGGGGCGTGGTGCAGGAGCTGAAGCCCCAGCTGGAGGACCTCCGCCTGGAGAAGATCCAGCAGCCCGCCCGGGATCTGGTGCTGCTCACCTTTCGGGGCAATCGCAAGCTGCTCCTCTGTGCCGGGGCCAATCAGGCCCGCATCCACCTCACCTCTCTTCAGCGGGAGAACCCCGCTGCACCACCCATGTTCTGCATGCTGCTGCGAAAGCACCTGTCCGGCGGAGCTCTGGTGTCCATGGAGCAGCCGGGGCTGGAGCGGGCGGTGATCCTCACCTTCCGGGTGATGGATGAAATGGGGGTCTCCGGCCAACGGCAGCTGGTGCTGGAGTGTATGGGCCGCCGGTCCAACCTGATCCTGCTGGACGGGGAGGGCCGGATTCTGGACTGTCTGCGCCGGGTGGACTTTGAGATGAGCCCCCAGCGCCAGGTGCTGCCGGGCCTCTTCTACCATCTTCCCCCCGCCGTGGAGAAGGCGGACCCCCTGGCCGTGGAGCCGGAGGAGCTGGAGGCCATCCTCGCCGGGAGCAATCCGGAGAAGACCGGGGACGCTCTGCTGCTGGACGCCTTTTTCGGCCTCTCCCCTCTCGTCTGCCGTGAGATCGCCTGCCGGGCCTGGGGGGACAGCGACGCCCGGCTCCTCACCGCCGGGCCCGACGCCGAAGGGCGGCTCCGGGACGCCTTTCTATCCTGGCAGCATGACGTGAAGGAAAACCGCTTCGCCCCCACCATCCTCCTCCGAGATGGGGTCATGGCGGATTTCACCTATCTCCCCA
Organism: uncultured Oscillospiraceae bacterium; assembly: GCA_944386955.1. GTDB lineage: Bacteria > Bacillota > Clostridia > Oscillospirales > Oscillospiraceae > CAJFPI01. The sequence goes on from CALXDB010000035.1 coordinate 8,264, forward strand.
TCTCCCAGTACGGCCCCACAGTGGCCCAGCAGACCATGGACACCTTCTCTGCCCTGCTGGACACCTATTTTGAGACCCGGGAGCAGCAGGAGCGGGTCCGCCAGCGGGGTCAGGATCTGCTGCGCTGTGCCACTACCGCCCGGGACCGGGTGGCCCGGAAGCTGGCCACCCAGGAGAAGGAGCTGGCGGAGACAGAGCGGCGGGAGGAACTGCGGCTCCGGGGCGAGCTCATCACCGCCAACCTCTACCGGATGGAGCGGGGCCAGCGGGTGCTGCGGGCGGAGAACTACTACGAGGAGGGCTGTCCCACGGTAGAAGTCCCCCTGGACCCCCTGCTGACCCCCCAGCAGAATGCAGCCAAGTATTTCAAGCGGTACACCAAGGCCAAGACTGCCGAGACCATCCTCACCCAGCAGATCCACAAGGGCCGGGAGGAGCTGGCCTACCTGAACAGCATTTTGGACGAGCTGAGCCGGGCGGAGCTGGAGCAGGACTTCCGGGATGCCAGGATGGAGCTCCAGGCGGCCGGGTACCTCAAGGGGACCGGCGGGAAGAAGGAGCAGCGGCCGAAGCCCGCCAAGCCCAGGGAGTTTCGCTCCTCGGCGGGGCTGCGGATTCTGGTGGGCCGCAGCAACAGCCAGAACGACCGCCTCACAAAGGAGGCGGACAAGCGAGACATCTGGCTCCACACCCAGAAGATCCACGGATCTCATGTGATCCTCTGCACCGAGGGGGCTCCGGCAGACCAGCAGAGCCTGACCGAGGCGGCCATGCTGGCGGCCTGGTTCTCCCAGGGCCGGGGCGGCAGTCAGATCGCCGTGGACTACACGGCGGTGAAGAATGTGAAAAAGCCCGTCGGGGCGCGGCCGGGGATGGTGGTGTATGATCCCTACCAAACCGCCTATGTCACCCCGGACGAAGATCTGGTGCGATCTCTCATGGTCAAATAAACAAAAATGCGAAGCCAACAGGCTTCGCATTTTTAATTACTATAAACTCCTAATCACAACAAATCCCTCAGAGCAACAGGTACAGCGTCACATCCATGGGACGCTGGATCCCAGCCCGCTGCATACTCATCAGCAGGATGGGACTGGGCAGGGTGGTCAGCAGAATGGTGATCGCCTTCACGTCCGCCTCCGCCGACAGCTCCCCCGATGCCACAGCGTCATGTACCGCCTGGCCGATCTTCTGGAACAGCAGGGTCTGGAACTCCTCCACACACTCATAGAGGGTGTCCCGGATAGGATCATTGGTCACCAGCAGATTGAGACTGCCGCCCAACTCCCCCATGATCCGCTCCACATAGTGGTAGTACCGCAAAATCCGGTCCCGGAAGCTGTCCTCCGGCGAAGCCGCCTCCTCCATTGCCGCCAGGATCTCGTCCCACAGCTGGGCGCAGGTCTGCTGAAGGAGCTGGTCCTTAGAGGTAAAATATTCGTAGATGGTGGACTTGGCGATACCCGCCCGGCGGGCGATCTCCGCCATGGAGGCGGCATCCAGGCCCTTTTCGCAGAACTCCCCACGGGCTGCCAACAGGATGGCCGCCCGGCGCTCATCCCTTATTCTTGACACAGGTCCACCTCCTTGTTATTCCGGGTGTGCTTGCGAAGCCGGGCATCCAGGCCGTCCAGCAAGCTATAGTACACCGGCGTGAACAGCAGGGTCACCACGGTGGATACCACCAGGCCCGTAATCATCACCGTGGCCATGGGCATCATGATCTCGCTGCCCTCGCCCATACCGAAGGCCATGGGCAGAAGGCCCAGAACGGTGGTAAGGGTGGTCATCAGTACCGGCCGCACACGGCGGGGACATGCCTTCAAAATGGCTTCGTTCTTCTCCTCTCCCCTGCTGCGGCGGATGTTGATGTAGTCTACCAGCACGATGGAGGAGTTGACCACCACACCTGCCAGCATGATGACGCCCACAAAGGCGATCATCGACACCTTCATACCGAAGATGGGCAGGGTGAAAAGGGAGCCGATGAGGCCCACCGGCAGGATCATCATGACGATGATAGGCATGAGGAAGGACTCAAACTGAGAGGCCAGCACGAAGAACACCAGCCCGATGGCCACCACCAGGGCGTAGCCCAGATCCTGGAAGGCCTGGATCATCTCCGCATTCTCGCCGGAGGCCTCCAGAGTGATGCCCTGGGGCAGCTGGAAGGCGTCCACTACCTGCTGCACCGACTCTGCAATGCCGGCAGGATCGTCGGTGGCGCTGCCGCCGGTAATGGTGATGGTGCGGCTCTGGTTTTCCCGGGCGATGGACTGGGGCGCCATGGTCACCGTCACGTCCGCCACCATGCCTAAGGGAATATCGGACCCCAGGGCCGTGGTGATGGGCAGAGACCGCAGAGCGTCCAGGCTCTCGCCGGCGTTGCTGTCTCCCCGGACTACCACGCTGATCTCTTCCCCGTTCATTTTCAGAGTGGTGGCGGTGGTACCGGTGAGCTGGCTGCGGACGGCGCTGCCCACAGTGGCGGCGGTGAGGCCGTACTGGGCGGCCACGTCCCGCTTCAGGGTAATGTCCACCTCCGGCACCTGGTCGGAGGCGGAGGTCTTCACCTCCACCGCGTCGGGGATCCGGGCAATCTCCACCGCCAGACGGTCGGCAGTCTCGGTGAGGAGGTCATAGTCGTTGCCGGAAAGGGTCAGATTGATAGCCGCGCCGGTGAGGGCCGACATGTCCATCACCCCCGCCGAGGACACGGAGACCTCCGCTCCCGCCACATCCGCCAGGTCCAGCCGCAGCTGACTGGCAATCTGGGCGGCAGACCGCTCCCGATCTCCCATCTCCACCAGGTTCAGGGTAACAGTCGTGCTGCTGCCGCTGCCGCCGGTCATACTGCTGAGGGCTCCGCCGCCGGTGGAATAATAGATGCTCTCTGCTTCGGGCACCGTCTCCAGGGCGATATCCGCTACCTCCTCGGCAATGTGCTGGGCCTCCTCCATCTCCGCTCCCACCGGCAGGTCCAGGGTGACGCTGACCACGTTCTGGTCGATGTCGGGGATCAGCTCGAAGCCCGCCAGGAAGATGGAAGCGCCGAAGGCGGCCACCATGCCGAAGGTCACCAGCATGGCCACAGACCGGTGTGTGATGAAATAGTCGAGGCGCCGCACATACCACTGGCTGAGGCGGTTGGCCTTCTTGCCGGCGTTGGCGGCGATCTTCATCACTTTCAGGTTCTTGTTGCCCCGGCCCAGGAGGAAGTAGCTCAAAAGGGGTACGATGGTAAGGGCCACCACCAGGCTCGTCAGCATGAGGGTGCAGATGGTGAGGCAGAAGTCGGAGAAGAACATGCCCACCATGCCATCAGAGAGACCGATGGGCAGGAACACCGCCACGGTGGTGAGGGTGCTGGCGGAGATGGACAGAGCCACCTCGCCGGTGCCCTGTGTGCAGGCCTCAAAGTTGTTGTAGCCGTCCGATCGGTAGTGGAAGATGTTCTCCAGCACCACGATGGAGTTGTCCACGATCATGCCCACGCCCATGGCCACGCCGCCAAGGCTCATCATGTTCATGGTGATGTCCAGAAGCTGCATCACCAGGAAGACGGTGATGATGCAAAGGGGCATGGCCACGGAGATCACCAGCGTGGCGCCCCAATCCCGCAGGAAGAGGAACAGCACCAGGGCCGCCAGCAGTACGCCTAAGAGAATGTTCTCAATAGCGCTGTCCACCGCCAGATTGATGAAGTCACTCTGGTCCATCAGCAGCACCCAGTCCAGGGTGGGGTTCTCCTCGGTGACCTCGTCCAGGGCGTCCTGGACCCGCATGGCGGTCTGGACTGTGTTGACCCCGGACTGCTTGTTCACCGATAAAATCACGCAGGGCTCCCCGTCCACCTTGGCGATGGTCTCCTGATCCTGGGGCTTCAGGGAGACGCTGGCCACCTCGCTGAGGCGGACGGTGCCGCCGGTGGGCAGGGGGATGAGGCAGTTGGCCACGTCGTCCACCGAGGAGAACTCCCCGTCGGTGCGGACGGTGATGGTGCTCTCGCCGGAGTTCACGTCGCCGGCGGGGAGGGCAATGTTCTCCGCCGCCAGGATCTGGGCGATGTAGGAGATGGACAGGCCGTAGCCCGACAGCTTCTCCCCATATGTCTCCACGGCGATCTCGTTGGCGTAGCCGCCCAGAATATCCACGGAGGCTACACCGTCGATGCGCTCCAGGGCCGGGGAAATGGTGTCCTCAGCGATGGTCTGAAGGCCGGAGAGACTGGTGCCCTTCAGGCCGATCTGCACCACCGGCAGGGCATCCACGTTGATGGACATGACCACCGGGGCGGTGGCGTCCTCGGGGAGATAGCTCTTCACCATGTCGATCTTCTCCCGGAGGTCCACCAGGGCGTTGTCCATGTTGGTGCCGTCGGCGAAAGTGACCATTACCATGCTCATGCCCTCGCTGGACACGGACTGGAGCTCCTCCATGCCGGACACGGAGGCGCAGGCGGACTCCAGGGTCCGGGTCAGCAGGTTCTCCACCTCCTGGGGTCCGGCGCCGGTGTAGGTGCTGTATACCACCGCCACGGGAAACTCGATATCCGGCATCAGAGCCAGGGGCAGGGTGTTGAAGCCCATGACGCCGAACACCGCGATCATCACGCAGGCCATGATGGTGGTGACCCGGTGCTTGATGCAAAAGGAAACCAGCTTCATGCCGCACCCTCCACCACGCGGACGGCGGCGCCGTCGGAGAGATAGGTCTGGCCCCGGGTCACCAGCTGCTCACCGCCCTGAAGCCCATCGGTGACCTCCGTCTGGGAGGCCCCTACCAGCCCGGTGGTCACATCCATCCGGAAGGCGGCGTCCCCCTCCACGATGTACACATACTGCCGGCCGTCCTCGGTGAGGATGGCGTCGGAGGGGATCAGCACCACGTCCTGGCGCTGGTCGGTGAGAAATTTCACCGTGGCGAACATGCCGATGGACACCTGCAGCTCCTCCGGCAGGTCGATGTGGACCTCATAGAGAGCGGTGCTGGCGCTGACGGCCCCGGCCACGGAGGCCACCGTGCCGGTGACCGTCTCCCCGGAGGTGGACAGTGTCACATCCACCTGCTGGCCTACGGCGATGAAGGGCTGGAGGGTCTCGGACACATTCACCACCGCCTGGGGCTTACCGATCTCCGAGACCACCACGCCTACAGTTGTATTGCTGGTCATGACGCCGCCGGTAACGGACACGGAGGTCACCGTGCCGTCGATGGTGGCGTAGACGTTGGGATCGTTCAGCACGTCCACTACGTCGTCGATGCCCATCTGGGCCAGGGTGGTGGTGCGGCTGGTCTCCGCCTGGAGGACCCCCAGCTGGGCCTGCTCCACGGTATTGCGGGACACGGCCCCCAGCTCGTAGAGGGCCTGGGTGTTGCTGAGGGTCTGCTGGGCCTGGCGGACCTGCTCGTCCAGCAGGGTCTTGGTGCTTTCATAGGAGGTCAGCAGGGTGTCGTAGGTGTCCCGCAGGTCGGCGGTGTCCATGGTGAAGAGCACGTCCCCCTTCTGCACCGTGTCGCCGGCGCTGACCTTCACCTCCTTCACCTTCCCCGCCACCGGCGGCATCACAGGTACGTCACGGTTGGCCATCACGTTGCCGGTGACGGTGCTCTCCGCCGCCAGATCTCCCCGGGTGACGGTCATTACCTCTACAGCTGTGCCCGCCGGGAGCTGGGTGGAGGTGTCCTCCTCGGCGGCGCAGGCCGTAAGGCCCAGGGCTAAAATCAGGGCCAGCGCCCCTGTCATCCATCTCTTCATTCCAATGCCTCCTCAGATCAGGCCGTAATCCCGGGCCCAGATGTAGTTGCGATAGGCGGTGAACAGCTCCAGCCGGGCGGTGTTCACGCTCTCCTGGGCGGTGAGGAGGTCGTTCTCCCCTGCCCGGTACTCCTCCTGGGAGATCATCCCCAGCTCATACTGCTTGGCAGTGATCTCGAAGGTCCGCTGCTGGAAGTCGAGGGCCTCCTCCGCCACGCCAACCAGTCGGTCCTTCTCCTCCACGGTCATACAGAGGACCATGAAGTTATATGCGAAGGTCTGCTCCGCCGCCGTGACGGCATATCTGTTGGCTGTGCTGCTGTCGTAGTCCTCGTCCACCTTGGCGTTCATCACGTCCACATTCTGCTTGGTGCCCTTCTCCAGGTATTTCTCATAGCTGACATCCGCCAGCTCCTCCTCTGTGGGCAGGGGCAGTTCTCCAAGCTCAATGGCGCCCCGGAGCTCCAGGCCGCACATGCCCTCCAGGGTCACCTTGCTGGTCTCGATCTGGAAGCGGAGGGCCTCCAGCTGACTGGCCAGGGTGCTGCGCTGGTAGGCCATGGCCTCCACCTCATACTGGGATGCCATGCCCAATTCGTACTGTTTTTCATAGATGGCGATGGTCCGGTCCAGAGTGTCGATGCCCCTCTGAATGGCATCCAGGGAGGACTCCATGGTGACGACGCCGATGTACAGGGTCTCTACCCCCTTCACCAGCTGGTTGATGGTGTTGTTGAGGGTGTTTTCCGTGGTCTCGATGGTGCTGTCCACGGAGTCCAGTTGGCTCTCCAGACTGGCGATCTGCATTTCCACATTGGCCACGTCCGCGCTCAGGGCCGCCTGCAGTCCGCCCAGGGCGGTGAGCAGGTAGGCATCCGTCGGGTCCGGCAGCTCCGGCGTCACATCGCCGCCGGTGCCCGTATCCCCCTCTCCACCGGTTTCGGCGCCTGTGTCCCCTCCTTCACCGGGGTCCACCGTGGTGGGCGGCTGGAGACTGGCGCTCAGCGCATTATAGGCGTCGGACGCCGCCTTAAGGCTCTGCTCCAGAGTGGATTTCAGCGTCCGCATCTGCCGGATCGCGTCCCACAGCTCGTCAGTGTCCTGATGGTTAAGATCGGACAGGGCGGCTTCCAGGGACTTCACAGTGTAGCTGTTGTGCCGCAGCACCGCCCGGATATCGTCAAATTCCAGATGGGTGGGTTCGGCAGAGCTCTGGACCACGGAGGCCGTCATGGTCTCCTCCCGGTCTGTTGCGGCGCTTTCGCTCCCTGCGTCTGTCTCCGCCATGGCGGGGGCCAGAGACAAAGCGGCCGCCATTCCTACCGCCAGCAGTCCGGCAAGTATCCGTTTCATGGGCAAAACTCCTTTTCTGTTCCGTAGGCCTTTCAAAATCCGACCGACCGGTCGGTCGGCTGTTTTTATTATACGGGCCCTCCCATTTCCTGTCAAGGGAACGGCGGACGGCCGAACGTAAATTTTGCGACAAAAACCCCCGGAGCGGCAGAATACCGCTCCGGGGGGATCGACGAAAAAGTCCAGCTGGATATCAGCAGCGGACGAATTGGTTCTGGGCGGCGTCGTACCGGCAGCCCAGAGCTGTCAGGTTCTGCTCCAGCTCCTGGGCGCTGACGTCCTCCGCCGCGCACAGCTCGCTGAGGCTTGCATAGGCGTCCCGCAGGCGGGTATTCACCACGCTCAGCAGGATCACCGGATCATTGGGCAGCATGGGTCATTTCCTTCTTTCGCAGGTGTTTGTTTGGGATGGCGCTCCCGCAGCCGCTCTTAGCCCGGAGGCCAAGTCACCGCAGCGTAAAGCAAACGTGCCAGCGGCACGTTTGCAGCGTAGGCCCCGGAGGCTGTGCCTCCGGGGTGGCACTCTCGTAGCTGCTCTTAGCCCGGAGGCCAAGTCATGTCCCGTCCGGCCAGCACATGGAAGTGGAGGTGGGGCACGGTCTGCTGACCGGCCTCACCGATGTTGGACACCACCCGGTAGCCGGGGCCGGCAAAGCCCAGCTCCTCCGCCAGCTTGGCAATAACAGCAAAGATGTGGCCCACGATGGGGGCGTTCTCCTCATTCACCGCGGAGACGGACTGGATGTGCTCCTTGGGCACCACCAGGAAGTGGGTGGGCGCCTGGGGATCGATGTCGTAGAAGGCGTAGCAGAGGTCGTCCTCGTACACCTTGTTGCTGGGGATCTCCCCGGCAATGATCTTACAGAACAAGCAGTCAGACATGGAAACCCTCCTTTTTTTCGAGATCAGCATACTGTTATGATACGCTTGACCGGCGAAAAGGTCAAGCTGGGATCACTGTACCTTCCCGGCCACGAAATCGTCCAGCGCCGCCAGGGCGTCGTCCAGCTTCAGCAAATCGCTGCCGCCGCCCATGGCGCTGTCCGGCTTCCCGCCGTCCCCATAGGATGCCGCGCATCCTATGGGGGCCCCTGATTTCATCGATGATTGGGCGAAGTGAATTCGCCCAATCCAAAGTTTTGCCTCCGACAAAACGCTTGTACGCCGCGAAGCGGCGAGGGCAAAGGCGTCGCTCAGTCGGCCAGCTTTCCGGCTACGAAGTCATCCAGCGCCGCCAGGGCA
>CALXDB010000036.1 GCA_944386955.1 uncultured Oscillospiraceae bacterium
TGGTGACCCGTACGAGACTCGAACTCGTGTTACCGCCGTGAAAGGGCGGTGTCTTAACCACTTGACCAACGGGCCATATAGGTAAACCTGCCGTAACGGCAGGTTTACACATGGTAGCGGCGACTGGATTCGAACCGGTGACACTTCGGGTATGAACCGAATGCTCTGGCCAACTGAGCTACGCCGCCATATTCCGTGCCTGTCTGAAACAGGCACGGTTTACTATAATGGAAAACCTGTCAGTTGTCAAGCCTTTTTTTAAAATTTCTTCAAAATTTTCTACGCCGCCATCAGCGGCACCCGGGCCGTGAACCGTTCTCCGTTCCGGACCACCACCATAATGAGCTCCTCCCCCACCTGATGCCGCCGCCGGATGCGGAGGATATCCGCGTTGTCGTCCACCGCCTCGCCGTCCACCGACACAATCACATCGCCGGCCTCAATGCCCGCGATGTCGCCGCCGTAGCCCGGCGTCACCTCCCGGACCAGCACCCCTGTGGTGCCGTCGGACAGCGTGGTCTGCCCCACCACTGTGATGCCAAGCACCGGCTCCGGCACCACCTCGCCGGTGGTGATGATGCAGCCCACGATGTGGGCCACCGTGCTGCTGGGCACCGCAAAACCAAGGCCCTCCACCGTGGCCTCGTCGTCATAGCTGGATACCATCTTGATGGTGTTGATCCCCACCACCTGGCCGTACTCGTTGATGAGCGGGCCGCCGCTGTTGCCGCTGTTCAGCGCTGCGTTGGTCTGGATCAGCGTCATGGTGACGCCGTCCACGTCCACATCCCGGTTGATGGCCGACACGATGCCGTCCGTCAGCGTCCCCCGCAGCTCCAGGCCCAGAGGATTGCCGATGGCGTACACCTTGTCCCCCACCGTCAAAAGGTCGCTGCTGCCGAAGGTGGCCGCTGGGAGACCCTCCGCCTCCACCTTCAAAACCGCAAGATCATTGTCCGTATCCCAGCCTACTACCTTGGCCTCCAGGCTGTAGCCGCTGCTGAGGATCACCGTGCAGGACTCCCCGCCGGCGATCACATGGTGGTTGGTGACGATATACCCGTCTTCCCTGAGAATGACCCCGGTGCCCACACTGCCGCCCCGGCCCATGTAGGCCACCACCGACACCACCGACGGGTTCACCTGGGCGTAAACCTCCTGGGCCGTCAGGGGCGTCTCCCGCTCCTCTGACAGCGTCAGGCGGAAATCGTCTCCCACCGGATAGGCCTCGATGGTGATCTCCCCATCGTTGTAGTCGTAGTCGGAAAAGCCGTAGCCCTCCGAGGGATCTCCTTTTCCGTGTCCCTCCTCCCGGAGAGGCAGCAGAACGGAGACCGTCACCGCCCCCGCCAGCAGTACCAAACAAGCGAGAAAAATGTACAGCCCCTTCCGGGACCGCCGCCTGGGAACGAGGTCCTCCTCCGGCCCCTCCGGGGGACACATGGCCGGCGGCAGATCCGCCTCATAGGTGAGGACCACCTCCCGGGGCTCCGGCCCTCCGTAGGATAAAACAATCTCTTTGCCGTTGTCCAGGATCTCCGTGGTATAAAGCTGCTCCATACACGCCTCGTCAATGCTGATTTTTCTCCCCTGCCGCCAGGGTCATGGTAAAGCGGAAGCTGGTGACCCCGTTCTCGCTGGTCACCTGGATATGCTCTCGGTGCTGGTCCAGGATGGTCTTAACGATGTACAGGCCCAGGCCCACCCCGTCCTTGTCCTCGCTGCGGGACCGGTCCGCCTTGTGGAATCGCTCAAACAGCCGGGGAATCTCCTCAGGATCGATGGTGTTCCCCTGGTTCTGCACCGTCACCACCGCCTTTTCCGTCCCCACGTCCAGCCGCAGCACCAGGGCCGTGCCGGTCCGGGCAAATTTGGCGGCGTTCTCCAGCAGGTTGTAGATCACCTGGGTAATGAGATCGTTGTCCCCCAGCACCAGCACCGGCTCCTCGGGGATGTCCGCCTCTACGTCCAGCTGCCGGTCGGTGATTTTCTTCTCCATGGACACCAGCACCCGGCGCATGCTCTCGCAGATGTCGAAGGAGCTCTTGCTCCGCAAGGCGTCCAGGGACTGGAGGCGGGACACCTCCAGCATCCGCCGTACCAGGCGGCTGAGGCGCCGGCTCTCGTCGGAGATGATCCGCAGATACTGCTCCTCCTTCTCCCGGGGGATGGTGCCGTCCAAAATGCCCTCGGCATAGCCGGTAATAGTGGTCATGGGCGTTTTCAGCTCATGGGAAATGTTGGCAATGAACTCCCGCCGCTGCCGCTCCGTCTGCTGAAGAGAGTCGGCCATGGCGTTGAAGGCCTCCGCCAGTTCCTCCACCTCGTCGTCCCGGCCGGTGGACTGGACCCTGGCGTCAAAATTTCCCTCGGCAAACCGCCGGGCCGCGGCGGCCATCTCCTTGATGGGCTTGGTCTGCTGCATGGCAGTAACGGAGCTGGCCACAAAGGCGATGAGGATGACGGTGATGCTGGTCATGCCGAAGATGCCCAGGAAGGCCCGCCACATCTCCGTCAGCGTCTGGGTCTCGGTGACAGCCAGCACCATTCCCCGAATCTGCCGCTGGCCGCTCTCCTCAGTGTACACCGGCACTCCCGCCACATACTTGCTGCTGCTGTAAATCCCCAGGTCCGTGATACCGCTGTAGATCTCGCCGCTCATCACCTTCTTGGAAATGCTCTGGGGCAGGGTGATGGAATGCCCCTCCAGAGAGGCATCGGTGGTGAGGAGCGTGTTGGTGCGGCTGTTCCAGATCAAAAAGTCAATGTCGGAGAGAGAGGCCGCTGCCCGGGCCACGATCTGCATGCCCAGATTCTGGCTGCCGAAAATGCTGTCGTAGGTGGAGTTATAGGTGGTGTCCAGCTCCGCCATCAGTGCGGCCTTCTCCACCAGCTCCTCCTTCTTCTCCGTCATCATATAGGTGTAGGTCAAAGTGAAAAAGGAGGTGCCCAGCAGCAGCAGCGTCAGCAGCACCATGCCCGCCGTCAGTCCGAACTGACGCCAGTAGATGCCGTGGAACCGTCTCATGGCCTGCCTCCTCTCGCCGTCCCGCCGGGACGGATCATCATTTCGCCTTGGGGGTGGTCTCAAACTTGTACCCCACGCCCCACACGGTCTTCAGCGCCCACTCCGGGGACACGTTCTCCACCTTCTCCCGCAGCCGCTTGATGTGGACGTCCACAGTGCGGCTGTCGCCGAAGTAGTCAAAGCCCCACACCTCGTCCAGCAGCTGGTTGCGGGTGTACACCCGGTTGGGGGTGGCCGCCAGGTGGTAGAGGAGCTCCAGCTCCTTGGGGGGCGTATCCACCTTCTTGCCGTCCACCGTCAGCTCATAGGAGTCCAGGTCGATGACCAGCTTGTCGAAGGTCAGGCGCTTGCGGGTGTCGTCGGGGATCTCTGTGCGGCGGAGCACCGCGTTGATGCGGGCGATGAGCTCCTTCATCTCAAAGGGCTTCACCAGATAGTCGTCGGCCCCCATCTCCAGACCGGCCACCCGGTCCTGGACCTCCCCTTTGGCCGTGAGCATGATAATGGGAGTCTTGGCGGTCTCCCGGATCTTGGCGCAGACGGCCCAGCCGTCCATCACCGGCAGCATAATGTCCAGCAGGACGATGTCCGGCTGGTTCTCCCGGAACTTCTCCACAGCGGTGCCGCCGTCAAAGGCGGTGATGACCTCAAAGCCCTCCTTCTCCAGATACATGCGGATGAGATCGGAGATATTCCGATCATCCTCCACAGCCAACACTTTCCGTGCCATAGCAATCCCTCCGTCGTCTTCAGACGCCCCCCGGCGGGGGCGGTGGTATCCATAGCTCCATTATATCCGGAAGAGGCGGGTTTTGTTGAACAATTTGTAAAACCCGCCTAAAACCGACCGCGCCGCCCGGCCTAGAGCGTCTCCCGATAGGCGGGGAGGCGGCAGCGGATGCCGTTGAGGTCGCTGAGGAGGGAGGCAAGGCCCCCCAGGTTGTCGGCGTCCTCCCCCAGGTAGATGAGGTGGCTGCGGGTGGGGAGGCTGCTGATGTGGGTGTAGAGGTTGTCGGCCCGGCTGCCGGAGGAGAGAGGGGAGCGGCTGTAGTCGGCGGTGGCGCGCATGACGCAGTACCCCGCCTGCTCCGCCGCGGTCTTCTGGCCGGAGAGGCTCCGGTCCAGCCACACCAGCCGGGTCCGCAGCCGGGCGGCGGCCCACAGGGCGTCATTGGCCCGCTCCAGCTGGTCGGCCACCGGCCCCCCGTCCTGGGTGGGCCGGATGCCCACGGCGTGGCCCCGGCCCCAGATCTCCCGGAGAAGGGTCTGTTCCTCCTCCATCTGCCGGGGCGTCAGCAAAAAGGCGGCGCGGGCGCCGTACCGGTCCAGGATCTCCAGAATCTCCCGAGTGTCCTCCGCCCGGGTGACAGAAAACATGAGGTAAACGGTCTGCCCCTCATAAACCGTGGGTTCCTCCTGGTCGGGTTCCTGGGGGGATGTGGCGGCGGAGGAGGAGGTCACCGATTTTTCATAGGCGGCATAGCGGCTGGCCAGCAGACTGCTGGCCGCGTCAAAAAACATGGCGTCGCTGAGGCCCTGACCGTTGTTCCGGATGCGGATCACCGGCACCGTGTCGGTCATGGTATAGCTGTAGGTCAGATCGAAAACCCGGGTGAGGATGCTCACAGGGAAGAACACATATCCCCCCTTGGCCACCGCCCGCTCGCTGTAGGTGTTGCCCCGGTTGTCGGTGGTGGTCTGGTTGGCCAGATCGAAAAAGAGGGCGGTGCGGATGGTATAGACCGTGGCGGTCTGCTTGACGGTGCTGTAGGCGCAGGAGATCCCCAGGGACTTTCCGTAGATCCCGGAGAAGATGGCGTTGGAGACATAGATCTGTCCGCCGGAGACGAAGGGCATGGTCTCCTGGCTGAGCTCCATGATGTCGTCGGTGATGACGGTGATATAGACGTCGCTGAGCACGGCGCCGGTGTCGGCGGTAACAAAGGACAGCGCCAGCAGCAGGGCGCACAGCAGCGCCGCGAAGCGGCGCAGGGAACGGCGGAGCACGGCGGGACCCCCTTTCCATCAGGATATTTCTATTTTATCACACCTTTTCCCGCCTTACAACCCTGCCGGAGGATCGGGGAAAATCGGTTGCGCCGCCGGCGGCGCTATGGTATACTGAATTTGCATGAGAAGTGCGGCCCCGGGAGAAGAGAGGGCCGCGGAAAGGATGATCCAAACATGGCTTCTGCTGTATACTTTACCGACCTGCGGGCCAAGCCCGGCGACGGCCTGCTGGAAAAGCTGGAGCGGCTGCTGACGAAAGCCGGCATGGGGGAGATGGACTTTGCGGGCAAGTATGTGGCCATCAAGATCCACTTCGGCGAGCCGGGAAACCTGGCCTACCTCCGTCCCAACTACGCCAAGGTGGTGGTAGACTATGTGAAGGCCCGGGGAGGCAAGCCCTTCCTCACCGACTGCAACACCCTGTACATCGGCGGGCGGAAAAACGCCCTGGACCACCTGGAGAGCGCCTATGTCAACGGCTACAACCCCTTCACCGTGGGCTGCCACCTGCTCATCGCCGACGGTTTGAAGGGCACCGACGAGGCCTATGTCCCCGTGGCGGGAGGCGAGTATGTGAAGGAGGCCAAGATCGGCCGGGCCATTATGGACGCGGACGTGGTCATCTCCCTCAACCACTTCAAGGGCCACGAGTGCACCGGCTTCGGCGGAGCGCTGAAGAACCTGGGCATGGGCTGCGGGTCCCGGGCGGGGAAGATGGAGATGCACAGCGCCGGGAAGCCCTACGCCGACCACGCCCTGTGCGTAGGCTGCGGGGCCTGCCAGCGGGTGTGCGCCCATGACGCCCCGGTGCTCCGCAATGGGAAGGTGACCATTGACCACGACCGGTGCGTGGGCTGCGGGCGGTGCATCGGCATCTGCCCCCGGGACGCTATCCAGCCCGCTCAGGACGAGAGCAACGACATCCTCAACTGCAAGATCGCCGAGTACGCCAAGGCGGTGGTGGACGGGCGGCCCAACTTCCATATCAACCTGGTGATGGATGTGTCCCCCTTCTGTGACTGCCACGGGGAGAACGACGTGCCCCTGGTGCCGGATGTGGGCATGTTCGCCTCCTTCGACCCGGTGGCTGTGGACCAGGCCTGCGCCGACGCGGTAAACGCCCAGCCCATCCTGCCCGGCTGCGCCATCGACGATCACGCCCACGAGGCGGACCACTTCCACCACATGCACCCCACCACCAACTGGGTCAGCTGCCTCGACCACGCGGAGAAGCTGGGCCTCGGCACCCGGTCCTATGACCTGGTGACGGTCAAATAGACAGGACCGCGAAAAAGCGCGCCGCCGGGAAATCCCGGCGGCGCGCCTTTTTCTCCCGAGCAGGGAGGGCTGTCAATTGGACTGGGCCTTGGCCAGCTCCTCCTCCTCCAAAACCCGGTAGGCCACCTTCCCCACCAGAGTTTTGGGCAGGTTCTCCCGGAACTCGATATCGTAGGGCATGGCGTACTTGGCAATGTTCTTCCGGGCGTAGGCAAAGAGGATCTGCTTGTTCTCCTCCGAGGGGGCCACCCCGGGCTTGAGCATGATGAAGGCCTTCACCTTCTGCATCTTCAGAGGGTCCGGAACCCCGATGACACAGCTCATCTGCACCAGCTCGTGGGCGTCGAACACGTTCTCCAGCTGGGAGGGATACACGTTGTACCCGCTGGTGACGATCATCCGCTTCAGGCGCTGCTTGAAGTAGACGAAACCGTCGTCGTCCATGGTCCCCAGATCCCCGGTGTGGACCCAGGTGAGGCCGTCGGGGTGGGTTTGAAGGGTCTGGGCATTTTCCTCCGGGTGGCCGATGTATCCCAGCATCACCGTGGGGCCGGAGAGGCAGATCTCTCCCACCTCCCCGTAGGGCAGCTCCTCCTGGGTGCCGGGCTTCACGATCTTATAATAGGTGTCCGGGAAGGGCAGGCCGATGCTCCCCTCCTTGGCCATGTGACTGGGAGTGAGGCAGGAGGCGGTGACGCACTCGGTGGTGCCGTAGCCCTCCCGCACCTGGACGGTGGCGTGGTGGTCGTAGAGGAACTTGTCAAACCGCTTTTTCAGCTCCACGCTGAGGCTGTCCCCGCCGGAGTAGACCCCCTTGAGGCAGCTGAGATCCGCGTTTTTCATCTTGGGCAGGCGGAGCAGCGCTTCATACAGGGTGGGCACCCCGGCAATGAGGTTGCAGCGGTATTTGAGCAGGAGCTTGGCGTAGCTCTCAGCCGTGAACCGGGGCACCAGGATGCAGGTGCCGCCGCTGGCCAGCATGGAGTGGATGGACACCCCCAGGCCGAAGCCGTGAAACATGGGCATCACTGCCAGCATCTTGTCCCCGGGGCGGAAGAAGGGGTTGGTGGCGATAATCTGGCAGGCCAGGGCGTTGAAATTCCGGTTGGAGAGGAGAATCCCCTTGGTGGTGCCGGTGGTGCCGCCGGAATAGAGGATCACCGCCGGGTCGGTTGCCTGGACCTTGGCCCGGTACTTCCAGTGGTAGGTCCGGCCCCGGCGGAGAAATTCCTGCCACCGGAGGATGGGGGCGTCGTTGGGAATCTTCTTCTGCTTGCGCCCCTCGGTGAGCATGTATCCCGCCTTCACCGGCTGGCTCAGGGCGTCCTTGATGGAGGCGATGATGATGTTGTCCAGATTCACATTCTGACGGATAGCCTCGAACTTGTGATAGAACTGATCCAGGGTGATGGCGGAGATGGAGCCGGACTCCTTGAGAAAAAATTCGATCTCCTTTTCGCTGGACAGGGGGTGGACCATGTTGGCGATGGCCCCCACCAGGTTGATGGCGTAGAACATAATCACTGTCTGCGGGCAGTTGGGCATAGCCACGGTGATCCGGTCGCCGGCCCGGATGCCCACAGACTTCAGGGCCCGGGCGCACAGGTGGATCTCCTGCACCAGGGTGCGGTAAGTGGTTTTACGGCCCATGAACACATAGGCCGTCAAATTGGGATACTGCTCCGCCATCCGCTCCACCGCCTCGCACATGGACCAGTCGGGGTAGGTAAGGGTGGCAGGCACATCCCCCAGGTTCTTTACCCAGGGGGTCTTCACATCGTTAACACTCAAAGTCGATTGCCTCCTTTACAGGCCGGTCCAACAGCTGGGGGTGGGCAAAGAGGTACTGGATGATCTTCAGGGACCGGGCGAAATAGAACCCGTCGGCGATGCGCTCGTCCAGGGTGACGCCGAACTCCACCACGTCCCGGATCTGCCGCTCCCCGTCGGGGCCGATGACCTCCGCCTTGTGGATGGTGCCGATGGCCCCCATGATGGAGTTGGTGCCGTAGTTGTTGAGATGGTGGTAGACGCTGGGACACTTGATGGACCCCAGGTTGGTGAGGAACACGGTGGAGTAATTGGGGTCGTCCCGGGTGAGGGCCTTGGGCATCTTCCCAAAGAAGTCCAGGGTGCGGAAGATCCACATGATGAACATCATGATGGGCCGGGGCATCTTGGCCAGGAAATTAAGGGTGTCGTCCAGGCCGTAGCCCTTCTCCGTACGGATCTTGTGGACGGTGCCCACCACCCGGCGGGTCACGTCGGTGAGGGTCCAGTCCTCCGGCACCGTCTCCACCACCAGGGTCTCCTCGGCGTGGTCGGCAAACCGCTTCTTGGCGGCGAAGCCCAGGGTGATGCGGTCCCGGTCGTAGAACCGGCGGCCGGAGATGTACCGGTTGAGGAGGGGACGCAGGTATACCGTCTTGGCCACCGCCATGATGAAGCAGTGGAACAGCGTGGCTTTGTACTCCGTCTCGCTCTTGTTTTTCTCCGCCAGATAGGCCAGTACGTCGGTCACGTCAAACTCCATATTGACGTAGACCTCCGCGTCGGTGCGCTTGTTCATCAGGTGGGGCATGATGGCGTGGAGGCCGTCTACCTCCCGGACCCAGCGGGCGTCCCGCCGGTCCCCCCACCGCTTTTTGTACTGTTTCTCCATATGTATGAGCTCCTAAAACCTCTGTTCATCATTTTCTGCATGACAACTAAAGTAATATACCACGTTTTTGCCGGAAATACCATCCCTTTGTCGAAATCTTAAGAAAAACTTCAGCCTGAAAGAGAAGCGGCGCCTTGCAAAAGGCGGCCCCATCTGGTATCATACTCCCCGGTGAGTTCGGAACCATCCTCACCCAGCCGCTCCAGGCGGCGAAAAAACAAAACTAAGGAGAACAACAGTATGAATCGAACCATGAACACCCGCGCCCTCACCCAGGGCGCCGTCATCGCCGCGCTGTATGTGGCCCTGACCTACGTCGCCTCCTTTTTCGGGCTGTCCTCCGGCGTGGTCCAGGTCCGGTTGAGCGAAGCGCTGTGCGTGCTGCCCCTGTTTCTGCCCGCTGCGGTGCCGGGCCTGTACATCGGGTGCCTCCTGGCCAACATCCTCACCGGCTGCGTGGCCCTGGACATTCTGATGGGCCCCATCGCCACCCTTATCGGCGCCGTGGGCACTTACCTGCTTCGCCGCCATCCCCGGCTGGCCCTGCTGCCCCCCATCCTCTCCAACGCCCTCATCGTTCCCCTGGTCCTCCGCTATGGCTACGGCATGGGGGACGCCATGTGGTATATGGTGGGCACTGTGGGCGCGGGGGAGATTATCTCCGTGGGCATCCTGGGCACCCTCCTCTATGAGGCTCTCCGCCGCCGGCTCCCCGCCTGCTGAGAGGAAAGATGTATTTCGGCGGTGATCGAAAAGAATTTCGGTCAAAATGGCCAAAGAAAGAAAAGTTTTTTCTCTGTTATGCCGCCTTTTCAAAACGAAATTCCTCCCGTATAATATAGGCATTGGGGCAGGACCCCAAACAATATACGGCGCGGCGCCGCTCTCCATCTTCAAGCGGTCCGCGACCTGATAAAAAAGGAGGAAGTTCCGTTACGGCTTACGGTGTGGCAGCGTTGGAGACCTGTCACAAAGCGCGATCGCCTGCGCGGCGGCGCGTGAGACAGTATGAGGGGAGCCTCTGCTGTTAAAGCCGGTGCAAGATGGCTGGTTTGACCCTGAAGAACATCAAGAAGATCTATCCCCACAGCGGCGATCAGAAGAAGCCCAAGAAGGCCAAGAAGGGCGAGGTTGCTGAGGAGAAGAAGGTCAATCTGCAGGTGACCGACGAGGGCGTTGTGGCTGTGCAGGCCTTTAACCTGGACATCGCCGACAAGGAGTTCATCGTGTTGGTCGGTCCCTCCGGATGCGGCAAATCCACCACCCTGCGCATGGTCGCGGGCCTGGAGGAGATCAGCGCCGGCGAGCTGTACATCGACGGGAAGCTGGTCAACGACGTGGCCCCCAAGGACCGTGATATCGCCATGGTTTTCCAGAACTACGCCCTGTATCCCCACATGACCGTGTATGAGAACATGGCCTTCCCCCTGAAGCTTCGGAAGATGGATAAGGCGGAGATCGACCGCCGGGTCCGCGAGGCTGCGGAGATTCTGGACATCACCCAGTACCTGGAGCGCAAGCCCAAGGCTCTGTCCGGCGGCCAGCGTCAGCGCGTGGCCATCGGCCGTGCTATCGTCCGTGAGCCCAAGGTGCTGCTGATGGACGAGCCTCTGTCCAACCTGGACGCCAAGCTCCGTAACCAGATGCGTGCTGAGATCATCAAGCTGCGCCAAAAGATCAACACCACCTTCATGTATGTGACCCACGATCAGACCGAGGCCATGACCCTGGGCGACCGCATCGTCATCATGAAGGACGGCTTCATTCAGCAGATCGGCACTCCCCAGGAGGTCTTCGATCACCCCGCCAACCTGTTCGTGGCCGGCTTCATCGGCGTGCCCCAGATGAACTTCTTCGATGCCAAGCTGGTGAAGGCGGGCGGCAAGTACGCGGTGTCCGTGGGCGACATGACCGTGGAGCTCAGCGAGGACAAGCAGAAGAACCTGGCCGCCAAGAACGTGGCGGAGCAGGACATCACCCTGGGCGTCCGTCCCAACCACATTGTCCTGGGCGACGCTGCCAAGTGCATCAAGGCCAAGGTGGACGTCAGCGAGATGATGGGCAGCGAGGTGCACCTCCACGCCAATGCCAACGGCAAGGACGTGGTCATCATCGTGCCCACCATGGATCTGGACAACGCCCAGTTCGGTTACGGTGCCGAGATCCACTTCACCTTCGGCGGCAATGTCTGCCACGTCTTCGATCTGGACGGCAAGAACCTGGAGTTCTGATCGGATCCCCCAAAAATGGTTCCTACCCCCGCCGGGCATGCCCGGCGGGGGTTTTTCAACTGCCGGAACAGGGACTTTGCGCCCGGCGGCTGCGCGGAGCAGCCTCCCCGGCCAGGCTGCACAGCAGTTTTTTCTCCAAGCGGAACCGGCCCGGAATACAATACGCCCTGCCGCAGCGGCAGGGCGTATTGCTGTTTAAAAATATCTTCTTTTGGCTGGAATCATTCTGCCTTTCGCCTGGCAAGCGCCGTTCCTGCAACAGACAGCGCCGTGGCCAAAAGCGCCAGTCCCAGCGTCTCCAGAAGGTTTGTCCCCTGGGCCGCTGTCTCCGCCGCACGGTAGCTCCCCTCCAATGCCGCCGTGGGCAGCGTCGCTGCCCCCACTACCGGCAGCACCAGTACCGCCAACCGCTTCCCTATATGCTTTGTCATTTTTTTACGCCCCCTTTTCTGTGCGCGTTTTCTCTATGGCATGAGTATATACCTCTTCGGTTACTTATTGGTTACTTTATTGTGTTTTTTCTCAATATTTTTTTGTTGTAAAAACCGCTTCTTTTTTTGCATGCTTTTTATATGTGTTTTTCCGCATATTTTTGATTTAGTTCAACAATCTTTTGTTTTTTTGGTTACATTATTTCGTCCTGGCCCGCGAAAAAACGCCTGCCGTCGCGACGGCAGGCGTAGTTTCTCTCCCGCCGCTCTCAGGCAGGAGGATCGATCAGTATTCGATCGTGGTCTTTTTGTGGACCCAGCGGTACACCGGGAACACCACCAGCAGCAACGGCAGGGTCACCAGGAACTCCCGCAGGGCCAGGTAGGCTCCCGCCTCCCAGGCCGCCCGGCCCAGGAGCAGCAGCCGCCCCAAAGCGGTGATGAGATAGCACACCGTAGTGGAGGCCAGACTGCACAGAAATCCCGGGGAGAACAGGTGCTCCGCCATCAGGGCCGCCGCCAGGGCCGCCGCCGTGAAGGTAAAGGTGAAGAAGGCCGCCGCCGGAGAGGGCGTCCCCAAATCGCACAGCATCCCAAAAGCCAGGGCGAACAGGGGTCCCGCCAGACTCCCCTCATAGGAGGCCACCACCCCCACCAGCATGGGGGCCAGAAAGGCCGTCACCCCCCACACCGTCACATAGTCCAGCACCCAGGTCTGCACCTGGAGCAGCAGTACGGTGGCCAGGGCGTACACCACCCACTTGAACACGATATACCGCTTGGGCATCTCCGCCCCTCCTTACTCCACCACGGTGAAGTCCTTCACCACAAACACCTGCTTCAGCTCCTCCAGCTCCGCTGCCGGTTCCAGCACCGCGTACTGGGCCAGTCCGTCGTCGCCGGTCATCACCTCTCGGATGTAGCCGATGACCATCTGGGAGGGATAGTATCCCCCTAAGCCCGAGGAAACCACCAGATCCCCCACCTGGGGCGTGGCCGCAGCGTCCAGATAGCCCAGCCGCAGCGTCTCCTCCTGCATCAGGTTGAAGTCGCCCTCAGCCACGCCCACGTCCCCGGTGCGGAAGATCACCGCACCCATGGAAAACTCCGTGTCGATGAGAGCCGTGCAGGTGGACCAGTTGCTCCCCGCGTCGGTGATGAGGCCCACCAGATACCCCGCCTCGGTGATGACGCAGTCCCCGATCTCCACGCCGAAATCCGTGCCCACGTTGAGGGACAGCGTGGCCTCCCAGTTGGAGGCGTCCCGCTGGATCACCCGGGCGGACTCCAGGTCCAGCTCCCGCTGCTGCTCCCGCAGGTCCAGGAGCTTGCGCAGCCGCTGGTTCTCGTCGCTGTCCGCCTCCGCCTGCCGGAGCTGCTCCTCCATCTTCGCGATCTCCAGCTCCAGCTCCTGGATCTGCTCCTTCATGGCGTCGTACTCCGAGGCGTAGCGCAGCTTGCCCCCTACCCACTCCGCCACTGCCGCGCTGGCGGAGCGGAAGGGCGTGGACACCGTGTTGACGATATTGGTGAGCAGATCCGTGTTGCTGGAGAAAAAGGACACCAGACTCAGCGCCACCGCAATGGCGGTGGCCGCCGACAGCACCAGGATCCCGTGCTTGGTGAGAAATCGTTTCATACCTTCCCCTTACTCCTCGCCCAGAAGATATACCCCAAAGCCCTCCAGCATCCGGCGCAGGCGCTGGATGGGCAGGCCCATGACGTTGAAATAGTCCCCGGTGATGCCCTCCACCAAAAGGGACCCCTTCCCCTGGATGCCGTAGGCTCCCGCCTTGTCCATGGGCTCCCCGGTGGCGATGTACCACCGGATCTCCCCCGGCGTCAGAGGGGCGAACCGGACGGCGGTGGTCTCCGCCTCCGTCCGCACCGTATCCCCCCGGCGGACCGTCACCCCGGTGCACACCAGGTGCTCCCGCCCCGAGAGGGCCGACAGCATCCGGAAGGCCTCCGCCTCGTCGGCTGGCTTCCCCAGCCGCTTGTCATCCAAAAACACCATAGTGTCCGCCGTGATGAGGAGGTCCTCTCCCCCGCACAGCTCCGCCGCCGCCCGGGCCTTCTCCCGGCTGATGTGGCAGACGATCTCCTGGGGGCTCATGGCCGGGTCGTAGCGCTCGTCGGCGTGGGGAACTACGATTTCAAAATCCCGCACCCCCATCCGCTCCAGCAGCTCCTGCCGCCGGGGGGACTGGGAACATAAGATGATCTTGCTCATAAAACCTCTACGTTTTGTATTATATTCCAAAATTTTTCCGAATCGTTTTTACTTTCCCTCCGAAAAATGGCGATCCGGTCAGGGCAGGAGGGTACCCTCGCTCTCCACGGTGCCGCTGTCGGCGGTGCCGGAGAAGTAGGCGTTGATGATATCCACGGCCACACCTGCCATGGCGGTGCCGGTGCCGCCCCGCTCCACGGTGACCGCCACGGCGATCTGGGGATCGTCGAAGGGGGCGAAGCAGACGAAGACGCCGTTATCGGTGTCGGTACCGGTCTGGGCGGAGCCGGTCTTTGCGCCGGCGGAGACCACGCAGTTCTGGAAGACGCTGCGGACGGTGCCCTCGGAGACCACCATGCCCATGCCGGTCTTCACCGCCTCCAGGGTGGAGCCGCTGATCTCGATGGAGCTCACCGGCTCCGGCTCGTAGCTGTAGAGGACCTGGCTGTTGTCGTAGCTCTTGACGGTCTTCAGGAGGTGGGCGGGATAGCGGTCGCCGCCGCTCATGAGGGTGGCCACATAGTTGGCCAGCTGGAGGGGGGTGAAGAGGTTCTCGCCCTGGCCGATGGAAATCTGGAGCAGGTCGCCGCCGTAGTACTCGTGGCCCACCTCTTCCCGGTGCTCCGGGCCGTCCAGAGAGCCGGTCTTTTCGGCAATTTCAATGCCGGTGGGCTGTCCCAGGCCGAAGGCCTCGCCATACTTGTCGATGGCCTCGATGCCGGTGAGACGGCCCGCCTCATAGAAGAAGTAGTTGCAGCTGTCCCGGAGAGCCTGGGACACATTGATGGTGCCGTGGGTCCGCCCGGTGGAGCGGTAGATCCAGCAGGCGGGGGTGTAATCCTTGTAGTAGCGGTAGACGCCCTTGTCGGTGATTTTGGTGGAGGGGGTGATGGTGCCGGTCTCCAGGGCCGCCACGGCGGTGACCATCTTGAAGGTGGAGCCGGGGGGATAGGTGCCCATGGTGGCCCGGTTGTAGAGGGGGCTCCCCTCAGCATTGAGGAGGCTGGCGTAGTCGGCGGGGTCGTAGGTGGGATAGGAGGCCATGGCCAGCACATCGCCGGTGCCGATCTCGACGACCACTACCGCGCCGGCCCGCAGGGTGTAGCCGTCCTCCTCGATGAGGGTCTGGACCCGGTTGGTGAGGGACTCCTCCGCCACCTGCTGGAGGTCGATGTCGATGGTGAGGGCCACGGTGTTTCCGGGCTGGGGGTCGGTGGAGTAGACCTCGCCGGTGATCTTGCCGTCCTCGTTGGTGGTGATGATCCGCTTGCCGTCCTTGCCCCGGAGGTACTCCTCAAAGGCCTTCTCCACCCCGTCCTTGCCCACCAGGTCGTCGGACTGGTAGCCCTGGGCCTTGTAGTCCTCCAGGTCCTCGGGGTCGATGGCACCGATGCGGCCCAGGATGTGAGCGGCGTAGTGGGTGTTGTACTCCCGGACGGACTGGGTGCCCACCACCACGCCGGCGTAATCCCCGTCGCTGAGAATGGAGATCATCTTGGTGTCCACCTCGCTGGCGAAGACGTAGGCGGTGGTGTTGACGATGCTGCGGATGGCCAGCTCATAGCGGACGCCGATGATCTTCCTGGCCTCGGACATGGGGAGGGCGTCGTCGATCTCAAAGTAGTCCCTCATGAGCTCCAGCAGGTCCTCAGCGGAGATGTTGGCGTCGGTGAGTCCGGTGTCCGCCATGGCCTCGGCGGTGAGGCGGGGATTGGGGCTGGTCTCGGTGATGTCCTTCTCCGACCAGCCGCACTCGGCCAGGAACTTCTGGAAGCGGCTGCGCTGGATGTCGGTGGTATCGGCGGTGGTGTAGGTGTAGGGGGCCTCCCTGGAGATGGGGAGGTTGTCGGCCCAGGTGACGTCAAAGGACTCGCTGAGCTGGATGAGGCGGAGGATGGCGTAGTTGGGGTCGTCGTCCTCGTCCAGCTTGGAGCTGTCGAAGGTGACGGTGTAGACCTGGCGGTTGCTGACCAGGATCTTGCCGTTGCGGTCGGTGATGATGCCCCGGCTGGCGGTGACAATCTCGCTGTCGGCGAGGCGGCTGGTGGACTGGTTGTAGTATTCCTCGTAGTTGGTGACCTGGGCGTCGTAGAGGACGGCGCCGAAGAGCATGGCGCACATGCAGAAAATTCCGAAAAGAATTCCCAGACGTCGAAGATAGTGTTTATCCGGCTCCATAGGCGCCTCCTTTCCTGTGTTGTCCCTCGCCGCCGGGACCGGCTCTTGTCTTTGTTTTGCCCTCTGACGAGGGCGTGTCTTTTTTGTCGGTGGCCGACGGTGTTTCGATCCCTTCCTTGCCTCCGGCGGCCTACTTTTCTCGTCAAAGAAAAGTAAGCATCTCCGCGCTAAGAGCCTTGCTTCGCTCGGTTGCGCTCCGAAACACCTCGCTGCGGCTCGGTGAAAGTTGACTTAGAACCAAGGTTCTAAGGACTCCTTTCGTTTTCTACCGAGACTTGGAAGTCAGAGAGGCTCTTTGCTGCTGATTTGGTGCGGATGACGCCGGTTGACGTGCGTGTTTGCGTCTCCTTCCGCGCTTCGGCGCGCTGCCTTGATGGTCGTTTTGGCCTGTTCGT